>CAZNPD010000001.1:0-529280 GCA_964575265.1 uncultured Pseudomonadota bacterium | reverse complement strand
AACTCTGCGCACAAGCACTGCTCTTTAAAGGCATGACGCAATTCTGTGATGTTCTGAAAACCAAAGCGCTGACATTTGCGAAGAATAATCCACTTGTCTCACCAGAGGTTTATCTACAGACGTCTGAGGGTGTGGTTTTGAATTGTTCTTTGATAGACAACGTGCCATCTTCTTCAGTAAAAGAATGCTTAACTAAATTTCGAACCAGAAACACTATTAATCGTGGTTCTGAAGCAATATTAAAAAATGGTTACTACGAACTAAATGGATTAAAATTTTCAAAATATTATTATGAACGACTATGGGATAAGGGAAGGAAATCGCCATCTCTTATTGCAAAATCTATACTAAAATATTATAAAAAGAAAAGCAGAATTGCGGATGATAAACCTGGATTTTTTAGATATGAAACAAGTGATTGGGAAATGATTTACAATCCAACTACCAAAGAAGTCTGGCATTTACAACAAATTTGAAAGATATTAATGAGCAAAATAAAAGAACTTTCTAAAGAGTTATTGCAGACTCGATCTAAAGAAGCTTTAGAATTAAAAGAATCTATAATTGTATCTATCATAGATGATATCATCAAAAAAGTTAAGTATTGTGAAAAATATACTGATGCAGAACTATTGTTTAAGCAATTATTCATGATTCAAGATATGTTAGCTGAATTGTTATTTGTACATCATATTCCGATGATACCATCACTACGAAAGTTTATACGAGACTGTGAGCGCTTAGACGATCCATGGTTGAGAAAACATTTATTTCAAAAAATACAAGATAACACCTATTCTCTTACATAAGTATTTGATTGTAAGCTTAGATGAGATGAATAGAGTAAAGAAATTTGATGGTGAAACATATCATTTTAATGGCAGACTATACACAGTAGTGTAAGAGATAGTTATGATACGCCCGATCTTTATACTCAAAATAAGAAGAAGCCATTGCCGAAAAAAGAATTATACAATTCTTTAACAGCATTGCGTGATGATCTTAAAAAAGTTGATGAGTTTTTAATAGTTTCGTAGTGCAAAGAGTGAAGCTCGTATTTTTCTCGCGTGACATTTGGATGATTCTGTACTAGCATTGAGCGCAAGCAAAAAGATATATCATCTTCATGTAGTAATGAAAGCATCGTCCATTATTTAGAGAGTGTGTAGAGGAACTTAACGTTATCCTTCTTCCTCGAGAAGAATCGAATAAGTTGGCAGTGATTTTTGAACAAATGTATCCACTTACTCGATGGGGTAAAATTGATTGGGCTAAAATTTGTCCGAGAGTTGATCTTTATGGCGATCCGCATCGTATTATACCTACATTGAAGCAGCTATTAAATCAAACAACGATTGATACATCTATTTATATTGAATGGAGTGATGGCGGACTTCCTGTGATTAAAGCAGATTTGCAAGATGTTGTAGATCGCTTCGATGATGTAACATGTGTAACGTTTGAAAAATTCATTTTTAATCCCTATGTTGGCTATATCATAGAAGTGGTTCCTGGTGATGGAATTATGGTTGGACTTGTAGAATCATTATGCAAAGAAGTTGTGTAGCTATACGCGAAAAACTTTTTATAGATATCTATACATGGAATAAAGAATCGTAATAAAGAAATTATGTTGTATTTCTTCAACTAAAAAGCACAACTTTCTTGAAGAATGTCGCAAAAAAAATTATACCTATTATTTTAATATGGGGAATGAGAGGACGCATTAATTAAGAAATCAATTTAGTTTGAAAAGTTACCACATTATGAAATCATTATTGATTACGATACTCTTATTAAGTTCATCAACTATATGGTCAGAGTGCACATTAGAAATGCTGGATGATCTTCCAGTAGTTACACATAAATCGAGCTCATGCCGTTTGCAGGAGAATATTGAAGGTGTTGCATCCTCATTGCATGAGATTGATGCGGTAAGGCGGCTTATTATTACCGCAGAATCATTTTCACCAAAGCTCTCATTGTCTCATTGCTTACAGATTTTGCAGGCAAGTTATATTCACTATCAAGATGGGTTAGCGGTGATTCTAGAAAAGTATCCAGAATCATTGGAAACATTTGAAACATTTTATGCAATGATCTTATGTAAAGTTGCAGTGATACTCAATAGTCGAGTAAAACGAGAAATCTTAAAAATATTAACTACTATTGATCAGACTATGCAATATTGGCATTATCAAGCAAATCATCCAATCTATTATTTCTTTCATAAGTCGCCCTATAAGTGGATTACCGGTCCGCGGCAATCAATCTATATTCAAAAAAAGTTACAAGCGCTACAGTCGTGGTATGATCACTATGCATACACTCTTGGACTTTTTGTTTCTCATCTTGATTTTCTCTCAATAAAGGGTGATGGGGCTCAGCGTCGCGCATGGATTACACAATATGTATCGATTATACATCTTCTTGATAAGACCGAATGGAAACCAGATGCTCACTATACTAATACACATGTAGAGATATATCTTGAGCAAGCCATACAAAAATTAATGAATTGTCCTGTCTATTGTATGAAGAGTATGAAGCAGCTTTTTATTCCTTCATCGCTCGAACGAGATTGGGTCTTTTATGGAACAGCAGCTTGTGCAGGAATATATACAGCTCGTTACTTTAATAATCATCCCGGAAAATTAGCAGAATGGCAGCATAAGATTGTTACAGGAATTACTAATTTTTATATCAATCACTTACAGTCGCCTATCAATCGTATGAGAAGTGCATTAATAGAAAATAGTATAGACAAAGATTTTATTGATGGATCAAATAAAAAAATCAAAGAGAGTGTCGAAAAGATAGAGCAAAATTTACCAAAAAAAGGCTCTATGGATGACATTAAAAATCTATGGAAGAAATTCTGTCAGAGCTATTACAGATATTTACGGGATAATGCTATAGGAGCTCCAGAAAAAGAATTTAATGGCCAGCAGTCGATCATTCTTGAGCAAGAAGCGATAGATGGTTTTGATGCCAATATGCTGTTAGTCTTTATAAATCATGTTATTGCAACAACTCGTGGAGCGAAAATGTGGACAATTACTGGTGAATTACCGATAAAGTCGATGATAACATTCTTGGGAGAAATAATAACTATTAGTGCTATGGCAATGAAATATTATGTTGGTGATTATTCACAAGATGGAAGCACTGTAATAAAAGAAACATTACAGCGTACGGCTAACATTTTAGCAGATCTTGAACGATTAATGTTACAGAGTAAGTTAACATTTGGTGCGGTCTTGCTTTTGCCAACAATAGGTTTGACATACTGTGGTTTTAAAATAATGAAGAATCTTATTGCAGTGATGATACCACAAGGATATGATTTCTTGACTATTAAACGTGGTATTGATGCGCTTGCAAATATTCTTCTTGAGTGTCGCCAAACATATGCACTTGATAATACAATGGGTATACACTACACAGCACTTGGCAAGTTATTGTACTATACATATTTCTTGCGATCGCAAGCAAAATATATGCCAGAAGATTTACGTGAACAATTCTTGAAACATGTTGCAAGTATCGAATCACTCAACTTAACCGTAGCAGTAAAATATGAATACATTGCACAGATGTATCGAGAGTATGGATATTTATGGCAATATGGATGTGGGAATAGAGCAGCATATTAAATATGCGTATTTCGATATACATGATATACTAATCAATATTATAAATTATCTGTTTGAAAGGAAATACCTATGGCTGGATATAACCGAGTGGTTATTGTAGGCAACTTAACACGAGATCCTGATTATAAACAATTACCTTCAGGACAACCAGTATGTCGGTTAGGACTTGCAACAAACCGTCAATTTAGAAATAGGCAAACAGGAAGTATGGTACAAGAAGTCTGCTACATTGATGTAGATGTGTGGGGAGCCCAAGCAGAAAGTTGTCGTCAATATTTGCAAAAGGGTAGACCTGTATTGATTGAAGGTCGCTTAAAATTTGATCAATGGGAAGATCCAAATGGTCAAACAAGAAGCAAGCATTCAATTGTTGCAGATCGTGTTGTCTTCTTAGCGAGTGGTGCACAAGATGATCTCGTTGAAGAGGAACCTGCTGCCCTTGGGCGTTCAGCAACAGCACAAACAGCATATGTAAATATGGAATCAGTTCGTCCAGAACCACAAAATGAGACTGAACGCGATCTCTTCAATCAGATTGATCAGATTAAAGCGCGTAATCAGCAAAAGACATCAAAGAAAAAAGAGAGTGCTCCAGTAAGCACAGCAGTCAATACTGATATTACATCAAATAATGCAGGATTCTCTGCTGGTGAGATTGATTTTAAAGATCAACCACCATTTCAAGATGACTTACCATTCTAAATAATAAAGGCCTCTATCACAGAGGCCTTTATTATTTAGAAAAGTTTTTATTCTTATAATTTAGTATCTAATGATGAGATTGCATATTCTGCATTGTTATTTGTTATGACAGTAGCATGATTCGTTGATGCAGGATAAGGAGCTTCTAGTATTTGATGCATTTGTACAAGATCAATGATATAAGCGATTCCTTTTTGGCGATCATGCGTATCCATACAAGATGTCTGATTCTGATTCAATATTTGGCCCTTCCAGAAAATTCTTCCTTGCGAGATAGTATCTGATTGCTCTTTTATTGCATGAGTTATGCCGGTAAACCCTCTGTCTACTCTATATCCATATGTGTAGAGAGTGTGTGATTTCGTATCAAGGAGTGATATATTCTGGCCATTCCAGTTGATATGCATAAGTTGGCTATTTGGTACTTTATTAGTATGTGATGCAAGATACTCTAATTCATTATCTTTATTATTAATATGATACATGTTGATGCTATTATTAGTATTAAGAGCTACATACTTGCCATTGTCTGATAGTAGACAGCAGTTGATCAGATATCTATTCTTAAATCGTTTATCGGTAATTTCTCTTATTTTATTTTTACATAAAAGATAATAACGATTATTATTTCCGCGAGGGTGAGGGTTTGTAAAATGGAGGATTTGTACGGAGTTTGATGAATTGGTGACTACATAACGTTCCCCATACATAGTTGCAATATCAGTTCCATTGCAATCTACTATAGACTCATTGCCAGTTGTAAGATTATGAGATATTACATGTGTTTTTGTAAGCATTGGTCGTCGTGTAATAAGAGTATCTTGATCGATCATTGTAAGATATTGTTCATTCAAATGGTGCTCTTTTTTAGTAAGTAGATCATAGATTACTGTTTTGTTTGTATCATTGCTGATTATTAAATAATTTCCATTATGCGAGAATTCCATATTATTTGGTTCAATAGCAAGTTGATGCTTATCGCCAGTAATCATATCATAAACATCAATATGGCGTTGTGACGCTATAGCACAAAATCTATTATTTTTATTAAATTTACATGCAAAGAGGTATGGATAGTTGCCAGCGTCAATATCAAGGTTATAACCAGCAACAGGTTGAGGGTTCTTTGTTGCCAGATCATTGGTCTTATACATAAGACATTCTAGTTTATTGGTCTCTTTATTTTTTATTGTTACGCCAATCATGCTATCGTCAGGAGAAAAAAAGAGACAGCGTCTTGCTCTATCGAGTGGATTATATTTGTTGCTGTCAAACGATAATGAGAGTGATTGAGGGCTTGTGAGATTATTAAGAACAAGTCTCATATAATTATTGGGATCAACAGCATAGGTCCAGTTTTTACTAGGACTTTGAATATTAATCTGATTTTTTTGATCATCAAATGAGAGTCTTTTTTGTTTGAGTAATGGGACCCGATCTCTCCAATCTACTTTGTAATGTGGAATGAGATGCTTTTCAATGGCCTCAGGTATATCATCACTCTCTATTCCCATTTTTTCAAGACATATTTGGCGGATGATCTTATGTAGAATTTCTGGTCTTGTAACCTTTGGTTTGGATTCAGTCGCGGTGGCTACGCATGACTGTCCCATAATCAGCATGCAAAGTGCTGTGATAGTATGTAGCATAAATGTCCTCTATAGATAAACTCCCCTTGTCTTAAGTATAGAGCATTGATTCTATATGTAAATCGGGAGTGGGCTGGGGCCTGCTTGAAAAGCCGTTTATTTATGGGCATTGTCGCGGCCATTGTTGACTGTTTGTATTGATTTGCATCACTATAAAAGAGAGGCGAGGTGATATGGAATGATAAAAGAGGCATGTATGAAATTAAGATGGACGGTATTAATAAGCATATTATTGGTGTGCAGTTTAGAGGAGCACTTACTGTACGCTGTAATGTCAGAAAATCCCTTATATTGTAACTGGTTTAAGAAATCAATCGATGGTATAGCCTATACACTTGAGACGATAGAGGATCTCAAGATTGTTTCTGAAGCAAATATTACTGTTCATATGAGAGACTTGGTACGAGATCGGTTTGTTGCCTACTTAGGACAGTCCGTCTGGTCTATACAACAGATAGAAGGCATTATACCCATACCGGATGCGCAATATTTTAATGAGATTGTTCAAGAAGTCTATGAGCGATATAATGAACTTCGCCATTGCTTTGAAATAGATCAACTACGATATACTGAATCACTCTTTAAACATATGCATAGAGTATTATTCAGCCAATCCTCATTCAAGAGCGACAATTCCTTGATCAGTTCCGATCATTAAGAGTCCTGTTGCGCCAATCATGCGTACCCAATAGAAGTAATTATATTGCTCGAGTACTGGATTTGAAAGAACCTGCGGTTGAGGCGTATTCCATTCTAATGATCGAAATGGGAGTACCATGATATTATTTTTACATGGTGCGCTATCAAGTTTTGTAGTAATGAAATATCGTCGAGCACCATCTGTCCAAAAATGGGTGATGGGATCAAGTGAACGGAATGGCTTTGTAAGACTATCACTATTGAAGAATGGTGGAACGAATGTATCAACAATAACGGTGTCGGTTGTTGCATCACCATTTCCACTAATTTGCAATATTCGACTTCGATCAAGTGTTCCTTTTGCGCAGAGACTCTCAATAGTAGATGGCCATACTGTGTGACGTGTAGGAGCATCAGTTCCAGCAATCTGATAAAAGAGAGTCTCTTGTGTGTCCGTTACCAATTGCCAATTGGCATCAGTCTGATTTGTAGCTTGAATGATACCATTATTAGTTCCCGTTTGATCGGCGTTAGAATAAAAGAGTCCTTGATTTGTTGCAAGCATAAGCTGTTCTTTGTAGTTATTTTCGCTTGTAAATGGGAACGTATCAGTTCCTGTTGAAATGATTTCTAGACCATAGAATGCATAGGCATCTGCTAATGCATCAACACCAGATTGTGCGATAGTTCGTACATCGCCTGACAGAAACATCATCGCTAAAGAGGTTTTAAAGGGAACTGCATAGACAGCATATGTAAATGGCGCTATAGGATCAGATGATACCTGTCTTGCAAGGACATATAATGCTCTTCCTGATGTAGTAATATCGATGATTGATGAATCTGAAAATCCAGCAAATTGCCATGATCCTGTGGTGAAGAGCATGTTTGTGAGCACTCCTAAATCAGTTACATTGAATCCATTGCCATTTGGTAGAGCAAACGCATACAGACCCTTTTCTGTTCCTGCAAAAAAATAATTACTATCTCCTTCGCTGCTCAATCGACGACTATATTCAAGTGCTTGGACGCATCCTTTTAACTTTGTACCTATGAGATTCTGTTGTGATGAAAAATCAGTTATAACAGTTTGTGGGGTTGTTATCGGAACAGGTGGGGTATTAGTTGCTGCAACGCTGGTGCGTGCAAATACGACCGTATGATTTCCTCCAAAGAGCGCATATCGATGTATGGTATCATAATTGGTGTTTGTTACATTATAAAATCCACGTGTTGACTGATCTAAGTCGAGTGCTGAAAATGAACCACTTGATAATAATCTACTTGCACGGCGAGCAAGCTTGTTACTTGAAGGATCACTTGACCATTGTGACATACCAGCAAGTTTTTTATATACGCCATCAACGATCCACATAGATCCTATTTTTTGATCAACACTAAAAAAACGTACGGGGCCAGGACACGATGGAGAGCATGCGATATTTATGCCATACATGCCTACCGCATGTTTAGTCCAAGGAGTCCAACTAATAATTTTTCCAGTAGCATCAAATTGTGCTTGAGAATAGATAATACCGGTATCGCTCTCTGAAGAAGCGCATGTTGTTGTTGAAACGAATACCGTATCACCTGAAACTTGCAAATCTGAGATATTAATAGAAGCAGGAAGTGGCAATGGAGCTCCTCCTACTACCGCAGCAACATCATTTTCGGTTGCTAAATCACCCGGAGCTGTTGCCGGCGTTATGAAGTGACCATTAACAAGTGCTGAATTCTTATCTGCAAGTGTGCCATGGATAAATGGATCTTCGGGATTGTTTACGAGTGGTAATGCGTAGATGAGATTACCAACGAGGTCAGTGGCAGTTGTAGGGCCTCCTGTAGGTCTAATTGCGCCATTCACAATTAAATAATCAGGACCGGTAGTAGCGTGAAGAACTGAGATGTTTTTTGCTCGCAACCCTTGTCCTGCTAATGCACGAGTTACCACAACCTCATTTGTTGCAGCAGAAGTGATAGCACTATCGGCTACAATGGGTATAAGTGCAAGGCTATTGCATATTGTACAATCAGATAGTCCAACAACAATATCCTTTGCAATATCATCTGTCCCACCGCCACCTGTACCAATACGAACGCCAATATAGAGACGGTCGAGTGTACGATCATAATACATAGCAGTTTGGTTAAGATCCTCTGGATCTGTAGCAAATGTAATATTTGCGCCACCTGCATCTCCTTTCAAAACGGTAGAGTTATTTTCTAAAGGAACCGCACGATTACCGGGCATGCCCGTTACGGCATCTTTGATTTCTAAATTAGTCACCATTGATCGCATACAAGAATCGGTAAGGCGGACATCAAGCATTGCAACACCACTATTGGGAGCACCGAATGCACCGGATTCTGGGCGCACAAGAGCAAAAAAATGGCATGGGCTTCCAACAATATTTACAATGCCAGCAGTCGTAGAATTACCGCCTGCATCATGTAAATTAGTTATACCATTTACATCAGTTGCAATAATACTCTCGATCCCAGCGGTCTGGATACCATAGATATTACGAGCATTAAATGGGGTTCCGTCAAATGGGACAACTCCTATAACTGGTATTGCATCAACGGGTTGAGAGATTGCTAAAAACTCAATGGAACTATTATAAAGATTCGAATCGTCTTCGCTAATCATAGGTATAAATGATTGTGGAGTTCGAAATGTTGGTCTTCCTGATTTTGATAGAGCGTATGTTTCAGTTCCGTCACCATAAAGACCAAGATAGATTGTTCCAGTTCGTTCATCATATACTTTTGCGTTTATAATTTGATTAAACCCAAAAGGAGCATTGGGGTTATTTCCATTTACTAAAAATATTGTCTGTGTAGTATGCGGTATCATGCCAATGCATACTATCAATAATATATGTTTCAAAAGATACTTCATTTGCCTCATCCTTTTTAATACTTAAAAGTCCCAGACAATATCACAAGTAAAGCGTGCAGTAGTAATGTCAGTTTTAAAGACATATTTACCACCCACTTGTCGATTATAAAAAATATTTAATCGTGGTCCTGCGATGGCATTTTCACACGTGAAATCGATCTCAAAACCGACATGTATGGTATGCATCTTCCATCCCCAAAGTGCCTCATCGCTATTCATTACACAGAGCGAATATGGACACGCATCACAACCATTAATAGTTGATCGATCTTGTTTATTAAACGTGTATCCACCCATGAATGATATACCGCGACAAAAATGATCAGCCTTTACAAATGCACCAAGAGACCAGATGGCACCTTGATTTATTGAAGTAGTCAATTTTGCGAGTTTGAAAATTCCTTGTTGTGATGGAGCGGTTTTGACACGTATTGTGCGACATTTATTAACAAATACTAGTGCATCGATATGCATGCCAATAGTGAGCCATTCGTATACGCCAAATGATATATCAGCAACGATAGGAAATCCCCAATGTTTGTTGTATCCCAATGGTAATGAAAAGACTTTATCAATATTTTGTTTTTTACCCGTTGGGAAAAGGAGACCTACTTGTGCGCTGCAATCGACATAATCGAGTACTTTTGTCTGATCATAATTAAGTGACCATCCTGCAAGAATGCAAAGGTCTCCAACACCAGTCTCTTTTGTCTTTGACCTGCTCAATTGATAATTTGCTAAGATAAGATCAAAGCTTTTGAGGTAGACTTCCCAGAGCGGAGAGCTTTTTCCAGGACAACTGCATTGCAATGATTGGTCTGCATAGCAGAGTTCATCAACAGAGAGTCGACGAATAGGAAGATATGCTTGTAGAAAGAAGCCCTTTACAAAATTCTGAGTAAGAAGAATTGTGCTTTGTAATAATGAGAAATTACCGTGAACAGATACATATCCAAAATTGCCGGACTTTGGAGAGAGAGACATGTCAACTAATAAGAGGTCAAGCGGATTTTTACTATCTTTTCCAGGAACATTAAGGCTCAATGCGTGAAGATTGCTAATGCCATATATGTCAAACAGGGGGACAGTCTGATCGTCTCTGTCACGTGCATGTTTTGTTGATCCACCTTCAAGACTAATTTCGAATGTACTAAGCCAATCATTTGCAAGACGTGGTTCACTAAATATATTACTTGCTCGATAAAATATTGCAGGTTCATACGCTCCTGCAGTCGATGATATGGTGAGCGATATGATCAAAGCGGCTTTAATAAGATTAGCTCTCTTCACAAATATTTCCTTTTTTTCAATAGGTGATGATTATCTGATTGATCATCTGGTATCTACTCTATAAAAATAATAAGAAAAGGAAAAGGGTATATGTATTGGATTGCCTTTCCATCTATGATTGTTATACTTGAATTCTAAACATGTATCCTATTTCTATTATGTTGAGAAGCCTTATGAATGATAATACTACCAATAATCAATCTCAAGATATGATTAATAATAATGAGAATGTTGAAGCAAAAGGAGCAGTGGAGCAATCTGATCTACATGCATGTCAAGAGCAAGTGAACGAATGGAAAGATAAGTTTGTTCGCTTAACATCTGACTTTGAAAATTTTAAACGACGAAATGCTCGTGAACAGATGCAAGTATTTGATAAAGCGCAAGCAAAGGTCTTAAAGGATATTCTTGATATTGTGGATGATTTTGATAGGGCATTTGCATCACATCAATCACAGCAAGAGATGCTTGCGGGATTTACTATGATTCGTGCTGCATTACAGAAGTTGCTCATTCAATATAGTGTGCAAGAAATGACCAATTATCAGGAGTTTGATCCAAATTATCATGAAGCATTAGGTCAAGTTTCATCTGCAGATCATCAATCGGGACAGATTGTACAAGTACTTCAAAAAGGATATCTCTTTAAAGATACTGTATTGCGTCCAGCTCGTGTAATGGTTGCACAGTAAAGCTAGATATATGTGAAAACAAATGGATGGAACATCGTAGTAGATGTTCCATTTTTTGTTATGCGTGCATTTCTCTATTCTTGAGATAGAATACCAATTCGTGCTATAACCAATAAAGAGTGGAAGAGGTTCTTTATAATACGAAAAGGAATGATAATGATTGCTCGATCTATTCTATGTACTCTATTATTAATGAATCTAAGTTGTAGTCAGATATGCGCATCAGAAAAAGATGCACTATTCAAAGCAATCGATTTAGGGGATTGCGATACTATTAAACAATTAGTCAGAAACGGTATTTGTCTTGATACGCTACGATACAAAGGGCATTCTGTTTTAAGTTATGCAGTACAACGTGTCGGCCAAAATTGTATTGATACTAAAGTGATTGAGGAACTTGTGGAGTGTGGAGCGCCTGTTAATGTGCAAGACGAAGATGAAATACGTATTGTTGGACATCAGCGCGGGGTGAGTCATACGACACCGCTTCATTACGTAGCGCGTCTTTCTAATCAGCAAGCAAAAGATCAATTATGGAAATTATTCATAGCAAAAGGTGCGAATATACATGCTCTTGATGCGCAAGGACAAAGCCCTGAAATACTTAAACAAGCATTAATGCCATATAGTTCAGAACTGCATCAAGTGCTGAGCAAAGCGCTTGAAGATGAAATATTCAACAGTTAGTATCACTATTATTAATCAATTGCCCAGATATTAGAGGGAGTGGTAACATTTTTTGTTGGTAGTAATGAACGCTTAGCATTATATTTCCGGCGTGCTTTATTAATGCGTGTAAGAGACTCATAATCGATCATTTTAAGAGATTCTGCTTTTTCTAAAGCATCATGCGCTTTATATAGATGATCACAAGTTGTTTTTGTATCAGTGCATAACGCCAGATCCGCATTGAATCTCTTTAAAAGAGAGTCAAAGTTTTGTTGTCTAATTTTATTCGTTAATATCTGCATAATATCTTCTTTGCATATTCTGAATATTTCTTTGGATATAATAGTCTTGGAATTATCTTTTTTAAGTAGTTTTGATATGGAGGATTGTTCTCGTAGAAGATCTTTGCGACCCTGCTCAGGTAGTTCAGTATTCTTGAGAGCCATTGTAATACAGAATGATACTCGTCGTAACCGATTTTCCATATCGGGAGATAGATTGTTACATTGATTTGTATCAACTATAGTGCGAAAGAGAATTTGTGAAAGGAATGATAAGGCAACTGATTGTACGTATGCATCATGAGTTTGCAATCCTATTTTTTCGAACAATTGAAAACTCGTATTATATTCTTTTGCTTTATAGTAATGAAAAGCAACCGCAAAATCAACATCAGCAAGAATACAATTAATGCCTTTAAAAAATGACGCATTAGTTTCAGATGCAGGAGATAATTTAGATTTTTTTGCCAGAATTTTATTGCAATAGTATTGTGCTAAATGAGCATCTTCTTGATTAAGAGAATTTTCTGAATGAATACGAATAAGCTTAGATAGTCCAGCGAATTGGACATTATAATTCTCAGATCCCTGAGCAGCCAGATATGCACGATTGTAATATCCTTTGAAATCTTTTCTAAATAACGTTTGTTCATTGCATATGTACGTAAGCTGTTGTTTGTCGAGATCATAGGTAAGAAAATCTACATCTTCAATACGGTTGTTACGATCAAGGTTTATTTTTCGTTTTTCATCCCAATTATCTTTTTCTGGAATAAGTAACGAATCCATTGTTCGTGAGTAGAGCCATGCAAAGAGTTGCTTTCCACCTGCATACAAAAAATCTTTGTTACCATGTTGATCAACTATTGTTAGACGCATAATAAGTGGAACGACGACATCATTTTTGGCATTTTGTATAAGATCGTTAATGTCATCATTATTAATAGGGCACATGGTCTGTAGTTCTATTATTGACTGAGAATTATCTTCAAGTTTAAGAGCAATCGGCTTCATAGATTTTTGTAACCTATCTATTAATTCTTGAGTTTTTGCTTGAGCATCAGCGTTTTTAGCTTCCTTTTTTATATTCTCAAATTCATTGAGTATTTCTTGGCGTTGATTGTGTGTAAAGGATGTGCGAGTGCGTATTATTGCCTTCATATATTTGACATTATGATTATTTCTGAAATCTAACTTGGTATAATATTTCAGTGCTTTATCAAGATTAGTATCAACAGAAATTCCATCAAGATAGAAAGCTCCTAATGTTGATGCTGCTTGTGTATAGGCTTCTACGATTGAATCATCTTTTGGGTTTACAGTGTAGAGCTTGTTTGCAAGTCGGTATGCATCTTTTGCATAAGAAAAAGCGTTTTTCGCTGATATGTCATTATATATCTCTGATGATTGAGCATATGATTGTGCGTTATTTACATATGTGTGTATGATATTGATAGATTCTTTGATTATATTACTGGTATCGGATGTATGTGCTGAAAAAGTGATAAAACATGCTGTTAAACTTGTCATTAATAATGCTATATGAATCATGAGTAATGTGTTCCAGGTTGAATAATAAAGAATAATAAATGATTTAATGTATTTGTCAGAAGATTATTTAAAGTAATGCAAGATACCGATAATTAACTCAATAAAAATAAGAAGAATCACAAGTACAGAAAGCATATCTTCTCGAATGACATCAATTTTATCTTGGTAGACGGTCTGAATGTCGTGTACAATATCGAGCTTGCGATCGATTGCCTCTTGCCAATTCTTAAGATCAAGCTTTTTGACAAGCAGGCTATAGAGTTCCATATAATATGGTTCACCAGCAAGCTTGATGCTACCACCTAATCGTTCAGCAATAACAGAAATGTCTACTTTAAGTTTTCCAAGTGCATCAATAGGATCGGTCGATGTTCCAATAAATGGTAAGTAGGCCTTAAGTGGTGGCTTTCTTCCTGATCCTTCATAAATTTTATTTAATTGCTTATCAAGCTGTCGATCAAAATAGCGAAGCTCTAATTGTTGAATATTTGCAAACTCATAGAGATCAAGCAGATCTTTATACTCATCATCATAGATAAATGAAGCGTCAGTATCAACAATAATCAGATCACCGCGGAAATAGCCGATAGCAGAATCGAGAATTTCATTCTTCTGATATTCAGATAATGTCTCGATTTCAAAACGTAATAATGAGGCGATAACATTACCATAATTTTTCTGAAGAATCGTAACATCGGTAATATCTGATGTTGGATTTACTTGGAGTACCGTATACGACGACCTTGTTTGAAAGAATTTTGGTTGCATAATACAGGAATGAATCTTATCATAAATATATTTTACATCAATAAGACTTTGCTCGTAATAGATCATATTAATACGATCAAAATCGCGCCGTATATTCTCAAGTGTATCGGTAAAAGGAACTTGATAGGTAAGTGATATTGCTCCAAAATTATGAATTTTACAACTAATCGCATGGCGATGTTTATGAATTTGAGGAGGCTTAATGCCAAGCGGTTTATGATAGTTCGTAAAATATTTTGGAGTTGAGAGTGGAATCAAATTAATCGGTTTTACATGTTGTATCTTATCCAAATTGATGTCATCACCAACATCAAATGCATGAAATATATATATATTGCCTGAAAATAATTGATTGGCCGTTGATGGCTGTGATTGCGTAAATGGTTTTTGCATGGCAATATCTCCTGGAATGACTACTATGATACTATTGTAGATATACCACAATTTTGAAATACAAAAAAGAGATCTATATGTTGGTAAGTTTTTTATGTACTATAACGCAAGCAATTATTTCTACGGTAGTATCTCTTATGTATGGGATAATATTGCTCTATATTTCTGAGCGAAGTTCATTAATATGTAATCTATTACTTGCAGCAATTATGCCAATACTTATGATAATGCCAACAAAGTTATGCGCTTTAGCAGTGCGTGATTTGGGACTATGTGGAATGATCGGAGTTATTACCGCCCATGTAATCTTAAATGCTCCATTTGCGTGGTATGCGCTCAGAATATCACATGCATATACTAAACGTATCTTTATGCAGACATCACATATGCTTGGTGCAACATCGTTACAGACCTATTGGTATGTAGTATTACCTATCATGCAAAGACATATAGTTGCTGTAGGAATTATGATTTTTTTACTCTGTTTTGCAAGTACTTCAATTCCTCTAATGATGATGAACGAGCAGCAAGGGATGATGCTTGATGGATTATTGATGTCAGCATATCGTGCATCAGATTATGGATCCATAATATCACTTTTAACAATGCGCAGTGTGGTTATTATACCTTGCTTTGCATTAGTCTATTATTATCCATTGCCCGTATTGTCTGATGAGACATCATCTCATGTAATATCAAATTCACGATGGTGCAGTCTCATGAGTTGTTGTATGCTCGCAATACTTGCTTTGCCGGCGGGTATTATTCTGTTTACTATACTAAATTACAGAGTCTGGATATTTCTGATTGATATGATCTATATGCCCTCATATCTCTTTTTACGTGAAGCAATCATGCGAAGCTTTGTAATAGCAGGTGTCAGTGGTATAGGATCAGTGCTTATTGCAATAATGCTCTGGATAATAGCATCACGAGTAAATGGCTGGTGGATATTATTATTGCAAGTGATTATCTATGCACCATATGCATTAGGAAGTATAGGAACGAGTATCATGATTGATTCTCTTTGTGCAATAGATGGAAGAACATCTATTTGGTCTATTATTCTATCGCATATGATTCTTAATTATCCATTCTGTTATCAATTATTGTATGCTATTCCATCACATATGTTGTATGAGTATAGTAATTATGCAGCAGCATATGGAGCGTCGCGATGGATACAAACTCGTACCATATTTGTACCATTAATGTGGCCAGTGCTTATACAAGGATTGGTAATAGCAAGTAGTATGAGTTTAACAGAACTGGGAGCTTCTCTTGTGCATGATGTGCAATGCATGACTATTCCTTCTGCAATTTGGCATGCGCGAGCAGAGAATAATATGTCGATGCTTTACGGATTATATGCAATTATATTGATTGCGGCAAGTTGTATGGGATATGGAGCACATCGAATAAAAGAGCGGTATGTGCTCTGACGTACCGCTCTTTATACGTTTATTTCTTCAATATACTTAAGAATGCTTCTTGTGGAACTTCAATATTTCCAACTTGCTTCATGCGTTTTTTACCCTCTTTCTGTTTTTCAAGAAGCTTACGTTTTCGTGAAATATCACCACCATAACATTTTGCGGTAACATCTTTACGTAGTGGTGCTACACGTGATCGTGCAATGATCTTTGTGCCAAGTGCAGCTTGGATAACAACTTCAAAGAGTTGTCTTGGAATAAGATCTTTAAGACGTTCCGTTAAGTCTCTGCCTATATAATATGCTTTATCTTCATGTACAATACATGATAATGCATCGATTGCTTTACCATTAAGCAAGATATCCATTTTGACAAGATCAGATGGTTCATATCCAGCTTCTTCGTAATCAAAACTTGCATATCCTGAACTGACTGATTTTAATGAATCATAAAAATCAGTTGCAACTTCATTGAGTGGGAGACGATATTTAAGAATAACGCGTTGTTCATCGATATATGTCATATTTAATTGGACGCCCCGTTTTTCATCACAGAGTGACAAAATGTTTCCAAGATATTGCGATGGTGTGATGATGGTAGCATCAATGATCGGCTCTTGTACTTCATCAATCTTGCTCTCATCAGGGAAGTCAGCGGGACTTTCTATATCAATAAGATCAGTAGTATGTTTTAAGCGAACTTTATAGAGTACGCTTGGAGCTGTAGCAATAACTGATAATTGATATTCTTGTTCAAGCCGTTGCTTGAAAACATCCATATGTAAAAGGCCTAAAAAACCACAGCGAAAACCGAGTCCTAATGCAGCAGATCCCTTTTTTTCTACCGTAACGCTTGCATCATTGAGTGTAAGCTTTTCGATTGCTTCTTGGAGTTGTTCAAAATCTTCACTATCAACCGGATAGATTCCTGCAAAGACCATTGGTTTAGCTGGCTTAAACCCAGGAAATGGTGCAACGGGCGATTTTTTATGATAAATAGTATCACCAACACGCGCTTCTTTTACAGTCTTCATACCAGTAATAAGATAGCCAACTTGTCCTGCATATAAAGCATCCATTGGTGTCAATTCAGGATACATAAGGCCAAGCTCAAGTACTTCATAATGTGCATTTACTTGAGCAAGTGAAATCTGATCACCTTTTTTAATGATACCATCTTTGAGTGCAATTAGACAGATAACACCACGATATTCATCAAACCATGAATCGAATAAGAGCGCTTTGAGAGGTGCATCAGTATTCCCTTGTGGATGAGGAATTCGCTCAATGACTGCATTAAGAATATCAGATGTTCCGATGTTTGCTTTTGCGGATGCTTTTACAATTTCATCTGGTTTAAAATCGAATAATGTGTTGAGTTGTTTTACTACGCCATCAGGATCAGCAGTTGGTAAATCTATTTTATTAATAACGGGAATGATCGAAAGATCTTGATCAAATGCGAGATAGAAGTTTGCCATTGTTTGTGCTTGTACACCTTGTCCTGCATCAACAAGAAGTAATGCGCCTTGACATGCATACAATGATCGTGATACTTCATAACTAAAATCAACGTGACCGGGAGTATCAATTAAGTTGAGTAGATACATGACGCCATTGTGTTCGTAGAACATGGATGCAGTCTGAGCTTTTACCGTAATGCCACGTTCTTGCTCAACTTGTAATTTGTCTAAAAATTGCGCTTTTTTCATGCGCTCATTAATAGTTCCCGTATACTCAAGGAGCCGATCAGATAGTGTTGATTTTCCATGATCGATATGTGCAATGATCGAAAAGTTTCGAATGCGATCAGGCGAAAAAGATTGTAATTTAATAGTTTTAATATCCATAGTATATTTGTGCAAATCAGGAATTTAAGGATGCTAACAAGATACCATTGTAATCTTCAATTGTATGCGTTACAATACCCAACCAGTATAGGATAAATGCGCATTTTTACAATTCATTTATAGTAATAGATGGTATGGTGCTATTTGTAAATGTTCTTAGATTATATTTTAATCTGTATTGTTTTGTCTTGTCATATTGATACCGTTACGTTATTCTAAGCGAGTATATTTTTTAGTCTTAATTTTAGTTAATAATCCAGATAAAAATCACCTTTCATAAAGGGCGCTTGGTATGGAATCGACACAGCTGACCGATAAGAATAATAAATTGCGAGTCAAACCAGTTCTTATTGAAGAAGAATTGAAAGATTCATTTCTTGACTATGCAATGTCTGTTGTAATTAGTCGTGCGATTCCTGATATTCGTGATGGTCTTAAGCCAGTGCATCGTCGTGTGTTATATACAATGCATCAACTTGGTTTCTTTTATAACAAACCATATCACAAATCAGTACGCGTAGTGGGGGAAGTACTCGGGAAATTTCATCCTCATGGTGATCAAGCTGTTTACAATACCATGGTTGGTATGGTACAAGATTTCTCAAAACGATATCCACTTCTTGATGGACAAGGAAACTGGGGTTCTGTTGACGGCGATAATGCTGCAGCTATGCGTTATACCGAAGTCCGTATGACAAAGATTACGCAAGAAATCTTAGCCGATATCGAAAAAGATACGGTGCCATTTGTACCAAACTTTGATGAATCGACTGTTGAACCGACGGTGTTACCAAGTAAGTTACCAAACTTACTTATCAATGGAACGACGGGTATTGCAGTTGGTATGGCTACTTCATTGCCACCACATAATTTAGGTGAGGTAATAACGGCGTGCTTGCGTCTTCTTGAAAATGAATATATGACAGAAGATGAGCTCTTTGAAGTATTGCCAGCGCCCGACTTTCCAACGGGCGGTATTATTTGTGGAAGAGCGGGTATTGTTAAAGCATACAGAACTGGTCGAGGTAACTTAATATTGCGCGGTGTCGTTGATATTGAAGAGACCAAAAAAGGTACGGCGCTTATCATTACTGAATTGCCATATCAAGTTAATAAGGCGGAACTTGCAATTAAGATTGCTGATTTAGTTAAAGAAAAAATAATTGATGGTATTTCGAATATCAAAGATGAATCTGATAAAAAGGGTATGCGTTTAGTCTTAGAGCTCAAACGAGGAGAAGTCCCTTCCGTAGTTCTTAATCAACTTTATAAGCATACATCGTTACAGACATCGATTTCGATATTGATGCTTGGTCTTTTGAATAATAGACCGATGATCTTTACGTTGCGACAATTGTTACAAGAATTCTTAACGCATCGTAAACAAGTTATTTATAAACGTAGCCAATATGATCTTAAAAAAGCATATGCGCGAGAACATCTACTTGCAGGATTTATTGTTGCGCTCAAGAATATTGATGAAGTTGTAAATATGATCAAACAATCATCATCTGCAGATGATGCAATGATTAAATTACATAAACGTTTCTTGCTAACACCAGAACAAGCAAAAGCAATTCTTGAAATGCGCTTACAACGTTTAACAGGATTAGAACAAGAGCGTATTTATGCTGAAATGGAAGAGATCAAAAAGACGATTAGCTTCTTCCGATCGATTATTGAAGATGAATCTATCCTGAAAAATGAGATTAAAAAAGAGCTTGAGCATATTAGCAGTACATATGCTGATAAACGAAAGACTCGTATTGAGCATGCAATAGATATTCTCACAGAAGCTGATTTAATTCCTGATGAAGAAGTAGTTGTAACACTTACTAAAAAGGGTTATATCAAACGTGTCTTGCTTGAAACGTATGGTGTTCAGCATCGTGGTGGCAAGGGTAAGATGGGCATGGCATCTCTTGATACAGCAGACGATATCGTTGAAGATCTCTTTGTTGCACATAATCATGATACGCTGCTCTTCTTTACTAATCTTGGTAGAGTCTACAGTATGCAGGTATTTGAATTGCCTGAAGCATCACGTACCGCAAAAGGTCGCGCAGTTATTAATCTCTTGCCATTGCAACCGGGTGAGACTGTGGTTAAATTATTATGCACTCGTGGTATGGAACAACGCTTCTTAGTGATGCTCACCAAATATGGCATTATTAAACGAACTGATGCATCTGACTTTGCAAAGATTAGGTCAACGGGTATTCGTGCTATTACGCTCAACGAGGGTGATGAATTAGTATTCTGTGCATTAAGCTCTGGCAATGATACCATCGTTATTGCAACGGCATTTGGACAAGGCATACATTTCAAAGAAGATGAAGTGCGTTCAATGGGTCGACAAGCAGCTGGTGTAATTGGTATTCGTCTACGCAAAAATGATTATGTGGTTGGCATGGAAGTAATTTCTCAGCCAGGTGACATTCTCTTTGCAACAGAAAATGGCTATGGCAAGAAAGTAAGCACAACTGACTTCCGTATAGCGCATCGCGGTGGTATGGGTGTTCGCACTATTCCAACAGGTGGCAGAAATGGGAATGTGATTGGTCTTGCAATTGTTACCGATAATTCAGATATCCTCTTAATTGATAAAGCGGGTAAAATTATTCGATTACCTGCGACAGAAGTACGTACAATGGGTCGTCAAGCAAAAGGGGTCTGCCTCATCAAGCTTGATAAGACGCAAAAGCTTGCTTCGATTGTAGCATTTGAGCCTGATCAATCAGAATCTTCTGGTGATGATATATCGAATGATGAAACAAAGCAGACAGCACGGGTTAAATTTGATAGTACAACTGAATCTATCGAGATAGTTGATCCAACATTGGTCTTTGATTCATATACTGATGACGAATATAATGATTCTAATGATAATGATCCATTGCTTCAATTTTAAGTAATCAATAGAGAGGGCCGATACAAAGGCCCTCTTGTTTGTTTATTCTTCTTCTCATATGTATTCTTAATGCCTTCCCTTCTTAAATCTCATCAATTGCATTAAATTTAGACATCAAAACCGTTTATTTGCGGGAGAGGTCCATGCTATTATTGTGTCGTGCTGAATAGAGAAGCATTATTCATAAGATTTGATTAAGGGGGGACATTGTGAATCATAAAAGAGAAGATATTATTGGTATTCTGTATAGAGGTTATCGTTTAATAGTTAAAGCATAGAGAAAGAGTTTTTTATGAAGTTCAAAAAAATAGTATTGAAAGTGGTGAGTGTGATACTGATTTGTGGGTGTAGCAATCTATTTTCGATTGTAGAAGATACCAGTAAAACTCCGCAACTGATAAAAAAGATAAAAGAATTAAGACAATTTTTAGGTAATAATCGAACGATAACAGATAGTGAATTACTTAGGTATTTACTTCATATAGATTACGATGTGTTGGCGTTTGCAAATGATAAGATCTTTGAAAAGTGGGCTAGTCGTGTAACCGAAGCTATTGCTAGAGTGCCGGATGAAGCACTTCGAGAGAAATATGGGGATTGGTATGAGATAATGGTAGATAAAGTTGAAGAATTACAAGATCATTATTTATCTGAAGATGCTTTAGATGATAATAATGCGACGACAGATGATTTGAAGCATAAAATATCGGATCTACTTTTGGCGAGAAATGAGCAAGCATTTGAAAAGTGGTATTTACGTATAGCACAGGCGATTCATAGAGCCCGTATCAATGGTAATGAAGAAGCATATAAAAATTTACTAAATCATAAAAATGAAAGAGTGGCGAACGTTCATATGTTGCGTGATCTGTTCAGCCCTGTATCAAAGCGATAACATGGTTATAGAAGCAATAAGGAAAATGACTTAGTGT
Source organism: uncultured Pseudomonadota bacterium (assembly GCA_964575265.1). Taxonomy (GTDB): domain Bacteria; phylum Babelota; class Babeliae; order Babelales; family Vermiphilaceae; genus CAZNPD01. The sequence goes on along the minus strand of CAZNPD010000001.1, from coordinate 506,963 downwards.
AACATTGCGATAGCTTTATATCATAAGGAGAATTTTATGGGGTTCAAAAGAATGTTATTGAAAGCAGTGAGCGTGATACTGATGTGTGGGTATAGCAATATATTTCCACTTATATTAGGCACGGATAGAACTCCTGATGCAGTAGAGAAAATAATAGAGTTGAAACGATTCTTAAATAGCCCTGAAGAGCCGTATGATGATGAGCTTGGTTACTTACTTCAAATAAATGACGATCTGCTGGCATTTATGCATGAAGCGATTACTGCAAGATGGCACAATCGTGTAACAGAGGCCATTAATAGAGTAGAAGATCAGGATGATAAAGATAATTTTATAATTTGGCGTGATAATAAGATGGCTGCCATTGAAGGGTTACATCATATATACTTAGATCGCAGCTTCATGTATAATGAAAATGCTGACTTGAAGTATGGTGTGTCAGATCTTCTTTTGGCACTCGATGAACGAGCATTTCAAGAGTGGGATAGACGCATGTTACAAAAAATTGATAAAGCGCGATATGATAAAGAAGATCCAGACTTATATGATCTCTATCAAGAAGAGCGAAATAAAAGAATTGCGAATGTTTCTATGTTGCGAGATGTAGCCAGACCTGTGTCAAAGCGATAATGTGGATGTAGAGACAATAAGTGAGCGAGTTGTATCGTTGCAATAGCAGAATGAATTATATAGACTAATAACAACAAAAAAAGAGCGCGAATGAAAGCGCTCTTTTTTATTACATTAAACTGCATAATCTCCTATGAATGATCAAACGCAAAGACTTCTCCATCTCTCATTAATTAATGGCGTTGGTCCTGCGACTATCTCCTCAATTCTTAATCATAAACCAGATAGTTGTGATTGGTCTGAGATATATCGCTGGTCGGTATTTGATTGGAAACATATTTGTAACCTATCCGAAGTCATTGCTCAAAAAATAGTAAATGGTTTGCGAGCATATGATCTTCTTGCAAAAGAGATTGATCGTATTGAGAAGAGTAATACGCATATTGTTACACTTGCTGATGATATATATCCTGCATTATTACGAGAAATTCATGCGCCACCTGCAGTGCTCTATGTACAGGGTGCGTTGCATAGAGAAGAGCAATCAATTGCTATTGTAGGATCACGTAATGCATCTTCATATGGACATGATGTTGTGCAGATGATAGTTCCATCACTTGTCTATGCAGGATGGACTATTGTAAGTGGTGGTGCAATGGGTATTGATACTATGGCACATCGAACAACCGTAGAACATGGTGGACGTACTATCGTTGTATTAGGATCTGGGCTTAATGCTATATATCCTGCGCATAACAGACAGCTCTTTTCTCGTATCGTTGATTCTGGAGGTGCGGTGATATCATCATTTGCTATGAATGAATCGCCACATCCTGGTAATTTTCCAGCACGAAATCGAATTATTGCAGGACTATCACGCGGATGTCTTGTGGTGCAAGCTGCGCAAAAGAGTGGTGCGCGCATTACGGCAGAGTATGCGCTGCAACAAGGGCGAGAGGTATTTGCAGTTCCGGGACCAATTACTGATTCATTGAGTGTTGGATGTCATGAATTGATACAACAAGGTGCAAAACTTGTATGCAATGCGAATAGTATTTTAGAAGAATTTGGAGAACAACAAGTGCAGGAGCATACTATCGCTCCCAATCTTGTTGTGGTAAAGCAGAACATCGCGAGTGCTTCATTGTTCGATTATGAAAAGAGTTCACTCAAAGAACGTATTATACATCTGAGCGATAAAGTGTGTACCTTTGAAGAATTGTTAGATTATACTCAAGAGCAGAGCGGAAACTTGCAAAGAGCATTGATTGATTTACAGCTTGAGGGCATTATTGAGCAAGATTTTATGGGAAGATGGAATCGAGTATCAAAATAGGAGGAGGATGTATGAAAAAATATGTGCTATTGTTTTGTGTAATTGGTATTTGTGCAACAGATATAGGTGCATCAGAAAAGAGTCCAAGAACTCGTAATCAAGAAAATCGTAAGTGTGATAAATCTCCCGGAATAGTGCGAGACAAAAGCTGGGAAGAGCTTGTAAAACAAAGAATAGAATATTTGAGAAAGCAGACAGCAATCAACCAGACTCAAAAAGCACAAGCATACGAATAATAATTTTGTAACAAAGAGTGCGACAAAGCAGTAATCTGTTTTGCCGCACATTTTTTATGCTCCACAAATCCATCGTTGTTTTATAAGACGCATGAAAAGATTAATTGCTGCAGATAAGAGAACATACAATAGAGCTACTATTATATAGACGGGCACCGGATTGAAATATCGTGCAATAATGATTGCGCCAGTGCGTGACAATTCCACAACGCCAATCGTTGACACAATTGAAGTGCTCTTGATAATAGACTCAAGCTCATTGATAAGCATAGGGAAAATAATACGTATTGTTTGTGGAATAACGACATAATAAATAGTCTGCAACGTCGAAAGGCCTATTGTTTGCGCCGCTTCCCATTGTCCTGGAGCAATGGCTGCAATGCCCCCACGAACAATAGTTGCAGTATACGCGCTTGAGCAGATGCCAATTGCGCAAATGGCGGCACCTATTGCAGAACATGATATGGATAAGAGTGCGGGCACTACAAAGTAGGCAATCAAAACTTGAATATATACTGGAATTGCACGAACAATAAAAATATAACAATCAACAATTTGTGCAATTCTTGTATTAGTTATGCGTGATGATCCTGCAATACCGAGAATACATCCTATCATCAGACTTATGCATGCGCTCCAGAATGCAATAAAGAGGGTCATGCTAATGCCATACCAGAATAATTGTATATATTCGTAGATCATGATATATCCTTCGAGCGGTTGAACCATTTTTGTTCCAACTCTGCAAGAGTACCATCATTGATCAACTTTTGTATGATCTGTTTGATAGATTGTGCAAGTAAAGAATCTTTTGCGAGCGCAATGCCACATCCCGGAGACTGATATTCTTCAGGAAGCTGTATATTGTAGAGTGCAAGATCGGGAACCATAGTTCTAAGTGCAGGAACAATTTGCGGATCTAATAACGCTGCATAGGCTTTGTCATATGAAAGCTCAAGTACAATATCACTGATTGTGCTTAAACGACAAAGAGAGAGTGCGGGGTATGCTGATGTTAAAAATGATTCTTGTACCGATCCTGGTTCAACACAGATAATAGCTTGAGAATTTTGTGTAATAATATCATCAATAGATTGAACGTTATTGGGCACTTGTTTCCAGAATGCGAGAGTGTAGTACGTACTCGGCTCTCCTTGATAGTAGATCATTGTCATGACCTCTTGCCGCGCTTTCGTAATAGTTAATCCCGATAGAACAATATCAATGCTCTTTTGTTGTAATCCGATAAGGAGTGGTTCTAATTTCATATCATAAAATTTGACTTGGCGATTCATTTTTGTGCCGATAATAGTTGCAATATCAATATCATATCCTTCATACGATCCATCAGGATTTACGTATGCGTAGGGAGCGTAATCGCCAATGATGCCAACGCGCAAGAGGGGTTCCTTTGATGCGATATCAGTTGATTTGCATAGATACCAGAGTGTTGCAACAACAATAAGAATCAAAAAAATAGTAACCATCTTTTTATTCATGGAAAAATCCTTGAGTAGGAAAATAATGTGTATAACGGATTATGAGTCACGGTTGTGACAAAAATCGGTTAGAGAAATATATAATGAGAAAAATTGAGTATGCGCTATGCGCAGTGATGATGAGAGATCGTGGTATGGCAATGATGATGGCTATACATATCACGCATTGATATGAAGCCAAACAGCATACTTGGTAAAGAATTTGTATAGAGGAATGCCATAAACCACCGTTATAAAGCGTCCAGCATAGCTAAAAAGCGACGACGGAACAGGTTATAATAAAATAAACTATGAAACTAGTATAGGGCTGGCAGGGTGGGTATGTCAATTACAATAGAGGGGCATCTCAACAAGATGTCCTCTATTGTAGGATTACAAATCGTTTTCATTCTCATTACCAACAACAAGTTGGCGATAATACTCTGATTTTTCTTCAAGCTGCTCGGTACTATAGATCTGTATATCAGCTGATTCTGCTAATAGTGATAAATCGATCAAACCAACAGCATCTTTGAGTGTCTTTAATCGATGAGCAATAACTAACGTAATGGCAGATGATGCAAGTTCTTGAATCATGGTAGTGATTGCAAGCTCGCTAATCTCATCTAAGCTACTTGTTGGTTCATCGATTAGAATGAGTGTTGGCTTGTAGTATTGTGCACGCAGATATAATCCCGCGAAATTTAGCCGTTGTCGCTGACCGCCCGATATATTGAGTGCGCCTTCGCCAAGGATAGTATCAAGGCCATCATGATCGCGAAGTATCTTTTCTAGGCCAACACGTGCAAGTATTTCATAAAGATATTGATCAGTATAAGAGGCTTCTTGCGGAAGGCCAAAGAGAAGGTTGTAGCGAACAGATCCTTTAATGCTTGTAGCTATTTGACCTTGTAATGCAATGAGATTTCGACGCATAGTATCAGTGATAACATAGATATCGATGCCATTAATAAGTACACTGCCGCGTGTTGGTTTTAGTTGTCCGCCTAAAATTGAAAGCAGCGTTGTTTTTCCAACCCCGGATGGTCCAATGATGCCGAAGAGTTGGTTTTGTTGGTCTGAGGGTAATTCTATGCGCAATGAGTGGCCATTGAAGATGGTGCCATCGCCATATCCAAATGATATATTCTGTGCAACCAGTTGATGAATAGATTTTTTTGGTATAGAAAATTCTTTGCCCTTAAAGACAGGAATCGTCTGCTTTCCAAATGATGGCATGAAGCTAAAGAGATCTTGGATAGCGGTATGCCCACGCATATATTTTCTAAAGGGCTGCAGTATCCTTATGATTGGTTTTGTGCTCTGTAGATATGTAAGAATAAGGCCAATAGCAAAGGTGAGTGATGTTAAATTATATCGTATACGATAGACAAAGAATCCGAGTAATACGAGTACAGAGATTGCATAAAAAGCAGATAAGATTCTTGATGTAATTGCATATGCGATCCATAGATTTCGTTCTTGTTGCGTATTGTTATTGATCTTGGTAGTAAGTTTATTGCTCATATAGTCAGTTGCAAATGTTGCTCTAATAAGATGCACTTGTGCTAAATTTTCAAACGCAACGGCTTTAAAAGCATCATCGGTCTTGATAGACGCGGCCTCCCATTTTTGACTTGTGTAACGCGCAACGTAATATCCATACCCTATGATAATTGCAAGACATGCTGCGATTGAACCAACTAATAAAAGAGAATATTTACTCAATAAAATAAGTGATGTTGTAATACCAATTGTTAGAGGAACAAACTCAAAGGTTATCTGATCAAGCACATCTTCATATCCACGCGCTGCTCGTTCAATTTTTCCTAAAATAACGCCGCTTGATCGTTTAATATGATATTGCGGATCGATAGTGAGTAGATATTGATGGGCATTATAGAGAACGCTGTGAATACATTGCAGTTGAAATTTTGCTACAAGAGGTGGTTGTAAGAGGTTATTTAATTCTGTTAAAAGCCATAACGCACACATTCCCGCAAAGATATACCAACTACCACTCTCTAATACAAAGGCAATAAGAAACGGAACTAATGCCCAAAATATTTCACGTATGGTGACAGAAATTAAGAGTGCTAAAGCAAGCCATTTCTGATCAGTAATGATACGCCACCACGATTTAGTGAAATCAATTGGTAATAACTCGATTTTCTTATGCATGAGAGCCTCGCTTTATAAAAAGGTAATCTGATGATTATTCTATCATGCTGCATAAAAGTGACAATTGAGTTGAGATGAAATGTTGTAGCTATGTTAGTAAGAGATACAATTATTTATAATGCTTATGGAATATCATGCTTCAAGCAATGTGATGATACGAACTTTCTCGCGCTCAATAATTTGTTTTATGTTTGGATAAAGTGATGACTCATGCAATTGATCAAGCGGTAACCATTGATAGCTAATATGTTCTTCTGGAGCCAAAGTTATATCTTGAGTAGTGATTATTGCAATATAAAGGTGTTCCCGATATTCTTGAGAATCACCCTCCTAATCATAGACAGTAATCTCATGAAGATTAAATACCGAAAGCCCAGTTTCTTCTAGGATTTCTCGATGTATTGCTGTTATGAGCATTTCGCTAGCATCAACTTTGCCACCAGGTAAGTCTCCCATCAAAGGAAATTTTTTATGTGGAGATCGTATGAGCTCAAGAAAATAGAAAGTCTCATTTTGCTTGAAAAGTAGTAGCGCTTTTACCAATATCATTTTTGTGTTCATAATCATTTTCCTACGAATTAGTTGTCACAGTTTAATTCGCAATTGATCTGGGTTTTGAGGCTATCTCGAAGGTGTGTTAGTTCATCAATTCTTTTACTAACTAAGTTGTCGAAATCTTCTATTGAGCAAATATTAAAGCTCTCTAATATATCTCTTCTGATTATGTCAAAGAGACTCATAAGATTCTGAATAATTGATTCAATGATTTGCTCAATAGCTTTTGAGCTGTATAATGCAGCTTTTATTCTAAAATAATTGCAAAAGTTAGCAATGTCAGTTTGATTGAGAGGATTAGAACATGTATCGATGTGCTCAAGAATTAAACGGTTCAATTCTTGATGAGAAATTGTTTTATTTTGTTCTTTTAATTGGTTTAGTTTTTGTTTAATTGTGTTGAAAACTCCTCCATACTGTGAGATAGCAATTAAAGCTAACTCAAATAGTTTGGGATAAATTTCGTGGATGTTTCGAGCTTTAGTTTCGAAAGTTATTAATTTACGTTGCATGTCGAGCGATAATTTTTTTTCTTGACAGATAGACCATGACGCATGCGATAACTGGATAATAATTATTATAATAGCGCTTACTAATGGGATAAAGTCGGTATTATTTCTTAGAAATGGTGTTAATGCATAGCAAGCTACAATTGCTAGAAAATAAATCGTTATAACTATTACATAATTCATTTTTTACTAGTCGTTAATTTTTGTAGGGAATTGCTACAGGTTTTGTCTTGAAAATATTGTAATACTTCTTCAGCTTCTGCACTATTTCTGACAATGAAAACCTTTTTCTGATTATTATATCGTTCAAGAGCTGTTAGCAGTGCTGGTTTATAATCGCGATCAAAGCGCCACATATAGCTAAGAAATTCTCGATCGGGCAATCTTTCAGGACATCCTTGAGCGCTCGATTCTCGTATTTTTCCCAAGCCAGCGAAAGCTCTTTTAAAAATACGATATAAACAACGCCATAAAGAGATGCCGAGATAGATAATGATATCTGCTTGAGCTGCGCGATAATCAAAGAGGCGAGTTGCCATGCCTTCTATAATCCATGCATCAGTATCACACAATGCATCGTGTATCTTTGCAAATTCTTCACGATCAGGGCGTTGCCATCCCGGTTTCCAAAAATATTGATCAAGATGATAGAGTGGTAAGCCGACTATTTTCTGAAGCTTGAGAGCAAATGTAGATTTTCCTGATCCTGGGCGTCCAATGATTGCAATTTTCATATAAACCTTTTACTGCTTAATGTATTCGATAATCATTTTTGCAAGCGTAGGAAGTATTGCTTGCGCATCACCAATAACCAAGTAATCTTCTTCTCCAACATAACTCGGTTGCTTGAGGTCAATTGCAATGATAATGCCAGTAGAGTTTTGCTCTTTATACAATCCTAAAAACCCTCGATCATCATAGCTCAGACCAATGCAGATTATTGCATCAATATCTTTAAAATAATGACTATCTTTTTGCAACTCCATACTTACCATCATTGATTCGATGCCAGACTTCTCATGAAGAATATCAATATTCTCAGTAAATAGAGCACACTGCTTCTTTTGTGCTAGCGTTGCAATAGCATAATGGCCAGCCGAAGGTTCTGTCTGTGTTGTTGCAGCAGAAAACTTTTTGATGCTTTCAAGAATCTCCGACGAATGTGCAATTATCTTTTGTAGATTCAATTCATTGTTATTATCTGTTTCGATATGTAGATCTTTCTCAAGTTGTACCATTGAAGGAAGTCCACTTGCTATTGAAAGACCTGCTCCGGTGTAAAATATGACAGAATGTTTGGTAATAAATTCTGCGAGTTGTTTGATGGACAGGGCTTTAGAATTGCTTGTATTCTTGCAAATACGGGGTGCTGCAATATGATAATCAATATTGAATTCGGAGTTTGTTCTAGGCAGACATAATTCTTTTTTTGTTTCACCATATGTATAACCAAAAAAAGAAGTATTATTCTGTGTCATGCGCTGAAAGTGCTCTTTGCACATTACAGGTTCTGTTATGGTAGTGAGCGAAAATCCTGCCTTATTGTTATGGCATATACAATTAAAGACTACACCTGAAATATACCAAGTAAAGTCGAGTTGCGCATTTCTTTCCATGATATGTACAAGATCTTGTACAGTTACCGGTTTAGGTGCTTGTAAAAATGGGTTGCTAAAAATAATACTTGCCTGGAGAAGTAATAGAGCAAATATCTTTTTCATGTTTTTACCTTTGCGTTTAGTTGTTGCAATAGGTTATCACAAACAAATGCTGCTGATAAGTGCCATATTACATGCGGCCAGATTAGCCCTCTATTGCGTGCTAAATAGGCATCAGCGCCATTAATAATGCCAAGTGTTATCGCAGGAATAAGAAGTGTGGGATTTTCTTTGAAAGTAGCATATTCGCGCACTGCTTTTAGTAGCACAAGAGCTACTCCCAATTTATCTACATACAAAAGCCATTGTTTTGGAATAGCATGACTTGCAATTGAAGCGCACCCAGCAAAGAGAAGCTCGGGCGATTGATGTTTAATGCCAACATACACAAATCCAGCATTCGACACTGTACACCAAAACTCTGCAACATATGGTGTTACTTTGTACCAATCTTCACGCTGACTTTTCGATGGTGTGAGTGCAGTAAAAAATGAATGTGAAGTTTCCTGTGATGGATGAGTCCAATAACCAGGACCACGTGTAAATGGTGCGGTGATTGTGGCAGAGGATGTGATGATGAGAGTTGTGATGAAAAAGTGATTGAGGTTCATGGAAATCTAACAGATCATAAAGCGTTATTTATCAAAGCGCCAGATGCTTTTTGTTCCAACATATATTCCCAGTTTAATTGGTCAAAAATATTTTTGGTAATATCATAATTTGGATCAAGATAGATGAGGTTGTTTTTATCTTTTGCAATAAGTGCAGCAGCCTTTAAGTGTTTTGTTATAGAGGTTGCTATGGTTTGTATTTTAGCATTTACAGATTCATATACTTGAAACTTTTGAGTCTCGATGATATTGCTTTTGTGGTCTAGTTTATTGTTAAGCGTATTTAATTCTTCACATACTTCTTCGTCTTGCTTTCGAAGAATAGAACGACCTTCATCGGTTTTTGCAGCCATTAGAGCTTTTTGTAGTTCTACATGTTTGTTGCGGAGACGCATTAATTTTCCATCTGATTTTTCTCTTTTTACCGTGAGTTTTTTTAATTTATTGGCTAAGTGCTGAATGTTATCAAAGTACTCAATAGAATTAAAAGGATCCAAATCTGCAAAAAGTACTAACCCTACTCCTGTAGATGTTGGTAATTGTGGTTGACTGGTAGGAGGAACTGGTCGCTTGTTATTTATCTCTTGTGATAAATGATTGTGTGTGACAAATCCGATAATGGGACGGATGTCCGGTCCATTAATAGTAATTTGGTTGAAACCATGCTTATTCATACAATTTGTAGATGTAATATTAGCTATGATTACAATAATAAGATAAGAGGAAGATAGATGTTTCTTCATGTGCTGCTTTTGTTTAGAAATAGGAAAGCTTTTATACAAACTTAAGCATTGTAATCTGTTGTTATTTACTTGTCAATTAAGCAACAAGACTTGTGGGTACAAAAGCTAGAAAGAAAAATATCTTATTTTTCTATTAAATGTAATGCATATAGTGTGAGACTAATAAGACCATAAATGCCTTTAAAATGACTGAATTCTAATTGGAGATTGTTTAGCTTTTCAAAATTAAAACTAAAAATATGGTATTCGCTTAGAGCTTTAAGATTTAACTGAGATACTCCGAGGTTCTCAGGAATTTCAATGGTATAAGTTTTAGCATACTTTTTTTTCACTTCCCACTTTGGATCCATAATATTGTGTGCAAAAGCACATCGGAGCATGTAAAAAAAGCTTCTTAAAGAATTCTGGTTGTCTATAGCATCAGGATCTTTATTGCCGTATACTTCATCTAAAGCAGTATCTGTAGTTATTACTAGAGATGCTATAGTTAGTAAAACAAGATTATGAAATCTTTTTTTAAGATTAGTGAATTCAAAAGATCTCTTTTTATGCCTATATTTAGGACATCAGTTTTAATGATGCAAGGCATTGTGAAACAAGCTTCATCGATTAATTGTTTATCAAATCCGATTTGTAAACGAAATGCGAGTTCTAATGTTAGTATAGCTTCTGTAATCTTTTGGACAGGCGTTATAGTAGGATCGTTTAATGCGTAGAATGTGTTATTTGTAAAGTTTTTCATTGACTAGGATCCCCTTTAAGATAATTGTTATTAATCAAGTCTTCATAAGCTTAATTATATATTTAAAATCATTTTGTGTTTTATTAATTTCAATGAGTGGCTGCGCCAGACGAAGTTCCGTTAGGAACGAAGACTTGAAGCTTTTACCAAAGTCTTTTGGAGGCAAATGCTCTTCCTGAAGATGATTTAAGGTATCGCTCAAATTCTATAGCTTTTATTTTTTGCTTGAATCCGAGATACATAATTAATTCCCACGGCTTTAAGGAGCAGGTATGAAGTCCATTGCCTGAGTTATGCGCATTTAATCGATCGTGTAAATTTAGAGTGTAACCAACATAAGTGTGAGTAGGATCTGATATTGAACGAAGAAGATAGACATAGTACATGATTTTTAATCTTGGTAACTTGAATGAGCGAAAAGCATTTAGCCCAGGCTTCGTATATACTTCGCCGGGCAGTCTTCGCATTTTTCTTATAATGTTTTTGTGAGGTTTATACCTTTAGTGCTGGCCGCGCCAGTCGTAGCCTACAGGCGAAGACTGGCGGAGCTGACGAGACTCGAACTCGCGACCTTCCGCGTGACAGGCGGACGCTCTAACCAACTGAGCTACAGCTCCAACACATGGCTCCTCGGGCAGGACTCGAACCTGCGACCCAACGATTAACAGTCGTTTGCTCTACCAGCTGAGCTACCGAGGAATAATGTCAATTTTGAAGTGGTGGGCGGTACAGGACTCGAACCTGTGACCCCCAGTTTGTAAGACTGATGCTCTACCAACTGAGCTAACCGCCCGCTTACCAAATTTTAAGGGTATCAATGACCAAAATTGTAATTAATTTTCTTACTAAAGTCAAAGAGAATCTTTAAAAAAATTACACAAGCAACTTCGTTTCGAGTATTATTGATGAGCAAACTTATCGATTAGTCCCTGTAGTTCAATAATTAAGGTGATAGAATGCCATTTTTTTCCGCACTTAAAAATATTTTAATATTGCTTATCTTTTTACAATTAGCGCCATTATTAGTGATGGGCATAAAGAGACAATATGAGCGATATGTAGAACCGCGGGCGCACGTCGGGCTGTTACCAATTTATGGGACATTGCAAGATTCTTCGTGGTATGTACAGCAACTGACAAGATTATTTAAAGATACAGATATCAAAGCAATTGTGTTGCGTATTGATAGTAGTAGTAGCGTTCCTGGAACAGAAGAATTGATTTATCGTGAAATTAAATATCTCAAAAAAGAATATTCTAAACCTATTGTTGCGTTAGTTGAAAATGTATGCATATCGGGTGCGTATTTGATTGCAAGTGCGACTGATTATATTATTGCTCCGGGAATGAGTCTTATTGGAAATATTGGTGCATCATCAGCATATATTTTTCAGCTAAAAGATTATGTTGAACAATGGGAGCATGCAGATTCTTCAAATGATGAAGCACGTGCCATTACAAATGATAATGTTGTTGATATATCAGCAGAAAATAATGGAGTATTGTATGATGTGCAAAATGATGCATATCAGCAATCGATTGAAGAAGTTGCAAATGCTCGAAAATTATCGATAGCAAAATCGACAGAATGGGCAGAGGGAAAGATATTTACAGGACGTCAAGCATTAGCATTAGGGCTTATTGATGAGATTGGATCTGAGAGTAGCCTGCTTGCTATTATCAAAAAGAAAGCGTTGATTGATGATGATATTGAATGGATCTACGCATCACAAGCAAAGGGTATTTTATCGTGGCTTACATCGCACATTGATAGTGGTGCAAAGACGTCATCTTCAACAACAGAAGTGTTAACTTCAGCAAGTGATGTATTAGAAAAGGTTCTTAAAGTTGGTACGTTGGTTGTTTAATTAGCCTTCAATTTGTTTTGTGCGTTGTTCTAATACTTCTATGAGATTAAAGCGATCAGAGTGATGTTTTTTTAAATGCTGTACCATAGAACCAGTTGTACGATATCTTGGTAGATTTGGACACTCGATACATTGTCTGTGCATTTTAATAGCGTGTACTACTTGGTTATAATAATGAAATTGCTTTTTATGACACGTTGGGCAGTCCGGATATTTCGTACGTAGATACGCACCAACTAGTGTAGATCGATATTGTGCGGAATAGGATCGAAATTTTTTTAAATTGAGAGTAATACTTTCGAGATTTTCAGGAGGCAATGCTTGAGGAGCTCTGTATTGTGATCGACGCGCATATTTTTCTTGCACAGTAGTGATAACCGCAATAGTCTCATCAATAATTTTAACAACATTTTCTCCGTGATTATCATTGTGATCACCAGATGATGTAATGTCGCTTGAAAAATTGCTCGAACTGTTTTGACTTGGCGATGATTCTGATGTGAGATACTCATTATTGTTAATCGCATAATTTTGTTCAGTGGCAGGATATTGGAGTGGTGCGTAATAGAGAGGGTAATAGAGTGGTTGTTGATAGTGTAGCATGATATATGGCGGTTGATATGAAGCTGGCGGTATAGAATAGACGGGCGGTGTGTGTGGATTCATAGTATGTAACGGCATAAACCAATATAGTATAATCAACAAATACAAACACATAAGATTACCCCATCTATTTTATATACGTATAACCTCTATATTTTTAATTCTACTCAACTGATAGATATTCTTGCAATGAATCCATACTAACAAGTGAGATAGCGATCTTATTGCAAAGGTCTTCGTGATGCAATTTCGCCCATTATTTTTTGTACGTCATGTATTCCTGTTTGATATGTTGTTTCTCCTATAATTTGGATGATTTCATCAGTTGCGCGTTCAGTTTCAGTTCGTAGTTGCACAATAGTAGATTGCAATTGTTCCCTATTATCAACAATGCCGAAATTAACGCATGCTTGTAATTGACCTTGTATGAAGATTGTTTCGCATATTTGATAGATATCTTTATGTTCCTGAGCTGATCGTAATTGTTCACGTGCACGGCGCTCAAGGTCTTGTACATATGCGTTAGTTGGCAAGTAAGATGGATGAGAGATAATCGTATTATTTGCTATGATTGTGCATATGAATATAGTGTATACTAATCTTTTCATACAACTCCTTTACTATTTACTATACCAACATAAATCATATCATGAATTTGTTCTATGCGCATCTGTGTTGCATTGAGATGTCCTCTGGTTGTAATATATGCGATATGTAAAAAATCTGTGAAGTGTAAGGTTATTTCTCTTGTAAAAAAAGTGGTGTGTGATACATTTTGATACGTTATTTAATATGTAGGCCGCTAATAGTAAGGTTAAGAAAATGAAACAATTGTTGGTTGCAATAAGTATAGCGATGATGTCGTCCACTCTTATGACGGCAGAGAAAGTCGTGTTAACTGAACAAGAAAGAAGAATAGCACGCACTATTGCGCAAGAATGTTTTACTCTTTCTCAAACAAAAGAGGGTTGCGCTAATCTGATAGCAATAGGGAGATTACAAGCAATCAATGATCTTGGTTATTTGAGTACTCCATTACCGAAAGAAGAACAGGTTAGGTATGCCGACGCAGCAGAACTGTTGAGACTACGATATGTATCATCGCTTCCGAGCACGGGCCTTGATATGATAAACCCATCTACAGATAAGCTTTCAAAAATACCATTGCTTTATGTGCAATGTGGAAAGACTCGTGTATGTGAAGAGCTTGGGTTATTATCGAGCCATTGGAATAGTGAAGATGTCAAAAGAGCAGAAATGAATACGCAAAAATTGCATGCAAGCTCTCCTCAAATGCAAGAGACTCAACAAGAAAGCAACTATGTCGATGCTATGGAATATATAGAGACTACGTTTAATCAAGCAACAGAATTATAAGCAGTACTTATTTTTTGTTACGTATCTGCTTGAAGTGAACGAGTTCACACACATGATCAAAAATACGATCAATCTGTTTGATAGAATGTGGTGTTACAAATACCACATTCTCACCTGCAAGTGTTGCAAGAATGCCATTTTCTACGTATTGATCAAGATAATCACCTACAAAAGCAGCAAGGCCATCAATAGTTCGTATGACGATCATTGCTTCATTGTGGACAACATCAAGTACACTCAAGCGAAGAATCTCTTTGGTAACATCAACTTCTGAGCATTCATAAATCATACGATCTTTGAATCGATGTTTTACCACGCCAAGATCACGTAAATCACGTGAAACAATAGATTGATTTACCTCAATATTAAATTCTTTTTTAAGAAGGTTGACGAGCATCTCTTGATTTTCTATGGGATGCTTTTTGATTAATTGTTTAATCGCTTCTTTTCGGTTATGGGCATTGAGTGGTTTTGTCATACGCGTATGATCCTGATGATATCGAACATAATAGGTTGATTATTGATTACATTCTTATGCAAATGCGTGATGATGTAAAGATATTTTAATGGCATCGACAGAGACAACTCTTCATATTTCTGATGATTGCGCCTCTTCAAGAGTTATATGTGATCCACATTGAATCTCTACCCTCTTTACGCCTGCCGCAACAAAAGGAGGATTCGCTATGCCACTAATGAGATTAAGTTTGCCCTGTATAACGGGTCTTCGAGGGTCTTCTTTTGGATAATTATCAAATGTAATTGCTATATGCTGGAAAAATGAGCGAGGTCTGCTGCTATTTATAACAAATCGAGAGTTCTTTTTAAGAAGCATATTATATGCTTCGAACAATTCGCATGCTGAAGCTGAAATATAAGGTGCGCATAAAGCACTATTCTTAATACGTGGATATCTATTAAGAAGGAGGATGCTCTCTGCTCTATAGCATATCTCGTTGATTCTTTGTTCAGATTCCATAATGGTATCATTATCTTTAATGACTACTTTGCGGGGGTGATCAATAAATCCCATATAATATTGTGGTAATGGATTGGTATGTCTATTTACCATAATTGTTTTTGTGGGAAAATGATAATAGAGCGAAAATACATCATGCTCAAGCTGTAAAGCAAGATCAATCGTGGAACGGTTTTTCTTTTTGGTAGTCGCTACCACACTCTCTTTATCATAATCTACAACTATTGTTTGATGTTCAGCACTATAGAGTGTGATGTATGGTATTGCCGTAATAAATATACTACACAGAATAGATCGATTCATCATAACCTCCTGACATTAATAATTACTTAGTCTACATGGTTAGATGTCGACTTAGAAAGAGATGCGTATAATCTGAATCGTCGACTCGATTTTGTATAATAATTGTGTTAGTAAACATGAAAGAGCCCGAGTAATTTACTCGGCCTCTTTTGTAATCTGTACAAGATTTATCTAAAATTTATTCTTTTGTTTGAGTGGTTGTTACTTGAGAATTCTACGTGCACATATCGCACAGAACTTCAAGCACTTTCATTTTTTATGCGCACGAGATCAAGGTACAAAAGCCAATACCACTTGCAGTTGATCAAGAGCAGTATAAACAATTACTTGTACAGAACGCTTCTTTACAAGAAGACATGCAACGAATGGAACAACAGATCTTATTGTTGACTAAGCTACTTGCAGAAAAAGGTTTGAATACATAAATAGAACAGAGCAAAAAGTAAAAAAGACCACGATTAAGTTTCGTGGTCTTTTTTTATAAATCTCGTACTAACACTCGTTCTCCATTGCTCGTGCATGACATAGTAACGCTATTTCCGTCAGCATACTCTTGCACAATTTCTTTATCATGACAAATGATAAGCATAGTAACACCAAGTTGAGTGGCAAGTTGATGTAATGATTGCATAATAAGGTGCGTATTTTTTCTGTCGAGTGTTGCAGTTGGTTCATCAAGTAATAAGACTTTGGTCGGTTTTTGAAGTGCCATAAGAATAGCTAGCAGTTGTCGTTGCCCGCCAGAAAGAAGATGAACAGGCTTTGTCTGATCAATATGATCAACTTGTATCTGACTAAATAGTGTTGCTTGTGGTAATGATCGTAATCCTGGATAATCCGGAAGATTTGCAAGTTTAAGATTTTCAATGAAACTCAAATGGGGTGCAAGCATACGATCATATTGTTGTTGCACGGTATGAATATGTTTGAGCAGCGCATATGGTAATCGATTCTTCTCTGTTTGATATGTTACGCCATCAAGCGTGATTGTAGCAGAACAGAGTGCTGTTGAAGAAATAGAGCCTTGCAAAATGTTAAAGAGCGTCGATTTGCCAATACCATTATCTCCCTGAATAAAATGCATAGTATTGGGAGTGAACGAAATTGAAAGATGATTAAAAAAAGGATGATTATCTGTTGCATCGAATGCAAATGATAGATCTTGTATCTGCATGACTATACTCCTAAATTATCATGAGTTGTCTGATTTCTATTATGTCGGTACGTGTAGAGTAGCACGATGAGTATGAGGAGTGCTTGTACAGCAGTGAAATATTTGAGATTGAATCCAACTTTGAGCAATAGTTGCTGCAATGTAAAATAAGCAGCTGTTCCAAATAACGGTATGATAACCGAAAATGACTGGTTCATATGCATGATGCGCATGATTGCTTTTCCTAAAATAAGAATGGTGATGCAGAGCAATGTTTTACCCATTCCCATATTGAGTTCAACAAAACTATTTGATTGTGCAAAGAGATATCCACTTACGCCTGCTAATGCATTTGCAAAGACAATGCCAACAATTGATACAAACGATGTTGAAATGGAATAGTTCTTAAAGAAGTATGGGTTATCACCAAATACTGCAAATGAATACCCAATCTGGGTTGTAAGTAGATAATAAATCGAACACCCTATTACAATTCCAATAATAAGAAGTATAAATAGCTCTGGATGTTGAGGCATAATGGCAAGGAGTGTAAGTGTATTGGGTGCTCTATTTAATGATACATAGACAGGGCTTATCATTTGATTAAATCCATGAAAGAGACCAATGGTGATAATGCTACTCAGTAGATGGGGGAATCCAGCTCTTTGCGAAAGAAGGCTCGATACTAAACCAACTAATGCACCACCTAAGCAACTTGCAATGAGTGCAAGTATGAGTGTGATTCCGGGAATGTGTGTTGTGCCGAGTATGATGTATGAGCTCATAATGGCTCCTACTACATACGCACTCTCAATACTCAAATCAGGTATTTGTAATAATGAGAAACTGATATATGCACCTACCATAAGCGGCAGGTGTAGTAAGGATTGTTCAAGGATAACGAGCAATGTATTGATCATATACGAACTTCTCTCTTTAATGGGTTGCAGAATTAGTATAGCGTGCGACAACTTCAGGATCATAGGTAATATGTTGCGCATCAGCAGTTGCGGTATTAATAGCGATCTTGAAGTTACTCACGGCACTTACTGGTATGGAATTTGGCAATGCGTAATCATCAAGAATAGCGAGTGCTTTTTGTGCAGCTTGGCTTCCTGTTTCATATTCAGCAACGGCATACGCGATAGCAGCACCTTTTTCACCTGATGGTAAATCAGAGACCATTAAGGTAATACCATAGCGATTGCATAATGTGATAAGTGTATCTATGCCACTTACAACGGTATTATCAATAAGTACTAATACAACATCGATATTGGTAAGTGCAGCAGAGACCTTTTGTTGAATCTCATTAACGCTATAAATTTCTATGCTCTCTAATGTTGCCTGATATGTGCGCAGATATTCTCTTATTTCATCTTTATATTTTTCTAATCCTGTTCCTTGTGTTGGATCGTATACGAGTAAGACGCGTTGTGTATCAGGTTTAATGGTAAAGAGGATATCCATTGATTGTTTGTAGTCAGGCTCAAGATAGACACCTGTTGATGATTGATTGGTTGTTACTAATGATTGTGCGAAATCGTATCCATCAACGCCTCCGAAAATATGGGGAATTGTAGAATTTTTTTTATGTAATAACTCTGCAACCGTCTGCGAGCAGAGTGCTCCGAGTGTAAATATTGCTTGATATTTTCCACTGGTTATTTCTTCTGCTTGCGCTCGTAATAGACTTCTGTCTCCATGTGCATTGAACGTAGTAAATTGGTATGATTGCAAACCATTCTTTTCTATTGTCTCTTTAAATCCCCGTTCAATCTCTTCAAGAGCAGGATGGGATGTTGGTGTGAGAATTGCAATGTTGATTGCATGAGAAGATGTCTCACCATTCTCTGATTGTGGTAATCCATAATAGAGTGCTATGCCAATGCATGCAAAAATAAAAAATATAATACCGATTTTTTTCATAGATGAATCCTAATGAGTAATAGTAGTACAAAAGATAGTAAAAAAGTTGATAGGAAGCAAGAAAGTAGATTGGGCGCTATGCCCA
Source organism: uncultured Pseudomonadota bacterium (assembly GCA_964575265.1). Lineage (GTDB taxonomy): Bacteria > Babelota > Babeliae > Babelales > Vermiphilaceae > CAZNPD01. The sequence continues at coordinate 488,047 of CAZNPD010000001.1, read as the reverse complement.
CCAATTGAACCAGTAGTGAATTTGATGCAAAAGAGATTGAATAGAGAGGATCAGATGGCGATTAACTGCGCCAAAAACATTCCAATGAGATATGGGAAGAATAAGCAGAATATGTATAGAATGATTGGAAAATCATAATAAACCTTTTATTGATGTAACAACTCTCTAAGAGATAAGCTATCATAGAACGGAAAGTGAATCAAGAATGCTGCATGCTATGGGCGCCGCATGGACCGTTTCCATGGAAGTTTAACCATCTTTCCATCGATAGTAAAGATACCATTGCCCATATGATGTAGTTGTCGCTGACGTTTCTTAGATGGTGTTATCCATGCTTTTACCGCTTCAAGAATAAAGAGATTATATTTCTTTGCCATAGTCATGTTAACTACTTTACATTCAAGATGAGCATAGCATTCTTTAATGAGTGGGGGTTTTACCAGAGATGCTGGCTCGGGAGTTAAGTGAAATTTTTTAAATTTATCCATGTATGCGCCATGATTGTTGCCAACATGTACAACAGTGGGTGCAAGTTCAGCACCAGGAATATTGATAACACATTCTTTTGTCTTCATTAAATTCTTGAATGAATCATTTTCACTGCCCATAATACATGCAATAAGTGCAGGCTCGAAATCGACAACCATATGCCATGCCATACTCATAACATTGGGTTTGCCTTTTGGTGATATCGTAGTAACCATGATGACGGGGCCGGGTTCGAGTAAATGATAGAATTTTTCAAGAGGATATACGCTCTTTTTCATACAGTACCCACTTGGCATAGTGTTGGTCGATAGTATCACCTTATCGTTGATTATGAAGATGATGGAAGTCAAGAGATTATCGATGGAGTAGGAGCGCATATGATTTTGAGATTTGTCTGCTATACTTATTACTATGAAAAGATTCAACAAATACAAAAATCCAACGCAAAGGCCATTGCTTGATCATATTCGTGTTGCTTCAGTGAATGAAGACCATGCAACGCAGTTTCCCTTTACACTTCCCATTATTCAACAATTGCACGAAATAGAATTCAGATCACCCGTAACTTTTTTAGTTGGTGAAAATGGAAGTGGCAAATCTACCATTTTAGAAGCAATAGCAAACAAAGCAGGATTTGGTTTTGAAGGTGGAAGTAAAAATATTGCTTTTAAAACGTCATATGAAGATACCTATGCAGGAGCATTGTTGCTTGCTGATTATATGACATTATCATGGAACCATAAACCATTTGATGGTTATTTTTTTAGAGCGGAGAGCTTCTTTAATCTTGCGAATCATCTTGATTATATTGATCGTGAATGTGGAGGTGGAGCATTCATTCCCTATGGCGGTAAATCGTTGCATGCGCAATCACATGGCGAAAGCTTTTTGTCTTTCTTTCAAAACAGACTTGGCGATGGTGGTTTTTTCATACTCGATGAACCTGAAGCTGCACTCTCACCACAACGGCAACTTGCGTTACTCGTTATCATGCGTGAATTATGCAAAACATTTAATACACAATTTATCATCGCAACTCACTCTCCAATCTTGTTAGCATATCCCAATGCGACAATCTATTCATGTGACCAGACACCATTAACGACTATCGCATATCACGATACGCTTCATTATCAAATTACTAAGCGATTCTTAGATGATCCGAATGCATACATGCAAAAGCTATTTCATGAAGAGTGAGCCCTTTGACCATCGATCGATACGTGCATTCTTTGCTGCTACTGCAGTGGCGTATAGTTTCTCTTTACCATAATAGATGCTAGGATATGCTTTAATGTCCTCTTCATATTCTGAATAGTAGAGTGTGAGGTGACCAAGTTCACTCAATATTTCATCTTCATGTTCACTCAGTTCATAATGGCGATCGAGATAATAATGGTGATAATACATGCTACAAAATGAATTGTCAGTGATAGCATGCTGAAGATATTGATCAATGATCCAATAGATAGCAAAACGATTATCGCAATCAAATGGTGAGAGCTTTTTTGCAACTCGCGTAATGCAGAGCGCAACATGTTCTATAGATTCTTTTAATTCTGAAGCATCTTTGCATGCTCGTATAAAGAGTGGATTATTCCTGAACTGCGCGGATAACAAATTCTTTACTCACTTTATTCCAGCAAACATCAAGTGCAAATTGTTCATCATAGGTAACATAGAGAATGTCATACGAATCAGTAGGTGAGGTGTCGATATTTTTGAGTGCTAAGTCTTCGTAACAAATAACAACACGGCCAAGATGTAGTTGTTGTCTGAATAAAGCAGATTCCATGTTCATGTGGAATATCCTTTTTTAATGTTTGATTAATCGTTCATAGACTAAAGTAAATTATGGTTTATGACAAAAAGATGTATGATGCGCGAATCAAAGATCATAGACATTTTTATCAGTTGTGATACGATCCTTCATACCATTATTGCTTTCGTATAATCGATCAGATCGAGATAAATGTCTTTTGAGGGGTGTTTATAAAGATCGTTATCAGTGTTAGATGCGTGGAGGTATCTCGTGATTAAAAGAATATCAATTATTGCTGCAATTGTTGCAGGGATTATTCTAACGGTTGTCGGTATTATCTATCGTGAGCGGTTACTACGCTCTGAACAGCCCTATGTTAAAAACAATATTTTTTGGAATGTAGTTCCTGAAAATCAAGCTTCGTATTTATATGCTCCCGGATTAACAGGAAGTGAGATATTAATGGGGCGGTATTGTCCATCATTTACTGCAGCAACAGGGGAAAAAGTAACATGGAAAAAGGGGGGACATGTTATTGGTCAACCACATACCTGTGTACAATTTGCTGATGCAAATTTGAAAAAATGTACACTCTTTACACTAAACCCAATCACAGCCTTTTTTAATGGTATCCGTAATGATCTCTTTCCACTCGCTGCACGCTATTTTGGTGAGAAATATGGCATTTCAGTTACGGATAATCCTGAATCAGATTTGACGGTAGCAAATTATATGCCCGATATATCACAATCGAGTATTGGTCAACGACCAGACATTAATACACTCAACTGTACCTATCAAAAACATATTCTACAATATCCTGATTGGGATGTAGTGCTCTACGGCGACTCACGTGGTGCTGCAACAATATTCAATTTCATTGCGCTTTATAAGCCAGAACGAGTAAAGGCGGCCGTACTTGAAGGAATATTTGATAGTGTATCACATTGTATTAAACACTTTATGTATGAAGATAAGAGTCCTGAAGCAGAACAACGTCTTCATAATTTGCTCTCACTAGTCGCGAGAAAATATCGAAAAAACGGTATTACTCCTCATGAATGTGTAGAAATAATTACTGATGATATTCCATTATTATTTGTTACGTCATTGGAAGATGGTTTAACACCAGCACAAGGTGCAATTAATTTATATAAGCGGTTACTTGAGCGTGGACATACCAATGTTCATCTATTAGTCTTACAAAAGTCATTTCATCCAACCTATATGATTGATGATTCTGATGATCAAAAAATATATGAATCAGTTGTTCATGCATTCTATAAAGCGTATGATTTACCATACAATAACCATAAAGCTGAGCAAGGTCAGCCGGCATTTCTCTTAACGCAACCAACGATAGAACAACTTGCAGAACAATATCCATTGCCAGCATGTGAATTGTGTTATTAAGAGGTAAAAACTAATAAAATAAGTAACGGGCCGCTTTACATAAAGCGGCCCGTTTTGTGTAGTATAAAGAGAATAAATGGATAATTGTTGAGTTGCTGATGTTACTATCGTTATTATAAGCATTGAAGAGCGAACAATGAGATGGTTGCTGTATTCGAGAAGAATATTTAGGGATATCAGAAAACAGGAAAGTGGTTCAGCAATGATAGGTCGAGTAATAAAATGGGCCATTATAGTGCTTTTAGTACATTATGCAGTCACATCAATGCAAGCCAAAGCGGTATCATTAACTGCTCATGCATTAGCAGCGGTAGCAAAAGATTTAGAGTATCGTGATGATAAGGAATATCAATCATTTTTAGATACGCTTGCTCTGATGCAAAGTGATGATGCGATACAGAAAGCTTCTGAACTACTCTATCATAAAAATGTAGAAGCGATTAACACATTTTTACTGCAACATTCCGAACCATCCACATACTATTGTACCATTCCTACTGATATGGAAGCTATGTGTGTTGCGGGGATTGGTAATGCTGGTCTGATTGTGGTAACACTTGATACAATTTTTGTTTATACGATAACATCATCTACTGCAATACAGATACCCTATAAACGATTTGATTATACTGATGAATGTGTAGGTCTTTATACTATATCAGATAAAGAGTTTTGTACTGTATCGCGCAGTGGGATACTTCATATATGGTCGCTTGAGCATAATGAACCAATCAGCACTATAACAGTTTTGCAGCATCCATATGTAGTGCAAAAAGCGGTTAAAAAGAATGCGATATCATTTCTTGCGTTAATAAAGAATGTGCAAACAGGAGATCTGAGCATAGAAGAACGAAACATACAGACGGGTAAACATGTGCGCACATATACAAAACCTCGATCGCGAACGTATGATGAAGTATCAATGATATATGGTGGCAATATGCTTGCAATTGGGTTTAGATCGAATAATGATACGAGATCATTGCTCGAAATTTGGGATACTAAGCATGGAACCAGTATAATGAGCACGAATATCATTACCGTTAACAATCGAACGCTTACCAATTGCATACCGTATGGGTACGTTGAAAGTAAAGGTCTCTTATTATTAGCAACAAATAAGGGAAAGCCATATCTTATCGTATTTGATCCTGTGCATAGAAAGATTATTCATGAAGAGCGAATTAATGGTAATGCAATTAGTGCTTCCTATAATACTGTGTTTGATACACCATTAGTGAGCCTTGTCTCTACCGGTATACAAGGAATTTCTCTTGAAACATGGAAAGTTCCTCTATTTACAAAAATGAATACGGTTACCTATCATAGCACACAACTATTCATGCCCATATCATTTGATACTAAACGATTGGCCTATTGTAGAAATAGTTATGCAATTCCTCAACGCATTTCGGTGGAGGTGATAACATTACCATCATCAGCAATCGATCCATCAGAAATTTCGCTACTCGAAATGATGTTGTTGCTCCATCTTATCAAGAACCAATCTACACAAAGTGATGTTGCTATTATAAGTAAGCGATTTAAAACGCTTGCTCGGCGAGATACATATGTGTACAGAGTGCTTGAATCATTCATATCTCAAATGGAAGAGATATATAATCATTACCGTTAAATAAAAGGAGTGTTATGAAAAAATATTTTGCGCTCATAATTATGAGTATTCTCTATGGAGAAGTACATGCAGCATCGACTGATCAACTCTATAAAAACCTTTCTAATCTTGATGATAATCAACTCATACAATGGTATAAAGATACTACAGAAGCATTCGGTCCAGCAGAAAGTATGATAGCATTAGATCGTTTTCAAAAAGAATGGGATTCTCGAGAACGAATACAAGACAATCAAGCAAGATCAATGATTGTGATTACCGATCAAGATGTTGATGCAGACTTATCCTCTATGAATGGTGCACAAATTACTGAATGGTATACGCGTATTGCAGCGTATGGAAATGATGCGCAAAAGGCGCGTGCATTGGAACGAATTAATGAAGTACGTCGATCAAATCCATAAATAACTAAAAATTATGCAATAAAAAAGCGAGCTCATATAATGGCTCGCTTTTACTCTTTCAAATACAATCTTTTTGTTATGCAAATTGTGCAAAGGCTTTTGCTCTTCGATCTTCGCGATCTTTTTTACGAAGTGCATCAATAATTTCATCCATATTACCCTGCATAACCATATCAAGCTTTTGCAAAGTCAATTCTACTTGATGATCAGTTACGCGGTTTTGAGGGAAATTATAGGTGCGTACTTTTTCTGCACGATCACCAGTGCCCACTTGTTCCTTACGCTTACGACTCATTTCAGATTCGCGTTGCTCTTTTTGTACTGCTAAGATACGCGCTTGCAGAATCTTCATAGCCTTTGCTTTGTTCTTATGCTGTGAGCGTTCATCTTGGCAAGATACCACTGTTCCTGTTGGAATGTGAGTAATACGAACAGCAGAGTCAGTTGTGTTGACATGTTGTCCACCAGCGCCACTTGCGCGATAGACATCGATGCGCAAATCAGCAGGGTTTATATTTACTTCAACTTCTTGTGCTTCTGGAAGTACCGCAACAGTTGCTGTTGAGGTATGAATTCGACCACTTGTTTCAGTAGCAGGAACACGCTGTACACGATGGACTCCCGACTCAAATTTGAGATGTCCATAGACCTGTTTTCCCTGTATATGTGCAACTACTTCTCTAAATCCGCCAAGATCAGTGCCGCTTTCACTTTCGATAGAGACTTTCCATCCATGCTTAATTGCGTAGTTAGTATACATACGTAAAAGATCACCAGCGAAGAGTGCTGCTTCTTGACCGCCTGTTCCCGCACGAATTTCAAGGAAAACGGAGCGATCATCATGCTCATCTTGAGGGATAAGCATATCTTCAAGTGCTGCTTGTTCGGCTGCAAGTTTTTGCGTAAGCGTATCAATCTCTTCTAAAAAAAGAGCCGCAAGCTCCGGATCTGAAGTCTCCGAAGCTTGCGTTTTTGTTTCAGATAGATCGTTAGTAAGTCGATTAATCTCATCCCGCTTTGCAACGAGTTGCGATAATGTCGAGAACTCTTTTTGAAATTGATGACGTTTACTATTATCAAGTGACGCATCGATGAGAGCCTGAGCTAATTCATCATGACGTTTTTGAATAGCGTTCCAATCTAAGATCATGCTCGTATCAGTAGATTATTTTTTCTTGTTATATTTCTTTTCAAACTTCTCGATACGGCCAGCAGTATCCACAAATTTTTGTGCGCCGGTGTAGAATGGATGACATCCTGAGCAGATGGTAACTTTGAGCTCTGGAGAGGTTGAGCGAGTCTCAATAGTTGTACCACATGCACAACGTGCAACAATATCATGAAGTTCTGGTTGAATTGCTGTTTTCATAATTAGATCCTTTATTAAGGGTATTTTTAGCGCTGATAAGTATGATAATTATCGCGAAAAATTACTCATTTGTAAAGCTGGGTCTATATTCCATGAGCTATAAAAGGAGAATGAGAGCTTAGTGTGGCTTGTCCTTCTATTAAATTCTATAAAAGGGGGATCTATTTCTTATAAGGGTAGATATATGGGTAGAGCAATGAAAATGAGTAATCTCCTCAATTTTGGCAGGTGAATATCAGGTGCACGAAAGCATGTTAGACAACAAGAGAAATATGACTTTCTGAAAAAACATTTTTTGTGCTTTATATACATGCGTCTGTTGTGTGATTTGTCTTTATATTTTATAATTCGGTATTTTTTTATGATTGACGCGCTACTTGCAGAGTGGTACTATTTCTGTGTGAATTTATTTGAATGTTAATAATATTAAGGTTCATACACTTTCCCGCGTCAACATTGTTTTCATTACATAAGAGAAGAAGGAACCTTATGATGATCAAGAATGTGCTTGTAAGCATATCTCTACTCATCTTTGTTACTATATACGCATCTTATCCACTCGATATTGCTCAAATTCGAGCAGATAAAATAGAAGAACTCTATACCGTTTGCGCAAAGATAGCAGAAAAAGAATCTGCCATTAATGCAATCATAGAGAGTTCGAGCAGCTCTCTTGATGATATAAATGATAGTCTTGATGTGCAAAGAAAAGAATGTGTTACAAAGCTTGCGCACGATCTTGAACTCTGTATGCAGGAATTACTCGAATGCGCATTGTTTCTAATGATGGAGATGTATATTCTGGATCAAGATGAGAATATAAAAAAATATTGCGAAAGCCTGAAAGTCTCAATTGAACAATATACGAAAGCATGTGAAGGATATCTTAATCAATTAGCCACATCGTTTGAGATGGTTGCAGAATTGGTTCAATAGGTGCCTGCTGAGACATAGGTGTTGTAAAAAATACTCAACCAATTTAAGAAATAATAATATTTTGAATCTCTTATAATCTTAGTTACATAAACAAGAAGGAACTACTTATGATAATCAAACGCCTCTTTGTGAGCATATCTCTATTTATGTCCATTAATACATATGCATCTGATTTGTCTGATATTGCCGAAACGCAAGCAGAAACAATAGAAGAACAATTTAGTTTTTGTGCAACAATTGCAGAAAAAGAGGCGATCATTAATGCAATCATTGAGAGTGCCAACAATGCGTCTCATGATTTAGATGATACTGCGGGAGCGCAAGAAAGAGTTTGCATTAAAAAACTTACGCAAGATCTTGCTCGTTGTATGCAAGAATTGATCAAGCGATGTCATGCGACAAATGATTCTTCGAAAGATTGATACAATGACACACTTTGACTCTGTTATTATATGAACAAAAAGTAAGTACACAACTATTTAATTATATACACAGAAAGAAATTTCTTATGATAATCAAAAAGATACTTTTGAGTGCATTATTAATTGCGCCGTTTGGTGCACAATCATCGATGACAACAAGAGTCTGTATGTCTATGAAAAAGATGATAAGTGAAGCTAGTCTTTATATGAAACAATCAGCAGATATAATTAAAGGTTTTACAAAGATATTGATATTAGATCCCAATAAAAATTTGGACCTGCTCGTAGGATATGTACTTATAATTAGTGGAGGAGTGCATATTGGGTTATTCGGGTTAAAGAAGATATTTCCAAATGCAGAGTATGATGCAGAAGCAAGAATGATTAAAGCAAAACAGCGACTAGATCAATTAGAGCGAAAAATGGCTCAAGAGATGCCATTTGAAGAACGGTTAAGGTTAGCATTACAACAAGATGGAGAGAAAAATAGGCATCGCTTGAAGTCTTAATTTCATTCCTTCCATGAAGAGTGATGCAATAACATATTTTGACTCTGTTATTATATGAACAAAAAACACATAACTATTTAATTACATACACAGAAAGGAATTTCTTATGATAGTCAAACATATATTTTTGAGTGCATTATTAATTGTGCCGCTTGGCGCATATGCATCGAATGTAGTTCGATCGAGAGCAGATATAATTGCAGAATTAGAGAATCTTAATGGAAAGATTGCCGAAAAAGAAGTGATAATCAATGCTATTGTCGACAATTTTAATGTTGTTGCACGTGCATTACGAGATATATTGTCTGACGAAAGCGAATATTTTTCAATAGAATTCAAAGAATTCTCTAAAGAATTTGCGTATTGTGCTCAGGAATTCTTTGCAGCGATATTGACGCCAGAAAGTATTGCGAAATTTTTAGCCTATGAATTTGTAGGCAACAAGGCTAATACAAAGAATAGTAAGGATGTTTTTAGAAGAGTTAAATTTACATTGCTTAGATGGAAAATCGAATATTTCTTATTAAATAAGCTATTTGATCAATATCAACAATGTGTAAGTGAATTAGCGCAATTTGAAAAATAACGATGCAAGCTAAGATATTGATATTTAGATAATTAGATGGATATGAATATGAAAAATATTTTTATGTTTAAAGTCAGATCAAGCATTTTATTATTACTTTTAGTTTCTATGGACTGTTATTGTACTTGGCCTTATGTAGATAAAGCAGCAAAAGAACTTTCTGAAGGCATGAAAGAATCAAGCAAAAATTTTAAAGACGCAGCGTATATAACATCTGAAAGAATAGAAAGATCAGCAGGTAATATTTCTGAAGCTCTACCTAAAGCATCTTCTGGATTCGGAGAGAGTGCAGCTAGAACTATTAGAGATGGATTGCTCATTGCTACAGGGATTTATACAGCAGGAAATATTGCAATAGGGATAAAGAACTATTTTTTTCCAAGTATGGATTATAAGATCCGTGAAAAAACTTATGAAGTGAAGTGTAAGACTCTTATTGCTGAATATGAAGAGCGTCTTATACAATCTGAGCAAAGAAAAGCGTGTCTTTTGCAACAAGAACAGCTAAAAGCATGTCTCCTTAAAAATCATCATACTGCAAGATCAGAATCGGGAAGACCAATGGTTTGCGAAAACATTGCGCAACAATTTGCTATGTCTAAAGGTAATAATGATGAATTAAATAAAATAACAGAAACATTTAACACACATTTTAAGAAGCAATCATAATGTTTAAACGATTTTATATATCTTTGTTGAGTATTGGATTAATGGTGATTTATCCATTTAATGCAATAAGTGCTCAGCAAAAGCAAGGTATGTCTACCACTAATAAAGTGTTAATAGGAAGTGCAATTGGCGTAGGAGCAACAACAGCGGCTATTGTTGCAGCTCCATATGTTTTGCCAGTAGGAACTATTGTCGCAGCGAAGACTGCCGGTGGTGCGGTAATAGCAAAAACAGTAGCGGTAGCAGGAACTACCAAGAGCATGGCCATAACTGCAGGTACGGCTATTGCAAAGATAGCGCCAGTAGTACATGATATTTATACTATAGTTGATACAGCATATACAATTAAAGGCTATTTCTATCCAAGCGCAGAGCAAAGACTTACGGATTTAAAAATAAAAACGATTAAATCGGAACAAGAATGTGCCCAATTAGAACTGAAAATAGCGCAAGAGATGTCGTTTGCAGAGCAATTAAAGATGACAGTTCCACAAGGCAATGCGCGTTCATAAAGAAGTCACGATAATCATAATTAAAACAACACATGAAAGTAGAAGGAACTATTTCATGAATATACAATTACTTATCTGTTTAACGATGTTTTTTGGTATGCAAGCAACAGAAAAAGGAGAACGTCTAAAGTCATCAGATTATCTCAAGATTGATGCTTCTTCACTCAGAGCAGCGCATAGCTTAGGAAAGATTACGCTTTTTCACAATGATAAAAAAGGGTTTTATGTTTCTCAAGATGATGATACTGTTCATAAAATAAAAAACTGTTGGATGGATGCCCCATTAAGAAATGTTTCTAACAAGCAGCTAAAATCATTCCAAGAGAATGGCTACTTTATACTCAATCAAATGAGCGATGGAGAGTTTTCTCTTAGAGCGCATGCTCGTGGATTGGGGAGTGGGCCTATAACGGGAATGATCTTATATTGGACTACTAAATCGTTATGTTATGGAGCAGCTCTTGCTGGTGCTACTACTTTAACTGTAGGCACTGGCGGATTGGCTCCAGCTGTAGCATCTGCTGCGGGAAGTGTGGCGATTACAGCAACTGCGAGTAGCGCAGTAGTTGGAGCAATCGCACCGGTTGCCGCTGCTGCCATGGGTCCCATTGCAGCAGAAGCAGCGATAGGTACTGTTGCAGTAGTGGCTAATGCGGGTGGAATTGCGGGCGCAGTTGCAGCAGTAGAGTCAGCATCTATGGGAGCATTTGCTCTTGGAACAGCTATTCCATTTCTTCCATGAAGGATGATGCAATGACATACCTTGATTGCTTAAAGCAGTCTGTGAATGTGTTATGTAGTTTTATTATAGGTGCGATGCTTTGTTCGTATTTTAATTGGCCAAAGCCATATTGGGTGCAAACTCCTGAGACTATTATGGGTACTCTGCTAGGATTCGTAGTTATTATTCCTCTAGCCCACTATTATATAAACAAATATTACGACGACAAAGAATAGTACGCTATCGAATAATTAATAATAAAGAGGCACTTCTATCAAAGGGTGCCTCTTTTTATTGTTTAAAATTAGATCATGTACGTGAAGAAATGCTCTTAGAGGGATGGAATGAGTATGATTAGCCCTGTAATGGGTGGATTCAGATATGAGCGGTTGCAAATAGCGCTATGAACTCTATCCTTAATAATACGGATGGATAAATGGCCATCCAGAGATTTGGAGGTTATATCATGAAAAAAAGAATTATACAGAGTCTGATTATTGCAGCATTGGTAGTACAGAATAGTTTTTGTGCAGATTTTAGCATCCATTCTATTAAAGACCAACTCAGAAAATATATGTCCTATATCATTAGCGGCGTTGCGGCAGCTACGCTTGTTGTATTACCAATCTATTAGAGGCGCTCTTCCAACTTCTGGTTTCAAAATAGAAATGAGCAATGTGCTAATCAAATCTATTCACCTGAATCTAAATCAGAAAATTATAATAATGATAATGCAATAAGATTATATCAACAGAAACTGGATACGTTTCTTGGTGATAATCAGGTAATGAAAGATTTTGTACAAAGATATACACCGCCAAGTGATATTTTGGAACAGATCATTGCTGATGAGCAAGAAATAATTGCCGATACTATTGGATATAATAATCGTCAAGACAGCATCTTTATAAAAGATGACAATATTCTTCGCGTGCTCTTTGCTTCACGTATGAAAAACTATATAAAACAAAGAAAATATCAATATGTTGATGTGCCAAGGAAATATGTTGTACTTATTGGTGAGAAGTTGTTAGTTGTAGCAGAAAGGATAGATGGTGTTCCTATGAATGCTGCAACACTTAACGTAGAGCAGATCATGCAATTTGCAGATGTTGTTATGGCTATGGGATATAAAGATATTGATGCATGTATTAATCAATATGCAAATATAGTAGTGTATAACAATAGATTTTTCTTTAGAGATACAGAAAAAGTATCATTTTGTCATTTCAATGAGAATGAGCCACAATCACGATTAGATTTGCTGAAAAATCTTGCAAAATCTTTGACTACGTATGGTGAGCAATTAACAGAAGATGTGCGCGCATGGTTAGAAGAAGCATTATATTTAGAAAATAATGAATTTGCCAGCGATAGTATATCGACTCGAACTGATTTGGATGATTACGCATTAAACTATAACGAAATTGAGAGTTATTATTATCAGCATGGTGGCGATAGTAATAACTTTTACGATTAAAATTAAGAGTATGTACTCTTACTAATATTGAATCTATAGAGAGGGCTCATTCATCGGGCCCTCTTTTATAATATAAGTAAATGGATTGTCGCAATATATCGATTTTTATGCAGCTAAGAGCGTATGATAAGAGAGAGTGGTTATATCAAATAATATAAAGGGAGGGTAATGATGCGTTTCTTTAATAAGACTTTATTTTTATTGATGATTGCGAGCGCTTCCATTGCGGCAAATAATATCGTGATTAGAAATGAGAGTACACAAAACTATGCTGATGTCTGGTTGTCATCAGAGGTATCTGCTACTGCTAAGTGTAATGATAAAAGTATGTATTCTAAAAGAGTATCGCACCCATCTGGTGAGCAAATTTCTGCCTATTTTTATCCGCCTGCTCAGGGTGAAATGAGAATTGCGTATATATATACAGCGGATGGAGCGTATCAAGTAATTGCAAGACCAACTTCTATTGCATTACGAAAAGATGGTTTTAATGGTATGCAGCAAGTAGTAGAAGGTGCTAAGTATATGAGCTCGCATGCTATTATTGTTCTTATTGATGAAGGCGGAAAAGTTATGTTACTGCAAGAAAGAAAACGCTAAGACTACCTATAAATTATAATAAAAAGAGGTCTCCATGATGGAGACCTCTTTTTTGTGTTTCAATCTATTCAATAGTTACTTCAATGATATATTTTGGAGCTGATCGATCTGTTAAGTGATCTTTAATCGATGCATATTGCAGTAAAATATAGGTTGTTCCGCGATCAAGTGTATCAAACTCCCAAATTTCTTGCGTGTTTTCACGTCTACTTACTGATATTTGACGAAGCATCTTCTTATTGACTGGGCGCTGAAGTTCCCACATACGTTCTTTGCTGTTGGGTGATTCTAATGTAAGCGTGATGCGAGATCCTTTACGTGCATATACAGTAGTATCAGGCTGTATTGATTCCTCTTTGCCTACAATAATCGTAATTAATGTACTGAGCAGGATAAGAAATACGGTATGGGTATATCTTTTTATCATATGATTTCCTATCTATTCTTCAATGATAACTACAACAGAATAGATCTTTTGGCCTTCACTTGTCTGTTCCCATGGTCGTTTATATATAAAATCTATCGTTGTTTGACCGGCTTTAAGAGCTTTAAAATGCCAGACATCGGTTCCTCCCTGTCCAACAAGCCGAGATGGTACTTTTTTTTGCTCATATTGCTTATCACTGATGAGTGTAAGAAAATGAGCATCAGGTTGTGATACGAAATCCCAGGTATATCCCGTTGATGGATTTGACGGTAACTTTATAGTGAATTTATCATTGATAGATACGGTAATATTTTTTGATTTATTATTATTACTATATGTACATATAGCTGATTGGTCTGTTTGTGCATATGCATATGTAAAGAGAGCGCTTATTATAATAAATATTTGTTTATTCATACTACTTTCCCCTTATACGAATCTATTGTTCCCCTATTTAAAGTTTACAGGTTGGCATTTTTTCAAGTCAATTGATTCGTGCTTACTTTATTCGACCTATCGAGCGAAGTTTTGAAGAAGACGGAAAGATTTATATGATTTAAACGTATTTATTCAAACGCAAACCCAGCTTTAAGCCACAAACTCCATTGTGATAACGTGGTACGGGCAAAATGAGCGATATTACGTAGATTGATACCTTCGAATTCTATTTCTCCGCCAATGCCAATAAATGGCGTTGCATCAATCCAACATGGTTTCTTTAATGTGAAGCTGAGGTGTGTGAACAATTTATGGGTAAAGACACGAGGAGATTCTGCAGATGCTTTATTAATGTCACAGAGTCGGATGAATGTGGGACCTTCAATGGGAGCATTATTGCTATCGGATATAATAGCAGTTGGCTGAGTTGTATTGTTTGGCATACCCATAGTATAGACATTCGTTGTTCCTTTTATACCAATAGGAGTTGGACCAAGTAAGGAGGGAATGTCGCTTGAAAATGATATTTTATCACGAGCTCGTATCCACGCATTGTATCCGATATCAAATGAAAATTCATTATATTGATATCCAAACATAAATGCCATATCAAATTGATAATCATTGCGTACATAGCAGTCGAGAGTTGATCGATTGATTAATGGAACCATGCGTCCGGTATATTGACCACTGGAAGTAAACTCTTTTACTAGCATATATCTGCTTGCAAATCCATTTGCTTTTAAGTCGAATGATCGGCGTTGTTTTGCTTTGAATAGATGAGTAAATCGCATGTCGGCATGGAGATAGAGGAGCTGCTCATTATCTTTTTCCCACAATAATGCTTTTCCTGAGTATCCTAGTCCCAATTCCCAGTGACGACCATTTCCAACGTAGGGAGCAAAGAGTATATCCGCACTTGTCTTTGATCCAGTGGGTGCAGAGAGTAATAGTGCAAATCCTGCATGTCCGCATCTGTTTGATACAAAATCCCACCCGAGTGCCAATTGCAAATCAGAGACATGGCTCTTTGAACGACCAATATCCATTCGTCCAAATGCTATTGGTTCAACTACTTGCCCGAATATAGCTCCATCACGTACGGCTTGTGTAAATGATGCTGCTCCTGGTGCAACAGCATCAACATCCATATATCCAGGTGCAAAAGGAACATTGATACTTACAGAATTGATCTCTTCGCGCAGACGAAGATGCCATTTCGTATAGACTATAGGCATATGAAACCAGAAATAGAGTCCCGGTGTAATAGAGTCAAGTCCAAGATATCCCATAATATCGCCCATAACATTTTCAATATAGGGATCTAAAAAGACACTACTCTGAAAAAGAGGTGATAGGCCAAAATAATCAGCAACAATGTCAGTTGATGATCTACCAGTAACTTGACTACCTGATATACTCAAATCCGTAACACCAAATAATGCATATGCAAGCCGTTCTCTTCGTACTGAATGTGAATAGACAGGCATAACTGCAAATGAGAAATAGGCATTCGACATATCGGCTTTATGTATAAGCGGTTGCCAACCAACCATTTGTCGCGATGTGCTGACACTTTGTGATCGTGGTTCAAAAAATGAGACCCCCTCTAAATTTTCTCCACAAAGAGATGATAATGGTATCATCATGAGTAATAGCATAATGGTATATAATTTTTTCATGTCAGGATCTCCTATGAAAAGCATGAGCTGCCTATTACCATACACGCAATGAATATATTCTCTCAAGCAATTAACCAAAGTGTTGATAAGCGACTAATTGAATGCAAATCCACCCTTGAGCCATAGACCCCAAAAAGATAATGCACCATTGATACATTTCTGTTCTTTATTGACGGCTTTTTTTTGTGCGTTACGTCCAAATTCTACTTCTGCACCAAAGCCTACGTAGAATGTCCATGGTCTATAGCAATCCCACGTGTAATCAATTTCACCAATAATACGATGTGACATGCCATATGTTTGCGCACTATGCATATCAATATCACAGGTACTCAAGAAGACAGGTTGTACTGATGTATGTGTAGTATCACTCCCATTCGGTTGCGAAAGATCTACTTGAAATGTACCACTATTAGCAGTATCAGAATTTGCAATTAATGCATTATCAATAGTAGGATTTGTCTGTTGCAGCGCGATATCGCTTGGAGTTGTATTGCCATGTTTTTTACTATTAGTTCCACCATGAATTGTTGCAAGTGAATTGGTAGCAGAGAGTTGTATTGGAATATTAGTTGTAGACTCAAAACCAATCATAGAGGCATCACCTTTTAATGCCCACAATGATGTATCAAGAGGTGTCTGTGGACATGCGCGACGAATCTTCTCGCAACTCCTTCCCCAAAATCCATATCCAAACATCCAACTTGTTTCTTGTTTTGTGTAAACCAAAAAGAGTGCAAGATCCGCTTGAATACCAATACTGACATTAACAGGAAATGTTGTTAAATTTGCAACAGGAGCGTAATGATTATTAAACTGTGCAATGGGTGTAAGTAATGCTACTCCATTGTCACCACGAAGATTATTGGTAATTGTAGATTTATATTCTGCAGCAAGCATATAACGACTATTCGGTTTCTGTTTTAAATCAAATGAGCGCCATTGTCTCGATGAGAATTGATGGGTAATATTGAAGTCAGCATATATCTCTGCCTTTTCGCGCTCATCACATGATTGCCACAACATAAGATGACTTGTAAATCCAACACCGATTTGCCAATGGTGGCATCCGCCAATAATAGGTTCAAATAAGAATTGCGCATTAGGTCTATTTCCTGTTGGAATAATCGATCGTAAATTGATGCCGAAGTGGTACCAATCACTGCATAAAAAATTCCACCCGATAGCAATTTCTACATCAGCTACAGCAGTTTTAGAAAGCGAATTGCTGCTCATTTTTGCATACCGTAATGGATCAATAGTAATGTCTCCTGGTAGTGAAGGGAGAGATTTTCCTGTGCTATATTCACAAAAATGACGAAATAATAATTCGCGTTCAATTGATTCTGGTCCAAAATATCCACTATTATATCCAACAGTGCCATTTTGAAATACCGCTTCGCATAGATTAAGATCCCATCGGGTATTTTCTATCGGTGCATGAATGCGAGCGTATAATCCGTTATATATGTTATTGAGTCCAATATATGCATTTAGATCTAATAAGTATGATGTTACAATTGGTCTGAAATGAACCTTCCCCACATAATCAGATGGCAATCCAACATAATCGGCAAGCCAATCTTTATCCGATCGGCTTGTTTGACTTCCTGAGAGTGTGATGGTCTGATTGCAGAGTAATGTAGCATCACCAAAAAAACATTGCGTAATACGTTCAGGCCGGAATGATTTGATTACTTCTGGTGTTGCTGATGCAACAATATACCATGAATCAGCTGTACATTGATTTACAACATGTTGCCATGCAGTTAACTCTCGAGCAGCATTGATACCATTTGCATGTGGATTGATAAATGTAGTAGTATGCTGTTCAAAAGAGCACGACTCTAAAGGTATAGTGTATGCAATACTCGCTAACGCGATACCGTACATATATCTCTTCATGAATATATCCATATGTGCAATGACTATTCAAATGATATGCCACCCTTTATCCAGAGACTCCATTGACTAATACTACCGTATCTATGACAAATATTCTGTGTGCTTCCATGTGCAAATTCTGCTTGTCCACCAATGCCAAAGAATGGTGACCAGCCACTACAGGTATTCCATGTATAACTGATATGGCCAAATACTTTCGATGACATTGCGCGTGGAGATTTTGTGAGCTCTAAATCTTGAATAGTAATACGTATAGGATTGACGGAAGTATTAACTTGAGGACCACCAACATCTTGGTTTGATTGTAGTACAACTGTTGTCATTGGTGCAATAGCTCCAAATGCTGGTAGCGGATTATCAATCGTAGTATTTTGCTGAGCTGATTGAATTACAATAGGATCGGTGGTTCCCGTTGCAGGGAAGTTCGTGCCGCTATGAATAGTTGCATTACTTTCAGATGCTGAGAGTGCAATAGCTGGATAATTAGGATCATAATTTGCATAACCAAAAATAGAAGCATCACCCTTTGGTACCCATATTGTTGGTGCATCAAGCGGATTGATATTTCTAATTTTGAGACATTTGTCAGCGGTTCTTGCCCAGAAGTCATAACCAATATCGAATGACCAATTTTGATACCGAAGATTGAACATGAGAGTTATTTCTGCTTGAGCTGGTACGCTTACTTCAACGGATGTGTTGCTGATATTTGCAAGTGGTGTAAGAAGATTATTAAATTGTGATGATGGTGTAACAAGAGTTCCACTATTATCGCCCGATAATGCATTCTGTATTGTTGTATTATTTTTCATGACAAGCATATATCGACTGAATGGTTTTCCTTTTAAATCAAATGTACGATGTTGGCGTGTTCCGCATAAGTGAACAATCATTGCATTACCATATACACGGAGTTGTAGAGATTCATCTTCATTACTTATTGCAAGCCAATGTGCCGTAATACCTCCACCAATTTCAAAATGATGGCCATCGCCAGCTATTGGTTCAAACAGATATTTTCCATTAACACGATTGCCGGTTGGTGCAGCCATGGTAATATATGTGCCAAGATGATAATCATCACACCATAAAAAGTTCCAACCAACTTCTCCACGAAAATCTGCAAGACGAGTTTTGGTTTTTCCTTTTGTGCTCATGATACCAGCGCGTAATGGTGCGGCAACAACTGATATGGTATTGCTCAATGGATCTTGTGCATTTTGTAGCTGTACAAAATCGGGAGTATTAACGCCGCTTATGTAGTTAGAGAACGATTGTTGTAATGCTCCACGTTGTACCGATTGTGCACTATAGTATCCCGCATCAGCATTATTAACACCACAATTAATGATCTCTTCTTCAATATTTAATTTCCATCGTGTATGAACGAGTGGTGCATAGAATGCAAGATAGAGTCCTGGATACCAATCATTAAACGAAAGATATAAATTGAGATCAAGTAAAAATTGTTTGATAGACGGTTTGAATGATACGGTACTTTCATAATCAGTTGGCAAATAAAAGTAATCTGCAAGCCAATCATGCGCGCTTCGATTGAGTGTGCGACTTCCTGAAACTTTTATGTGGTTATCATTGATAAGATCGGGGCCGAAGAGTAAATTGGTAATTCTTTTTGAATCGAATGATTGATCATATTCAGCAGTTGTAGAAAATGATCCGTACCATGAGTCATGCCAATATTTATCAATATGTTGCATCCAACCACTCATGTGCCGCGCATTATTAATACCTTGAGGTCGAATACTATAATAGGGGAGTGCGGTGGAGTTAAGTGTTATCGGCGGTATCATTGCTAGGCATATAACATTCACAAACAATACTATTAAGCGCTTCATGAATCATACTCCTCTGTTTGGCATGCATAGCCACCAATAAATTTTACAGTCGCTGTATATCAACGATTCTAGTATGTATGGTCTGTTTGTGCAACAAAAGTCTTGTAACGATAAAAAAAGGCAGTTTGTCCGCACACAAACTGCCTTTTTTATACAGAATTATATATCTATTAATTGAATGAAAAGCCAACTTTCAAATAAGCAGCCCATTGTGGAATACCACATTCAACAGATTTTCTTTTGCACGTCTCTTCATCATTAAGAACAGTGTCTGAATCAGCAAACTCAATAAACCCACCGATACCAATAAAAGGAGTAATGCAGTAAAAATCAGTTGCATATCCAAGATAGGCAAATAATTTATGAGATGACATTTCAGTTCCTGCGCGATATTCAATATCATTGGGGGATAGAAGTACTGGAGGAAATGACGAAAAGATTTGTGGCCCAGTTGAGGTGACGAGAACATTGCCGCCATCACTTATTGCAGGCTGGGGAGAGTTTACAAATTGATTAACACTATTTGTAACATCTGTCCCGGGGTGGTGTCCTCTATAGATAGTTGCTTGAGTCTCTGTAGCAGAAAGTGGGATGTAGGTGTTGGTAGCAAGGAATCCACCAGTGCGAGCATCACCTTTAATTGCCCACATTTCTGATTCAAATGTACTTGGATAATCTTTGATTGGATGTATCGATTCTCCGGATCGATACCAGAACTGATAGCCTACATCAAAGTTAAGACCTCCCCATGCAAATGTTGTCATGAAACAAATATCTGCTTGAATGGCGCAACTCACATGTACATCATTTGCTGTTAAATTAGCAAGTGGACTATACGCAGCATCAAATTGTATGTCTGTTGTAGCTCCAGATGGACTACTTAATGGTGCAGGGTTAGTGCTCTTCATGCGAGCCATAAGCATATATCTACTATCACGCTTATCTTTAAGATCAAAGAAACGTTTTTGTTTATGCTTAAATAGATGAGTAAGATTTGCATCAAATGATACAAGAATATGCATATCTTCATCTTCTGCGCAATACAATCGATAAAGCCCTATTGCACCAACCCCTAATTCCCAAAAATCATTACCAAGTTGTGGTCCGAAAAGATTGCAGACATCAGGAGATTTTCCTGTTGGAAGTGCGGCTTGTATGTTTGCGCCTAAGCGATAGTCTTCATTATTGAGAAAGTTTTTTCCCATTTCAAAACGGATGTCGGCCATTCCTGCTTTCGATTCTGCATCACAATACATTCTACCAGCATTTAATCCATTAAATATAACACCATCAACGGGTTTAATGGTGTCTCCTCGAGCATATGCCGTGAAGCTTTTAAGCAAAGCATCGGCAGGAATCTCTGATGGCGCAAAATATCCTGCAGGATATCCAGCTGTTCCTTCTGTCTCAATTGTTTCGCGAAGATCCATATTCCATCGTGTATACGCAAATGGACCATAGAAACGTACGTACATATTCTTTACCCAAGAATCAAGCCCTACATAGAGATCAAAATTGAGTAAGAAATATTTGTAATGTGGTTTAAACGATATAACGCTATCAAAATCTCGAGGAAGATAGAAATAATCAGCAAGCCATGCAGACATACTTCTTCCAGGAACAGAGCTTCCTTGAATTCGAATTGATCGATTGGGACGGCTGTAAGTGTTGGAGTCCAAACTGTCAGCATTGAAAAGACAACGCACAATCTCTTTTGATTTTCGTGATGAAAGATATTCTGGAGTTAGAGCAAATGTAACATACCATTCATCAGTATCGATATGTGTAAGCTCAGATAGTCCTACCATCTCTATAGATTTGTCGCGACTTACACTACGTGCCGTAATACGCGTTGCAAGTGGAGAGAGAGGTTTTTCTTCTGCGTATATTATTGAGATACAGAGTGATGATAAGAATAATGTAAAATAACAATGAATGCGATTCATTAACGCAAGCTCCTTGAAGATTGTTATAGAAGTGTCTACTTGTTAATTGTCTTATCATAAAAAATATGGAAGAGAGAGTAAACAGGAAATTGATATAAATAAGGCCTGAGAAAAACTCTCAGGCCTTAAGTACTAGTTTTTTATCTGCTTTAATCGTGTTACATACTATACATTATATAAACGTGACACGTTTTAAGCGAGCACGCGCAGAAAGTTCGTGCTCGCTATTGTTGTATTGTGCTTAGTTAAAAGCTACACCCAACTTAACAAAGACGCTCCATTGAGAGAGTGAGCATTCTTTGCATTTGCTGTCTTTGCAGCTTGCTGCACTTGCAACAGTTGCTGTTGTATCAGCTGTTGTATTGCATTTGCTTGAACAGCTGTTGCTACCGAATTCACCAGATGCACCGATACCGATGAATGGTGACCAGCAATCACGTTCAAACGTATAGTTGAAGCTACCAAAGATCTTATGAGAAATACCACGTGTCTTTGAACCGTCAATATCTAAAATATTAACAGAATCGCCTGCAAAAGGAACTGGTTGGATTGATGTAAATGCTTGTGCGCCAGTTGCACTTTCATAGTTAACAGCAGCTGCGGTATCTCCTGCGCCAGCAGCAGTTCTGCCATCCATAGCACCAGCAGCAGTAATAGTTGCATTGCTATGTGATGGTGATAATGCTACAGGAGTTCCTGCTGTTAATGTTCCGCCAGCAGCAGCATAACCGTACATAGGATCAACATATGGATCTACAAGAATCCAATTGCCTGCTGCAACTTTATCGCCGCATTTAGTTGTTGCGCATGAAAGATCGTGGATCTTTTCACAGCTACGACCCCAGAAGTTGTAACCAAGATCAACACTGAATCCGCACCACATAAAGGTGAACCATGCTACTAAGTCAGCTTGTGCACCGATGCTTACTTTTACATCGCGAGATGTCAAGTTAGCGACTGGAGAGTATACATTAGCAAATTGAGATCTTGATAATGTAGCAGGTGTTGTTGCAGGGAATTGCTGTAATGATTGGCTATTTGTACCCACTTGTGCAGCAAGGATATAACGGCTGAATGGATTGTTTGCAAGATCAAATGTTCTTGTCTGTTTTGCTTTGAACATATGAGTAATATGAACATCAAAGTTGAAATCGAAGCTCATGCTTTCATCGTCACAACGCCACAAGTTATAGAATGCGTTCACACCACCACCAAGTTCCCAATGGTCATTACCAATTTGTGGTGCAAAGAGGTTGCAATCTTTAACTTTATTTCCTGTTGGAGCTGCAAATTCGATATCTATACCAAAGCGATAGTCTTCACAGTTCCAGATAAGCCAACCAAGTTCAGCACGTAAGTCTGCAAAGCCATTTTTGGTCTCTTTGCATTTTAATAGACGTGCATGCTCAAGGCCTCTGAATGTTACGCTATCAGTATCTAATGGTCTAGCACCTGATGCATATGCACCAAATGAGTCTAAGACAGCAATGGTTGAGGTCGAAACAAGTTGGCCAGGGATAGGAGCAATAGTACCAGTTGATACTACTGTTTCACAAAGATTTAAATCCCAGCTGGTATGAGTGAATGGACCATATACACGGAAGTATAGATCGGTATCACACCATCCTTTGAATCCAATAAAGAAATCAAAGTTTACATTTACGTTAGTGATACGAGGCTTAACGGTAAAACTTCCATCATAATCGCTTGGAAGATAGAAGTAATCAGCAAGCCATGCACTTGAATTTCTATTTGCTACCGTGCTACCTTGTACTAAAATAGTACGTGAGTCGCAACTGGTCTCACAAGATGAGCTGCATGAGTTGGAAGTTGTTGAAATAGTTGTACCGGTGCTTACTGTGCTAAATGAAGGTCCGAATAGACAATTGGCGATTTTACCAGAACGAAATGAACGTTCGTAAGCTGGTGTTATTGCTGCATATCCATACCATGATTCCATATCAGGCAAGTAGATAAGACCGTCTGTTAATACGTCTTGGATAACCCTGTTACGACCTTGTGAACGAAAGGTAACGCGAGTTGTTGGAGCACAATCAGATTTTGTTGTGCTGCATGATGTTGAGCAGCTTGAGCTGCATGAGTCTGCAGAGATCGCTGCGATGCTCAACAACGCAGTAAGGGATAGACATTTTTTAAGTAATTGTTTCATAACATAAACTCCTATAAATACTTCGGATGAGTATTTCTGTGATGTAAAATCGGGTGCGCTTTATGCAAACACGAGATGGTTATTTTTGACTGATGGGATTGCTTCTTCTGATATACTCCTCCTTCCGTTTTCTTAATGCTTATTACTCAAAACTATTACTACTACGTATCATTCAGATCATATATCTATTATCGATGATACGCAATATTTTGAATCATCGTATAATATAGTAAGTCTTTTTGGACTTTGTAAAGAAAAATGTATACTCAGTTGCACTGTGAGTCAACTTTTTCGTGTTAGCCTTTTATTATAGCGATCATCACATGGTAGATTTTTACTTATATATATGTATGCAAATTCTCTTAGAGAGTCTTCCGATTAGTAGCTCTGGTCATCTTTTATTACTGCAGAGGATTTTCAATTTGCAGCATATAGAAATATGTAGCAAATCATTTGTCACACAAGAATTACAATCAGTATGGTCAAGTATTATGCATCTTATGCATGTGCCAACCGTTATTATATTGACAATTTTCTTTTTTGACATTTGGTTTAGTTTATTAAAACGCCTATATCATAATCATGAAATTATTATTCGATTGATAGTATACGCTGCCATTGCGGATTTTGTTACCGTTGTCTGGTATATGCTCTTTTCATATATATCAGTGCCAGTATCATTGTTGCCGATTGGTTTTTTGATTACGGGATTGTTGCTTATAGCGCAACAATATGCTCCTATTATTATTGATGCAAGACTTTCTTGGAAAAAATGTTTGTTATTAGGTTGTGCACAAGGAATTGCCTTTTTTCCAGGAGTATCACGATTTGCAATTGTCTATGCAGTCGCTCGTTTCATTGGATTTGTTCCACGTAAAGCATTTGCTATTGTATGGATGATATTTGTTCCATTGATTATTGCATCAAGTTTTGTAGAGATATGTTCCATTTGGAACACTCCTGCTGTAGCATGGTTAGTATCTAAGCCGATGTTTATAACAGTGAGTGTGAGTACGCTTATTAGTTATTATTTATTATCATATGCATATAGGCAAATAATCTGCCATCGATTCTGGATCTTTGGTCTTTACATGCTTGCAATCTCTGGAGTTGCCTCTGGTGTATGGTGGTATTGGGAATTGTTGTGTTAGAATAATCATGTCATAAAAATGTCATATTCGATATAAAAGAAAGAGGATGATATGATATCGAAACGAAAGAAGCTTGCGCGTATTTGGTTGCATCACATAGAGTTTTTAGTAGCCGCAATAATTCTATGTAGTCTTGTGCTCTTTATTGCACTCTATTCATATGATTCGCATGACAGTTCTTTTTTTCATGTTCGTTCAACGATATCAATACATAATTGGTGCGGACCGCTTGGAGCGCAAATTGCTGCGCTATTATGGTTTTTATGTGGAGGTGCATCATACTTGATCGTTGTAGCACTCATGATGATAGCATACATAATTATAAAACAGCGATCGATCTATGATGATTGGGAGCGACTATTAGCAATGAGCGGAATAATTACCGCAGTTGCAGGTCTCTGCTCTTTGCACCGTATAGATTTTCCACAAGCAATTGTTCCCGGAGGATATCTTGGTCTTATTGTTGCGCGTTTCTCTATGCGATTTCTTGATTATATTGGTAGCCTCATAATGTTGATGACGTTGCTTGAGGTCTGCGCAATTATAGTTATTCGATTTTCGTTTATGAGATTATTACTTGCAAGTATTGCGTATGCACACAACGTAAGTTCTCGTATTATTAAGAGTCGTGCAATACAACGTGGTGTAGTTGTCACGATGCAAGGCATGATACAGTTATGTAAGAGTCTTTATAGTGCTACTCAAGCATTTATATCCGGCAATTTTTTCGAAGGAACATCATTAATGGAACCAGAGGATATTGTTGCATGTGGATGTGAACAGGTATTGCCTGTTGATGATTATCAAGAACAGCGTGCAACATCATTGTCAGATCAATCTCATGTGTTACATGAATCAAAGCACGTTATGTCGGGTGAGCAGGTAGAATCTCATGATAATGCTTCTGATGCACAGAATGAATCTGTTATTGATACATATTTGCTTCCCGATTTAGATATATTTGTTGCACAAAATGTTGAACGTATCGATAATTCACTCAAAAAAGAATTACAAGACCGCGCAAAGATATTAGAAGAAAAATTGATGCGTTTTGGTGTAAAAGGAAATGTTTCTGCAATTAAGCGTGGTCCAGTGGTAACACTCTTTGAATATCAGCCAGACATTGATACGAAAATCAGTAAAATTTTAGCATTAGAAGATGATTTAGCTCTTGCATTACAAGCACTTAGTATTCGCATTATTGCACCGATTCCAGGAAGATCGGTAGTAGGTTTTGAAGTAGCAAATAATCATCGTAAAGATGTACTCTTTTCTCGTGCAGTAAAATCATCCGCATATGCTGAACATGATGCACAACTTCCGCTTATATTGGGAGAAGATACGATGGGTACAACAGTTGTTATCGATTTAGCAAAGATGCCCCATCTTTTAGTTGCAGGATCTACGGGATCTGGTAAGTCTGCAGCATTAAATACAATGCTTATGAGTCTTCTTTGCGATTGTCTTCCCGATAGATTAAAACTTATTTTGATAGATCCAAAACGATTAGAGTTTGCGCCATTTGCAGATATTGCACATCTTCTTTTTCCTATTGTTACCGATCCCAAAAAAGCAGTACCTGTCCTGAGATGGGTAGTCCAACAGATGGAACAACGATATGAACAGATGTCACAGTGTGGTGCAAAAAATATTCAAGATTTCAATGCGCAAGCATCTCATAAAGATCAGCTTTCGTATATTGTTGTGGTGATTGATGAATTATCAGATTTAATGATGACCGCAGGGAGAGATATAGAAGATCTGATAACGCGGATTACTCAGATGGCTCGCGCAGCAGGAATACATCTTATCGTTGCGACACAACGACCATCGGTTGATGTGATAACAGGTCTTATAAAAGTAAACTTTCCAAGTAGAATATCATTTCGCGTAACATCAAAAATTGATTCGCGTACTATTATTGATTGTGCAGGAGCAGACAAATTGTTGGGCAAAGGAGATATGCTCTTTTTAGATTCTCATAGCGCGCAATTACGACGTATTCATGGCGCATATGTGTCGAGTAAAGAGATTCAACAAGTCATATCGCATATTCGATCACAGAGGGCGGTGGTCTATCTTGATATTAATGAAGAGCTCAAGATGTGCGCAGATAATCGCGAAGGTGATGAACCAATTTATGATGATGTGCTTGCATTTTTAAAGCAAGTTGATGATATATCGATATCGCTTTTGCAGAGAAAATTTAAAATTGGGTATAATCGGTCAGCTCGAATTATCGAAATGCTTGAACAGAAGGGAATAATTCTTCCATCAAGCGGAGGTAAAACTCGCAAGGTAATTAAATGATAATGTTACAAATAGACTTGACAAAACCCCATAAAAAGGGGACATTTTGATTTCAATAAGCGTAAAAGAAAATGTGTAAGTATGTAGAAAAACCGGAGTTTTGTTAATGCAATTTGATCGACAGTTTGTTCATCGTGTAATTCCTGAAGCATCGATCGTATATGATGGATTCCCATCAGAGGCTCTCTTTTCTGTTGATTCAAGAACCATACAAGCTGGAGAGCTATTTGTTGCTTTGCAAGGCCATCAGACAGATGGCCATCTTTTTATCAAAGAGGTTCTTGAGCGGAATGCTGCAGGACTTATCATTAATAACGGACAGAGTTCATGTATTGATGGTTACCGGACGCAGTTAGAACATAAACTTGTGATTACTGTTCCTGATACCATGGATGCTTTAACTCGCTTGGCGTCTGCGTGGAGATCGCAATTTACCTATCCAATTATCGGAATTACTGGCTCAGTAGGAAAGACAACCACCAAAGAAATGGTTGCATCGATATGCGCACAGCAGGATATTTCCTATCTCGTATCGCAAGGCAATCAAAATACGCGTATTGGGATATCATTAAATATATTGCGTATGAGGCCGTGGCATCAAGTTGGCATATTTGAAATTGGCATTAATAAACGACACGAAATGGCTGAATTAGCATTGCTTGTGCGACCAACTATAGCGGTAATTACTAATATTGGTCATTGTCATATGGAAGGGCTCGGATCGCTCTATAATATTGCCATAGAAAAGCGTGACATCTTTTCATGCTTTACTGAATCGAATATTGGCATTGTGTATGGTGATCAATCATTGCTTGCGCGTGTTTCCTATAACCATCCAACGATTAAATTTGGATCGAAAGTAACAAATCATATTCAAGCACGAAGAGTTAAGCAGATAGATGATTCAATACACTTTTTACTCAAAATATATAAAGAGCGAAGACCGGTTATCATCAATAGTCTTACTATGAGTAGTGTTAATAATATTCTTGCAGCAGCATCTGTTGCCTATGTGCTTGGTATTCCTATCGATACAATAGTTAAAGCCATCGAGAAGCCTCCTGTAGTGACTGGAAGATTTGAAATGTTGCATCTTGCAAATGACAAAGGAACAATTATTCACGATGCCTACAATGCAAACCCTGAGAGTATGAAATCGGCATTGCTTGCCTTTGAACATATAAAGACGAATGCTAAAAAAATTGCTATCATAGGTGATATGCTTGAATTGGGATCAAACAGCCCATTCTGGCACAGGCAATTGGGACGTTTTTTACGTAAGATTCGTTCTCTTGATCATGTGATACTTGTAGGAGAATCTGTAGAGTGGATGAAAAAGACGTTGCCTATAAGATTGTCTGTGCATCACGTTCTACAGTGGCAAGATGCTATTGCAATACTCGATGATATGATGCATGAAAAATCCATGATACTTGTTAAAGGATCACTGGGAATGGGGCTCCGCAATTTAGTTAATAGAGTGACACATCTTACATAATAGGTTTGTATGAATCAAGAGACTTCGTCTGGATTATATGTTCAAAAGCATAAATCAGTATTGGTTAATGAAGTTCTTCAGTATTTAAATGTAAAGCCAAATGGTATCTATTTGGATGTTACATTTGGAGCTGGCGGACATACGCGCGCTATTCTTGAGCAGAATGATTCATGTAAGGTTGTTGCACTTGATTGGGATGGAAAAGCAATCGATACCTATTTTCCAGATCTGCAAGAAGAATTTGGTGATCGTATATCATTTGTCTGGGGAAGTTTTGGCAACTTGCATCATGCATTAAAAAAATCAGATATTACGATGTTTGATGGAATACTTGCTGATTTTGGTACATCGCAGATGCAAATTTTTGAACGTGATGGCTTTTCAATTTATAATGATCGGCCATTGGATATGCGAATGTCTCCTGCATATCAGAAGATAACAGCTGCACATATTGTTAATAAAGCAACTGAAGAAAAATTGAGTGATATATTTTGGAACTATGGTCAAGAGCGTCATTCTCGTAAAATTGCGCGTTTAATTGTGCAAGAGCGGGCAAAAAAATATATCAATACAACTAATGAATTAGCGCAATTGATAGAACGTGTTTTGGGGAAGAAGCGGGGAATTATACATCCTGCAACAAAAGTTTTCCAAGCATTGCGCATCTATATTAATAAAGAGCTTGATAATATAAAATCATTCTTGCCAGCAGCATTACAACATCTGAATGAAAATGGACGATTAGTCTGTATCAGTTTCCATTCCCTTGAAGATGTTCTCGTGAAAGATTTTTTCAAAAAGAGTGCATCAGAAAAGTTAGGAACAATTTTGACAAAGCATGTTGTTGTTGCAACGCCAGAAGAAATACGTGCAAATCTATCATCGCGATCAGCAAAGCTTCGCGCATTTGCATATGCACCAGATATCAAAAAGGGTACATAAATCGATCTATTATTTGACAAAATAAAGAAGATAGATACAATAATTGACATGTTGTTTGAGAAGCGGAGAAAGGTAACATAAGCACCGTAAAAAAGGGATGTATGAGTCTCTAAGGATTACAGCGATGGAAATAACCGAAGTTAAAGTTTTTCCTGCAAAAGATGACGGAAGATTGAAAGCGTACGCCACTATTGTTTTTGACAATGCGTTTATTGTACGTGATTTGAAAGTGATAGAAGGGCATAAAGGATTGTTTGTATCGATGCCTTCTCGAAAACGCAAAGATGGTTCATTTAGAGATATTGCTCATCCAGTGAATCCTGACATGCGTAAATCAATTGAAAATCGTGTGATTGAGGAATACAATCGCGTTATTCTTTTAGACATTGATGCAGATGAAGCATACGGCGATTAAGCGAATCAGCTAATTGTTGTGAATTTTGATATCTATTACAATCGGTAAAACGATGTATCAGTTTGGGGTGTGGCCAAGTGGTAAGGCAACTGGTTTTGGTCCAGTGACCGGAGGTTCGAATCCTTCCACCCCAGCCATTTTATTGTAAAATTAAAAATGCACTAAATTATTTAGTGCATTTTTTGCGTTTATAGAAGTTAATAACAAGGATTTAGATTTTCTTTCTAAGGAAATATATGAAAAATATCATTACAGTAACCGCACTCTGTTTGTTTGCTATGCATGGTGAGATAGTTGCAAGCAGCAAGCCGAATAATAATGGTGATAGTGTAAAGAGTCTGCTAACAGAGATTGATTGCACGATATCGACACTTGATTTGTTTCACCGCGGGTATCTCGATGAAATGATTAAAGCTCGTGATAATAATCACTATGCAAATGCGCAAGAAAAACAAGAAGATTTACAAAGATTAGTAGATGATGCGGTAGCACGAAGAAGTCATGATAGAGCCCTCGCTCAAAAAAGACGTCAAGAACGTAATAATAATGCAAGCCAGTTACAAAACAAGTAATCAAATAGTATCAAAAAGGGACTAGGTATAAACTTGGTCCCTTTTGTCTTTTATGTGAAAGATCAGCGCAATGCAAATAACTCATTATTTTGTAGTAATGTGCGCTTTATTTGTCAGTTTTCAAGGGTTTAGTGCTGAAGATCAACAATGCGTACATATCAAAATGCTCGATGAATTGAAGCAGCGAGCTCTGCAGGGAGATGCTTGCGCGCAAGAAGAATTAGCAGAGATGTTGCGACAGGAGCTTCATTTTTCACGTGATGGTGGATTTGAAATTATACAAAAAGAGTCGATTGATCGTATGCGATTGTGGCAACAACTAAAGGATAATGTAGCTAATTATTTAGAGCCAATCTGGATGTGCAATCTCATCAATCCATTTGCAGCATCACGAGGATTTAGACCGATGCCTTTGAAGCATGCTACAGAACTTAAAGTGAGAGCATATAATAGTCAGTTGCCGATTGATTACTATCATGCTGGAAAAGAGTTTCTTGAAGCATATGAAATGTGCGCACTTGAAAATATAGATATGAGACTATCTTTAAAAGATGCTGAAAGCTGTTTAATCCGTGCTGTTGAGAATGGATATGATAAAGCTATACCATTGTTAGCAGCTGCCTATTTTTATAATGATAAAGATGAAGCTTTTGTAGAAATGGCACATAAAGCAATTGAGCATCATCATTACGAGGCATATCATTATTTAGGAATTTACTACGATATTTCAAAAAATTACTATAAATCGCGCAAATATTACGAAAAATCATTGGAAACAGAAAATGCGCATGCATTTGCCGATGATTCACGTATCAATTTAGCGATATTGTTACAAGAGAGCTTGGGTGGTCCAAAGCATCATCAAAGAGCGCAATCATTACTTGAAGAACTCGCATCACAAGATCATCCAATGGCGCTCTTTAATAAAGCAGTTTCATATCATAAAGGTTCTGGATCTGAGTGCGATCCTCAAAAGACATTCTCATATATAAAGCAACTACAATCGCTTGTTGAGCAAAATCAAGAAGGGCAATTGACAGTAGGATGGTTTTCATTTTTAAATATTCCTTGTTATGTAAACCTTGGTTATTGTTATGAACGAGGTATTGGAACATCAGTTAACTTAAATAGTGCATACGCATTATATGATCAATGTGTAGCAAATAATGATCCTGTTGCGAAAGTAAATAAGGCACGCATCTTGTGGATGCAATCACATTTTGAGCAAAATAATCAAAAAGAGAAACAAGCAAAAGAAATCTATAAAAATATTGTGAGATGCTCCGAGAACGTTAAGCGAGAGCGAGCAGGGTATGCAGCATTCTGTTTAGGCGCAATGCACTTAGAAGATTCTTCAAATAATGATGAAAAAGAATCACTTAATCAGGCATTTCTCTATTTTAAAAAAGCATCCGATAATGGTGATGTACTTTCGAAAGTGCAGTTAGGGATTGCACATTGGTATGGATTTATTGTACCTAAAGATCAAGAGCGAACAAAACAACTCTTTGCTGATGTTATGAATGCTCCTATGACATGCGCAACAAGAATAGCGCAAGCATATCTCTATAAGTTGGGTATTGGTGGTATTGAAAGAAATATTGAAAAGGCAGAAAGCTATATCGATACACTTGAAGATTATGAAGATGATATAGCATTGCCACGATCATTTTTATTACCACGATTTAAAGAAGAGATTAAGCATGTTGGTAATAAAGCGAGTGAAGCAGATGTCAGTAATTATTTGTCCCGTCCAGAAGTTCAACAGAATCTTTCAAATAGAGTACAAGTGTGTGGAAGTACCATAACAAGTATTGATGCTGTAAATAGAATCATTGAGCTTCGTAATTCATCAGGTAAGTATGATACAATTCGGTTGCATATTGCAGCACTACCCGAGAAAAATCTGAAATTTCCATTTGCCAAAGATAAGCGAATCGGATCCCAAAAAGGATCTAATCACAAGTTTACTCAAGGTGTTGATGTGATAATATCAGAGTTTGGCGTCAATGTTCCATTCATAACACGAGAAGATCGCTATTTACTTGAAGGTGAAATGATATCGAGTAAACAGCAAAGTAAACCGTTACAAGGACAATTTCAATATACATTTAGAAAGAATAGAATGGGCGGCGCTATTCTCTATCATCGATTCTTTGATGCAAGAGCTTCAAAACAAGAAGATGTATCGTGGAGTGCATCATTACAGAAGATAGAATCTAAAAAATAGTTTTAGGATATGATGTATAATCATCATCCAATAAATAGCAAATCCGTAAAGAAAAATCATGTCGATAGTAAAGATGGGTGGGTTGTTGGTAGTAATGGTAGCAAGTATGCATGCTGCACAGAGATCGGCAGAACGTTCAATCGCTGATGAGACCATTAAGTGGGTGCTGAAAGTTCAGTAGATATACAACAGAAATGAGATTTTAAAGTCTAAAGGAAAAATATGTTTAAAAAAATATTATTAACATTTTTTGTATGCGCTTTAGGAATAAGTTTTAATTTTTATGCAATGAGTTTATCATCATCTGCACTAACTCGGACAGAAGAAGTTGTCAGAGAAAATGCTCTTAAAACTTTAAAAATATCTGCTTGGAATAAGGCATATAAAACCGGAGACAAAAGCATTATTTCTTCAATAAATGGGTTAATTGGTACTATCGCAATTAATGATGAAAAAAATAAAAAGAAAATTATTATGCAAATAGGTAAGCTTCCTGAGGATTGGAAAGAAGCAATACCAGAGAAGCTTAATTATCATCCACGAATAGATCAATGGTCACAAGGTTCTATTGAATTGCTTGATGTTAATGTTAATTATGACAAGATGGAAAAAGACAGTATAAATAACCATTGTTTTCCTGAAATGGTTGATTATATCATTCAAAAGTTTGGCACAAGAGGCATTTACACAGACAAAAATGGTCTGGATAAACCACAGTTAACTATGGTTGGTCGTATT
This sequence comes from uncultured Pseudomonadota bacterium, assembly GCA_964575265.1. Classification (GTDB taxonomy): domain Bacteria; phylum Babelota; class Babeliae; order Babelales; family Vermiphilaceae; genus CAZNPD01. The sequence continues at coordinate 454,259 of CAZNPD010000001.1, read as the reverse complement.
GAACATAAAGATGCTTCGGGGTCTGTTGTCTCTGGAAAATTTGAATATACTTTTTTTGAAGATGCCGATGGCGTAAAAACCCTTTATCACAGATTTTTCAGGCCTCATAAGTTTAATTATAAAACTTTGTATAATAAAAAATAGGAACACCTATTAATAATGAGTCACACCGACATAGTGAAATAGGGTGGTTTGATATCGATAATTTGCCAAGTCAGATTACTGATCATGCATTGTTAGCAATAAATGGGATAAAAAACAACAAGACGTATTCAGAACATTAAATTGATGAAATAAGAAATACTGTTATTATAGGCAGTTTTCGATTATAGAATAAAAATGGTGTTACAAATATTCGTAACACCTCATAATTTTTTTAATACTATCCGTTAACTTCAATAAATCGCGGCTGCTCAACGCCGTCGATTACAATGCTTTCAATAAACATAGTATATGGACGAACCCACCAGACATCTGGTCCGAGTGGAGCATTTACATCGAGTGATTGATAGACAACAAGCTTTACAGAATCATCGACATCTTCTGGTTTTTGAATCCATTTAACTTCTCATTGATAGATACAATAGTAATGGTTGTTGTACTGAATATACTATATCCTTTGATTTTGTTTTATTGTTATGTGTGAATTGATCATTACACAAGATGCAATTTTTGCCATCACCACGCTTTTTTCGTAGACTATCATCTAGTAAATTACAGAGTCAAAATTATAAATGGTGTACAACCATACGAATGAAAAACATGAATCAATGTAAACTCTATCTTGGATCACAATCACGATCTCGTCAACAATTATTACAAGAAGCGCAAATACCATTTATATTGGTAGGACAATCAGCAGATGAAACCGCATGTGATTGGACATTGCCATTGCCACAAATTGTTACGCATATTGCACGATACAAAATGGATTGTTTGCGCATGCCTGTAGTGCAAGAAGAGAGTTGTGCGTATGTACTTACAGCGGATACATTATCACAAAATGCGAGTGGGATTGTGCATGGAAAACCTGCTGATTATGATGATGCAGTCAAGAAAATAAAAGAGGCGCGAGATGGAATACAGACATTATGTACGGCATTTTGCTTAGATTATAAAATTTTTCGTGATAATGCATGGCATACGCAGCGACGTATAGAGCGCGTTGTTTCGGCATCATATGAATTTATTGTTCCCGATGCATGGATTGATATTTATCTTCAAAAATCATTTGGGTTATCTGCATCGAATGCAATAGCAATAGAAGGTTTCGGTGGTCAGTTTTTAAAACAGATTTCAGGATCATATACTACTATTGTCGGTCTTCCAATGTACGAATTGCGTGAAGCATTAGAGTCATTCGATTTTTTTGTATCGAAATAAAAAACGTAGCTGCTGTTTACACTAATTTCTGATACACTAACACTCTTGTTAGCCTCTTTTTAATTATCTTTATGTGCAAGGAAAAATGGCATGAAAAAATTTCGTGTAATAATAATATTATTATTAACCATCAGTGCGCCGCTATTATTGTTACGCTATGTTAATTATTCTCATAATGCAACTGGTAGTCATGCGCCATTACCACGTATTATTCATAGTCTCTATGGCGATTACGAAATTACAGAGCCATTATTATTACAGTTAATGGATTCTGCTGCGATGCAACGGCTCAAGCATGTGAATCAGTATGGCGTCTGGACCTATTGCAAACCTGGTTATGATTTTAATCGTTTTGATCACTCGGTTGGTGTGATGCTTATTACTCGACGTTTTGGCGGTTCAATTGTTGAGCAAGCAGCATCATTGTTACATGATGTTTCACATACTGTCTTTTCACATGTTGCTGAACGTGTTAAAAATCGTAGCCGTGAATATAAAGAAGAGGTTGATGCATACCAAGATGGCATTCAATCATGGTATATGAGCAAGACTGATATTCCAGGAATATTGAGTCAGTATAGTTTGCGTCTTGATGACGTTCTTGATAAAGGAAATGAATTTAAATTGCTCGACCAGCCAGTGCCTGATCTCTGTGCTGATCGAATTGATTATAACTTACGTGGTGGGTATCTAGAAAAATTACTTACTGCTGAAGATGTTAATTATATTTTAGATGCATTGCGCTATGAAAATGGAGTCTATTATTTTGTAGAAGAGCGTGCGGCGCAGATGCTTGCAGAGACATCGGTATGGCTTACTAAAAATATTTTTGCATGCGCACTCAATGCAGCACTTAATGAATGGGCGGCACAAGCACTTTGTAGAGCATTTGAAATTGGCCTTGTGACTGATCATGAATTCCATTTTTCACACGATGATATAATCTGGAATCGGCTAAGCTCTTCATCGGATCCATTAATTAAATCGTGCGTCTATAATATTGTGCATGGTGAGTCAGAGAGTCGTTATCATGTTATTTCTGATTTCGATCAAGCAGATAAAATTGTAAAAGATAAATTCCGCCATGTTGATCCGTTAGTAGAAGTGCATGGACAACTCAATCGCTTGTCATCAATCAATGATACATTTGCGCAATACATGCAACAAGTGAAAGCAGAGATACATGCGGGCATTGCATTAAAGTTTACTGACAATTCTACTATTCTCTGTTAGCAAATAGCTTTATATAGATCTGATACAAAAATCGACATGCTGCGCATTGCGCTGGTGTCGAATTTTCTGTTTTTAATGAATTCTTGTTTTTCTATTGTATGTCATGATAGTGCTTGTAATGAGTGATTAGAAGAGGAGAGTCACTTTATTTTTATACAATAAGTTAAAGATATGCGACGTCTGGGTGCAATTATGAACGAAATTGATATGTGAGCATATAGAGTATTCTGATTCATTTGATTGGTATATTTCAGCAAATCATTTTTTATCATACGCATGATACTTTGATTGCAAAAAGCGATGATTGCAATTTTGCAATCATCGCTCATATTTTCTGAATCTGGAATATATTTATTTAAAATATCAGTCCAGCTAATCCTATTGCACCTGTTATAGCAGCTATTCCAGGTAGCATAGGAACAAATCGTTCAAATATCTCTATTGCTATAGCAACTGAATTTTCACCAGACAAATTTTTGAAATAATATTCTAGTGCATTGTGATTTCCTGTAACTGCAGCTAAAAGCATTTGACGTTTAAATGATTTAATAAGAATTGGTGCAGTTACATACATAGCAATGCTTGTTGCAGATGTTCCAACTAAACTAGCGCATGTAGCTTTGCGTATCGTCCATACAAGTGATGCTCCTACGTTAGCCAACTTTGAGCTCGATTGAACATTGTTTGGATTGTTAAAAGCTTTGTTTTCTTCTGTTGCAGCCATGCTTCCAATTGCTAAGCCAGCTAAGAGAATAGGATTAATAATCTTTTTCACGGAAACCTCCATCTATATGATCATATTATATCTTAGAGAGTGCCATAGTTTCAGCAATTGATCAAAGGGGTTAAGGGGGGGTGTTTGATGAAATAGCCCGCCGCAAGCGACCGAGCTTCAAAATATTCTGAGTGGCTTTAAATGCTTTATAGCGATATTTTGAAATCCATACGAAATGATACATAATCCTGAATGCATGATGCGAATTGCGAATTAGTTCTACAAGCTGTCTTTCTTCGGAATAAGAAATCCCGGATAAAATACCGGGATTCTTTTGTATTGCATTGTAAGCTATTGTTGCATTAGATTGCAAGTAGCGTTTCTTAAGTAATTCCTACTTTTCTGAAGAAAAGATGCATTTTACGTTTTTTACACCTGTAACAACAATGTGTTGATTTTTCTCATCGTTATTAAAATCTATATCTCCTTCTATGCGATGGGGAATCTCTTCTTTATAAGGATACAGAATTTGGTTTGGAACAATCTATTACTTGAGTATACGAATCCTCTAGCACGTCTTTTCCGTTGATGGTGACAGCATGAGCATTGTAATATGCAGTTGTGAATGTGATAATTACTATAGAGAGTGTACTCCTTTTCATATGCAGATTCTTTCGAGAGATTGTTAATTAATTTCACGTGTTGCATACAGAATAAACGATATTATGTTTTTGTGTAGAGAAAGAATAAGAGAGAGTCTATTTGAACTCCCTCTTGTATTACTTAATTACAGGTTGATTTCTTGGATGGATTCCATTGACGAAGAATCTCTTCATAAAATATTTCTTGTACCTTACTTGGAGACTCATCAATGGTAGATGTTGCCTTTTCAAGTGAATGGCGTACCGTTGAGCGATCGCAGATTGTTAAATCGATATGGTCTGCGGCAGGTAATATGTTTTGAACTTTTGCTTTTTCACGCGTAATCTGCTTCATGCTATCAGCAAGTAATGCTTCAAGCATAATAAAGAACTCTATAACATTCTGATGTACTTCTTCAATCTGTTCATCTTTGGTCATGGTCTGTTGGGCATTGCTTATTTCTTGATGCAATCCAGCAGCGAGCGCTTTTGTAATAATCTTATGTATCCTTCCTGTATCATGGTCAAGGAGCCACTTGAGAAGATAGAGCAATTCTGTAGAGAGTACAAACTGTGCTTTTGATTCGTTTGAGAAATCATTATTATTCATACAGTTCCTTTTCGTTAGTGGTCAAATAATTGTTGTGCAGAGTGTATGTGTATATCACAGTACTACCGGTTCATTTTCTGAGCCATTGCTTTCAATCGTGCAATGCGCTGTGCCATTGGAGGATGGGTTGAAAATAATTGTGCGATGCCTTCTGCGCTAAATGGATGAACTATAAATAATGGTGCTGTTGTTGCGCGTACCGTATCATCTTGACGTAAGTGTGCTTTTGGAATATTTGTTTGTAACTTTTCCAATGCTTGTGCAAGTGCAAGCGGATCTTTACAACATTCTGCTCCCGATTCATCGGCTAAATATTCACGTGATCGTGAGATAGCGAGTTGAATAATGGAGGCTGCGATTGGCATAATGAGTGCAACAACAAGCGTAAATAATGGGTTGGTGCGATTATTTTGATCGCGATTGTTTGATCCAAACATTGCTTGAAAGCGCATAATACTTGCCAGATATCCAATTGCAGTTGCAATAGTAGCAGCAACACTGCTTACCAAAATATCTCTGTTTTTTACGTGAGATAGTTCATGAGCAAGTACGCCACGTAATTCACGATCATCAAGTAATGAAAGAATTCCTGTTGTTACAGCAACTGATGCATGTTGTGGATTCCTTCCGGTAGCGAATGCGTTGGCCATGGGTGTATTAACAAGATATACCTTTGGCATTGGAATTTGCATATCGCGTGCAAGTTCTTCAATGATACGATAAATATTTCCATGAGTCTGTTGATTTAATGGTTGAGCGCCATACATTTTAAGGACAATTTTATCAGAGTAAAAATAGGCTATGCCATTCATGACAAGAGACATTATTAATGCGATGGTCATCCCGCTTGTTCCACCAAGAACTCCACCGATGAATAATAATAGTCCGGAAAGAGACGCAAGTAGTAAGACTGTTTTTAATGAATTAAAATACATATAAATCCCCCTCTAGGTATGATTTTTTGCTACATTATTTTTATACTCATTTTTTTAATAATCCGTACATTGATTACTCTTCATACTCTACTTGCCAATGGTCAAGAGATTCGGTAAAGCTATCTGCTATTGTTTTTTTCTCAAGTGGTTCTATTTTCCTTGTTTCATTATCTCTACTTTGCATATTCATAGCACTATCAATTGATAATTGGTCTTGCTTATTAATACGCGAAAGGCGTTGTGCGCTTGATTGTATTGCTTGTTTAGAGGTAGCTTCTTGTTGATCAAGATCTTTTTGCGTCTGTTCAAAGAGCGCATTCATATCTTTTTGCATCTTCTTGATCTGTTTTTTAAGCTTAAGAATCATCTCGACACCAGCAAGGTTGATACCCATTTCATGAGTTAGATAGATAACTTCTTCAAGTTTATCAATATCTTCTTCGGCAAAGAGTCGTGTGTTTCCATCGGATCTTTTTGGTGTAATAAGACCTTTCTCCTCATACCATCGGATGGTTTGCTGGTGGATGGAAAACATCTTTGCTACTGCTGATATAGAAAAGAATCCCTTGTTTCTCCTGACTTTCATAGTATTTAATCACGTAATAGCGTTATAGCGTTAATGAGGTTTCATACTGATCTCTACCATAGTATAGCGAATATTTTTTAGCAAATAATTATCCCCCGAGACAAGCCCGGGGGTGTTTTATTGCTCGTTTTATTCTACGTCAGCGTCGATAGGACCTTCGTTATTAGCATCGGTATTACTGGTATTATTCTCAGTAGAACCTTGCTCTTGGTATTTTTTATAGATAATCTCAGTTATCTTACTGCTTGCGCTTGCCAACTCTTCAGTTGCTTTATGGAGCGCGTCAGCATCATCTGCATTATCTTTTAATACTGACTTAGCTTTTTCGAGTGCCGATTCAGTTGCGGTGATATCAGATTCACTAAGTGACTCTTTGTTTTCGCTGAGCGCTTTTTCGATATCAAGAATGAGGCCATCTAGTCTGTTTCTCTTTTCTATGACGTCACGCGCTTTTTTATCTTGTTGTTCATGTTCTTTTGCTTCGCGAACCATGCGATCGATCTCATCTTGCGAGAGGCCGCCACTTGAAGTGATAGTAATCTTGTGTTCTTTTCCGCTCTTCATATCTTTTGCAGATACATGCACAATACCATTCGCATCAATATCAAACGATACTTCAATTTGTGGTACGCCACGAGGAGCAGGAGCAATTCCTTCAAGTCTGAATTCTCCCAACAATTTATTGTCACGAGCAAATTCACGTTCTCCTTGTACTACACGAATATCAACAGCAGTCTGATTGTTTTCAGCAGTTGAGAATATTTGTGATTTATGTATTGGAATAGTTGCATTACGATCGATGATCTTAGTTGCTACGCCGCCCATTGTTTCAATTCCCAATGAAAGAGGAGTGACATCGAGCAAGAGAACATCGGTTACTTCACCAGCTAATACGCCACCTTGAATTGCAGCACCATCAGCAACGACTTCGTCAGGATTTACGGATTTGCTTGGTTCTTTCTTGAAGAAGTCTTTTACAATCTGTTGTACGCGTGGGATACGAGTTGATCCACCAACGAGAATAATTTCTTGTATATCTTCTGGTTTCATCTGCGCATCAGAGAGCGCATTTTTACATGGTTGTAAGATACGTTCAAAGACGGAGCTACATAATGATTCAAGTTTTGCACGAGAAATGGACATGTTGATATGTTTTGGTCCAGATGCATCCGCAGTGATGTATGGGAGATTTATGTCTGTTTCATGCAATGTTGAAAGTTCTTTTTTTGCTTTTTCTGCAGCTTCTTTTAAACGTTGAAGCGCCATCTTATCATTCTTAAGATCGACACCAGTCTCTTTTTTAAATTCGCTTACGATGTAATCGATAAGAATGTTATCGATGTCGTCACCACCTAAATGAGTGTCTCCATTGGTAGATTTAACTTCAATAACGCCATCAGTAACTTCAAGAATTGAAATATCGAATGTTCCGCCACCAAAGTCGAATACTGCGATGATTCCATTTTTCTTTTTATCGAAACCATATGCAAGTGCTGCTGCAGTAGGTTCATTGATGATACGTTTAACGTTAAGACCAGCAATCTGACCAGCATCTTTGGTTGCTTGACGTTGCGCATCATTAAAATACGCAGGCACAGTGATGACAGCTTCGGTTACTTTTTCGCCTAAGTAGTCTTCTGCAACTTGTTTGAGATGGCTAAGAATAGCAGCAGATATCTCTTGTGGAGAATATTGCTTACCCATAATTTCGATAGCACATTCGCCATTTGCGGTCTTTACAACTTTATATGGCATACGGCTAATCTCTTCTTTCATTGCATCGTATTGTTGTCCGATGAAACGTTTGACAGAGAAAATGGTGTTTTCTGGATTAGTTACAGCTTGACGTTTTGCAAGATTTCCAACAATGCGTTTTCCATCTTTTGTGAATGCTACCATAGAAGGAGTTGTATTGGTGCCTTCTTTGTTTGGAATAACTTTAGGGCTTCCGCCTTCCATAAATGATACTACTGAGTTGGTTGTACCTAAATCGATACCTATAATTTTTGCCATGTGGACCCTTTTGCAAGTGATGTTTTGTTGAAATATCAAAAATCGTTATAAATTATATCCGACGAGTAAGGCGGCGTCAATGATAAACTAAAAAAATCTTAGCACGCCAAACTAAGAATTTATATAGCTAGCACATATAACTTTGTTTTGATTGGCGCTTGGCACCCCGCAGACAACTTGTCGCATAATTTAAGGGCTGTGTAAACGTAATCAATGATAAAAGGGTGCGTTCATTCCTTGTGGATGAAATTTTGCACGCTTCATTGTATTGATTTGATTTTGACATCATGATCTTATTTTAAGATTAATTGTGCCTTGCGGATTGTATCGGCCATATCTGGTTTGCATACGAATGATAGATGGATTTTGTTATATTTGAGGCTCATTCTTAATGATTTGTGCGGCTTCATCTCCGTCTCCTCCCCCGACCAACCCCGGTCGCCGGGTCACTCCGCCTCACCTGGCCGCCTTTTTTCGGTGGGATTGAAAGCAAAGGCGGCCAGTCTCGTCTTCGTGTGAAGGGTATACAAGGATAGAGTATACAATGTGAAAAAAGAATAAAAAGGAGAGATATTTTGAGCGATGGGGGCATGTCGATGATGCTTAATCATAAAAACCGTCTACGCTTTCAGCTTCGCCGGACAAGGGAGGAGGAAGAGGATTACATAGGGAGAGTAGAGAGTATCAAATGTCATCTTACAAATTTACGTCGTCCCTAATCACGAAACGAAGGCTAAGAATAAGGAAGTAATATGACGAGAGATAGAATAAATAAAAGGAACCTTATATGAAATAAGAGATAATAAGAGGAATAAGACAAAATAGAAAAAGACATACCTTAATACCTGCGTATAAGGAAACTGGGTATTATGATAATACGATGCGCGAATAAAGAATAAGAATAGACTAACCAATCGAACGACATGTAATAACGATATAAAGAGTAATGGACCAATATACGCCATATATGAAAGATAATAAATAGCTAATGACGCACATGTATATAACCCATAGACAATAGTTAAACACAATAGATCATTCTTAATCTCAATAACACGCTCATACGCAGTAAACAATGTTTCAATGAGATACGAAATTGACATGATAATAATCAGTTGAAAAACATAGGTGCTATCAATGGCAATAAGCTTGTGCAAAAATGCATAGATAATTATTCCTAAAAAGGGAACAGAGAGAGCCGCAATTCGTATCGTTAGTTTTGTAACTGCATGCTCAATGCCAAAATGAGTATCTTTATTAATATGGATCTGTGATAAGTAGAACGTATCTATTGTCCCAATTGTCTTTATAATAGTCCTATATAATACTAATGAGACCTCTTGTGCAATCTTTATCATTGCTGCGGTACCCGCTCCGTAGATATGCATTACACCAATCATGATAGCATTTCGTTCGCTGATACTCTTTAATATGGTTGTTATTCCCATAATGCATGAGTACGTTACAAAAGATTTTATGAGCCAACTCGTATCACCTTTCCTCTCATTCCTACATACCGTTTCATTCATAATTATCCTATAGAATGCTATTATCGATAAGGCTGCCGCGCCAGATACTTTTATTGCGGCGTATGTAAGTATTGGATTTGGTACTTTATGGAACGTTATAACATAATAACAGATTGCCGACTCACAAAATGCTACTATAATTGCCTGAGTATTGAACCATTTATGCTGCATTTGTGCGTGTGCTATGTGGCGAACTATGTTACTTGCTGCTTGCGTTATAAAAAGACCAATATAGAGATATAGCATGTTCGTATATGCGAACCATAATGTACAGAGTGTTGCTGCAAGCATCTGAATAGTAATCGTCGGTATAAACCATTGTGCAAGTGGTAGTGAGTATTTCTCAAATGCCGGCATGTGTCGAGCTATGGATTTTTTGAATCCGCAGTCAATCCATAGTAACCATAAAAAAATAGTACTATTGATAGTTGCCCATCCACTAAATTCTTCTATAGTGGTATGGGTGTACATGGTACTCGTAACAAGAAGTGTTCCTAATCTCTGTCCAACAAAAAGTAATGCATTCCACATGAGGGCATACGATATCTGATTTTCAAGCGTATCCTTTTCGATTTGTGCGCCACGCTTGATATTGATTTCCTTGCAATTACCATCTGAATTGCCATCAGTGCCGATAGGGATATTTCGCGCAATGGCTGATCCGGGTTCCACATCGGATCCCCTCGCGGTGATTTTATTGTCATTGTTAAAAAATGTCATTGTGGGCCAATCTTGTTCGCGCTTCTATGCTCGAGCTGCAAAAATAACATATAGTGTGAATAGCATATGTATGGTATATGCAATATGCATAGTATAGGGAATCGGTGAATTCCATTTGACGCGGGATACCAGAATGATGGTTATTGATGATAATACTCGTACGAAAAGAATGCCGATGAGAATACTGGTAAGGCTTTGGGTTGTGGCTATAAGACATGCCATGCCAATAATAGTAGCAAGTTTTTCGAGGCATACAAGATCATATGCGTTATTGATGAGATACGTTTTTTCATACGAAATGGTAATCATGTCAGAGAGTGCAAGTGCACTATACCACCAGAGTATTTGATGCCGTATGAGGTCTGATTGAGCTGTATATGCAGCTACTATGCTCACCGTTACTATGCTCGTCAATGCGATAGCAAAATGCGACGTGTATATTAATTGCTCCGATGCCGATTCTCTATTTTCATCGTCGGAATAGGCGATCAGGATATTCCCTGATGTTCCAAATATTTTGCGGATAATTACTGACGCAGTTTGTATTGTATGATGAATCAATTTTAATACACCTGCTTGATGTAGCGGTACATGTAATGCAAGAAATGGTATCAAGAAGTTTGTAGAGAATAGTTGTGGTACAAACGTATATATATATGCGTAAGCACGATTTGTGTATTGCATAGGTAGCTGAGAGAATTCGGTATGATCAGGAAGCGTAACGTATATTGTTGTATAGATGGTATAGATAATACCAATTACGGTACATAATGATGTTATCGTAAGTAATGCGATAAGAAATAATGGTGTAAGCGCAATGTCAAAAGCATATGATATCCATACCAATGCGATGTAACATATGAGCATGCCTATTTCGGTTATAGACGCTATATCTGATTGAAGAAAGAGCTGTAAAATATGCTTTCCAACTCGCCTGATATATTCGGAGATTATTGCAATTGCCATAAGAGCAATATAATGATGTTCATACTCGGTTATTGCGACTGCTCCTAATACAATAATCAATAGGGCTATGAGTGTGGGTAGAGCTTGAAAAAGAATTGCTCGAAATGCGGATCTGCTTGATTGTAATTCTTTGATCCGGAAAGGGAGCAGCGGCTCAAAGCCAAAATCTATGCCATATACAACTAGGTATATCATGCTAAAAAAGATATTGGTTGTGCCATATGCACTACTGCCGATGCATGCGTATAAAAAATACTGGTGTAAAAGAAAGAGTGCATGATAGATAATGGACTCAATCGTATTCCAATAGACGCTTGAAAAGAAAATATTCTGTAACATAGTATGGTATTCCCCGCTTATTCTTTGCAGTGTACACCAATCTTCCTCTTTCCTCTAGGTCTTAGGTCTTTTGATTCTAAATTGGATACATTTATGCTACCATAATAATTGGGTACTGGTTGGATAACAATCAAGCTTTCTCTTGAAAAAGGGGATATGTATGTTTGCTATCGATGAACGAATTGTCTATCCAAGTCATGGAGTTGCGCGAATCAATCGCATAATCGAAAAAAAGTTAGGGTCTGCAACGGCCTATTTTTATGAATTAACTTTTATCAATAAACCAATGATCATTCTCGTACCTGTCGATAATTCTGAGATGGTTGGCATTAGAAGATTGAGTAGTTCTTCTAGTATATATGAGATTTTTGATGCTCTTTCAAAAGCAATGCCTGTAAGTCTATATGAGCCAACCGCAACCAACTGGAATAAGCGAAACAAAGAATATCAACGAAAGATTCGAACTGGGAATCTCAAAGAGACGTGTGAAATATATCGCGATCTTAAACGAATAGAGCGAGTGAAGGGGCTCTCATTTGGAGAAAAGAATCTTCTTTTGCAAACAGAATCACTTTTGTCAGAAGAGATTGCATTAGTGCATAATGTTACTCAAGAAGTAGCGATAGACCAGTTAAAATCGATGGTTGATCAATGTATATCACTAAGCAAATCTTTACAGCCTATGAAAACATTATAATATAAATCCACAAGGGGAGCGCAATGCTCCCCTAATTGATTGTTTGCTCATCGGGCATAATACTTCTTGGTGACTATGAATAAGATATTAATCATTACGGGGCCTACTGGCGTAGGGAAAACAGATTTAGTAGATACGATAGCAACGGCTATTCCGTCTACTATTATTAATGCTGATGTTGGCCAGATGTGCCTACCACTCTCTATTGGTACAGCAAAACCAGATTGGAAGAATTCTTCAATTCCTCATTATCTATTTGACGTGATCGACACCCCTCGTCCATTGACAGTTTCTGAGTATCGATCAATGGTACTTGATGTTATTGCATTATCGCATACACAGAATCGATTACCTATTATCGTTGGTGGATCATTATTCTATATTCGATCATTACTCTTTCCACCCTATCAGATAACTGTTGCTTCTGATATACAACCATCTTCAGATATCGATTACTCATGGGAATTTCTTAATAGTATTGATCCAACACGAGCGCAAGCGATACATCCTCATGATACGTATCGGATACAAAGAGCGATTGATATTTGGATTACAACAGGAACTATGCCATCGTTATATAAGCCGAGATATCAACCACCATATCCATATGCATGCATCTATCTTGATCGTGATCGAGCTGAACTCTATGATCGAATCGATAGACGAGTATATGAAATGCTCAAAAGCGGATGGATTGAGGAAGTAAAATCGATTATGGGAACTGAGTGGGAAACTTTTGCGATTGAACGTGGTATTATCGGATATCCCGAAATTATTACATATCTTACGTCGAAAGAGTCGCCGTATGATTATGGTCAAATGGTAGAGTCTATTCAAAAGCAGACAAGAAATTATGCAAAACGACAGCAGACATTTTGGCGATCATTGCAACGCGATATTATTACACAACACGATCCTCATGCATATATAGACCAGGTCAACTTGACTTTTGTGAATGCTGAATTATATATTAATCAACTATTGCGAACAATAACCAATATATAAGGATAGTAAATGAGTGTGAATACATATAAACCATGCCAATGTAAAAGTAGCGATGGTCTTTTCATTTCGCGTAGACATGTAAGCCTTGTTGCAGCAGGAGTAGTCTTCTGTTTTGGAGGATTGTTTACTTTGGGATATTTCTATGCGCAACATGATATGAACAATAAAATGTATGCACAGGTATCACGCAATGCGTTTACAGATAGCATGTATGAAACACTCTGCTCGTTGCAAAACCAAGAGCATGCGAAAGAGATTCATACGCAATCAAATGATGTTGTTACACATGATGCAGTAACATTAGGGCGAGCATATTGTGCAGAGCTTATTGGATTTGGAACGCGTAAAGCAGCAGAGGCATTTATTTCACGGATTGATGATCCATTAGAAATTCGTCATCGATCAAGTGTGACGCCAAAAGGGAAAAAGATTACTTGGTATCAAGTAGTTACAAAAGATTATGCCGACCGCGATGAACTCATTGCAATGGTTGACAGAATAGCTAAACAAGAGAAAATAAAAGGTACTCGTATTATTACTCGTTCATAACATAGAAAACAGGAGAAGGACATTCCTATGATTTCAGACATCAGAAAATTTAAGAATTCAGCCGCCTATAAGACAACGCTCTGGATTGTAGCAGTATCGTTGTTGGCTGGATCGGGACTTTTATCAATATCGTCACTCTTTAAAGAGCAATTTGGCCAGTGGGCATTGCGTGTTAATGGATATACCATTAGCAAAGAAGAATTTATATCAGAAGCGATTCAAAAACATCGTTGGCTTTCTCGTATACGATCTCAATATGGAGCATATACTGATTATGTATTACAATCAGTTGGGCTTAGCAGCAATCCAGAATCATTAGCGCTCCATGTCTTAATGAAAGAAGCGCTTATGTATCAAGTTGTTCTTGCAAGCAAATTGCATCTTGATGCCGATTATATTGCATCTCAATTGCAAAATCCTATGGTTATTATGCAGGATCTTGGATCTGTTGTTCCTCCACAAGCGCTCGATTTAAAAGCGGGTGGTATCAATGCTGAGCTTCTCAAAAAAGCATTGCAAGAAAATCATATGAAAGTTTCAACATTTGAACAGCGAGTCTATCGTATTCTTGCAAATAAATTAGTTGAAGATCTCATTACACAGAGCGAATATATACCAGAATTTATGCTCAGATCTCGATACATTGCAGATATGCTCCGTAAACAATTCTCTGTGGTTACATTATCACTAAATAGCTTTATAGAAGCTGAAAAAGATGCCAATAATATTAGTGATGATGAGATTCGTGAATATATCGATATGCAAAATAAGCGTTCGCGTAAATACTATGTTCCTGAAAAACGGAGCGGACGCACCTGGAGATTCAATTCAAATTCATTTGGAACACTTGTCTCTGAAGATGACATAGAGCGTTATTATCAAGATCATAAGATAAAAGAATTTATCAATGAGCCGGCTAAAGTAGAAGTGCGCCGTATTCTTATAGCAGTAAAAGATGTCGACACTATTGATGCTATGCGTGCACAAGCAGAAGAGATACGAAGAAGCGTTATCGCAAACCCTGCATCATTTGCACAAGTTGCACAAGAAATATCGAATGATGAATCTGCTATTAATGGTGGATTATTAGAGCCATTTACACGCAATACGCATAGCAAGCAATTTGAACGTGCAGCATTCAATCTCAAGAATGATGGTGATATATCAGATGTTATTGCTACTGAGAATGGCTTTGAAATTATACAACGTGTAAGTAGAATCTCTCAGACATATAAGCCACTCGAACAAGTATATGATAGCATTGCTACTAAATTGCGTGATGCTGCATTTAAAACTGAGTTTGCAGAGAAAATGCGTTGTACTGTAGAGCAAGAGTGTTCATCTGAAGAATCATTTGATGCATTTGCACTCTCAAAAGGAATATCGTCAGAAGAGGTTGGTCCTATTACGCAGGAAGCAACTCCACTTTCTCAAGCATTATTCTCAATCAATGCGGGTGAAATAACATTCTTTGCAGAGGGTAATGAGGGTATAGTTGTCCGCCTAACTGATGTACAAGAGGGATATTTCCCATCATTTGATACAATAAAATCGGTTGCATTGGAAGATATGCGCCATGAGCGAGCAAAAGTTGCATTGAAGGATGCAATTGATAATGCTGTGCGTGCAAGTAAAGAAGGTACTTCACTCGAAGCCATTGCTTCTGAGCATGATGCTTCATATACAACAGTTCCATGGATAGGCAAAAATGATAAAGATCAAATATCAGAATTAATCAGTAAATCATTGCCAGCACAGGTCATGATGCAAATGAATAAGGTTGGACTCGTCATAGTACATACCACAGATGAACATGGATACTTGATCAGACTTGATGAAATTGAACCATTTGATGAGGCTAATTTTGAGGCAGAAAAGAGCAATATAATGGCAAGTCTTAACCAAGAACAGCTCCCATTGTATAAGGAGGCTGTCATTGATTATTTGTATAGAAATGCTAAACTAGAGACAGATTCATCGTTATTTGGACATGAAGCAGAAGAAGAATTGCAATATGAAAGATAAACAAAATTCAGTGAGCGGCAGCAATTCAGCTGCCGCTCATAATTCAGACGTACTAGCTAAGAAAAAAAAGGCGCTTGAAGCAACCTTTGCTCAGATTGACAAGCAATATGGCAATGGTGCGGTTATGCTCTTAGGTCAGGCGCCCAATGTGCAGATTGAAGCACACTCAACAGGATCTATTCTTATAGATCAGGTTATTGGAATCGGAGGATTCCCAGCAGGAAGAATTGTTGAAATATTCGGACCAGAAGCTTCAGGTAAGACTACTTTGGCTATGCATGCGATAGCATCAGTGCAAAAAAAAGGCGGCATTTGCGCCTTTATTGATGCTGAACATGCGCTTAATCCAGAGCATGCACGTCGTTTAGGTGTTGATACTGATGATCTTATTATTTCGCAACCTGATTATGGAGAACAGGCTCTTGATATTGCAGAGATGCTTATCCGATCCGGAGCAGTTGAAATCATTGTTATCGATTCTGTGGCTGCCCTTGTTCCAAAAGCAGAGCTTGAAGGTGATATGGGTGATGCTCATGTTGGCTTGCAAGCGCGGCTTATGTCACAAGCGCTCAGAAAGCTTACGCCAATTGTCCATAAGTCAAAGACGTGTCTTATCTTTATTAACCAGATTAGACAGACTATTGGAGGACTTCCATTTGCTCCAAAAGAGACAACGACGGGTGGAAATGCACTTAAATTCTATGCATCATTACGTATTGATGTGCGTAGAATCGCAAGCTTGAAAAAGAATGATGTTCATATTGGGAACCGTGTGCTTGTTAAGATTGTAAAGAATAAGATGGCTCCGCCATTTAAAACGGCAGAAGTAGACCTTCTCTTTACAGAAGGAATCAGCAGAGAACTTGATCTTCTTGATGCAGCATTACATTACAATGTAATTACTAAGTCAGGATCATGGCTTTCACATAGCGGAGCTCATATCGCTCAGGGCAGAGAGCAGGCCTTGGAGTATTTGAAATCCAATAAAGAATTTGTTGAAATGATTGATACTGAAGTGAGAAATGCAATAGCACAATCAGTACCAACAGCTAAAGCAGCGTAAAATATAGTATAGACCCTATTAAAGGACTATGAGACCTTGAGTGAAAAAAAAGAAACTTTACCAATGATAAATACGCAAATTAAAGATCTTAAGTTGCAAGTGATTGGTAAAGACGGAACAAATTTTGGAATCTTGTCACGTCTCGATGCGCTAAAAATGTCGCAAGATGCAGGGCTTGATTTAGTGTTGCTAACAGATAAAGGACAAATGGGTGTGCCCGTTGCTAAAATCATGGATTTTGGCAAAGTTCTTTACGAACGCAAAAAGAAAAAGTCAGAGGCTAAGAAGCATCAAAAAGTTATCCAAGTTAAGGAGATCAAAATTCGTCCAAAGATTGGCGAACATGATTTTCAGACTAAGATCAAACAGGCTATACAGTTCTTACATGAAGGTAAGCGTGTGAAGGTCACTCTCTGCTTTAGAGGAAGAGAAAATGCTTCTAAAGAAGAACGTGGAGGAGAGCTATTTGATCGAGTTCAGCAAGGATTTGCTGATTATGATATGGACAAAAATATAATGTATGAAAAAGATATGCGCGTTAATCAAGCATGGTCTCGCATATATTATTTAAAAGCAACTAAATAATTGAGTTTATTAGGAAACATATTATGCCAAAAATGAAGACTAAATCTGCAGCAAAAAAACGATTTGCTAAGGTAGGTAAATCCGGAAAAATTAAACGTTCATATGCATTCCGCAGACATTTGTTGACCGGAAAATCGTCAAAGAGAAAGCGTAATTTGAGAAAAGTTGGATACGTAAATAAAGCAAACTTGCATCATATTGCAGAATTGCTTCCTTACGGCTAAAGCAAGTGTATAAGGGACAGTTGTTAACATTACATAATTTTCAGGATATTTTACATGACACGTATTAAAAGAGGTCTTGCTACTAAAAAGAGACACAAACGTATATTAAAACAGACTAAAGGTTTCTGGGGACAACGTAAAAATGTATTTAAACGTGCACACGAAACATTACTTCGTGCATGGGCATTTGCGTTTAAAGGCAGAAAGCTTAAAAAGAGAGATATGCGCGGACTCTTTATCACAAGAATAAAGGCTGCTGCAAATCAACTTGGTCTTTCATACAGCAAACTCATTCATGGATTGAAAAAATCTGATATTCAACTCAATCGTAAAATGTTGAGCCAGCTTGCTATTTTTGAACCAAAAGCATTTGAGCAATTAGTTTCAAAAATACAAAACGCATAGTCTTGACAAGAGTTGTTTGGTGTGACTAGAATTGAAACCATGATTAGGATATAACAAAATTAAAGGAGTACAATGGAGATAATTGGAGTTCTAGAACAAAAAATCTCTACTCTTGTAGAGATCATCAAACAACTAAGACAAGATAATGAATCTTTGAAAGCCCTTAATGCGCAACTTCAAGATGAAGGACAGCGGCTTAGAGCTGAAAATGAAGAGCTGAAGATAGAGAGTGCAAAAGTTATCGAAGAGCATGCTCAAGTGAATGCACGAATAGAATCATTAGAAGATTCATTATTACATGGAAACGCACAGATAGATATTCTGAATCAAGAAAAGAATGTCACAAAAGTTGTTCTTGATGATTTGATTTCGATTATAGATTCGTTAGTTGAGCGTGAAAAGCAATAATGAATAAAGAAAAGAAACAGTATAAGGTATCGATCTTAGACGAACAATATACTATTGTTAGCGATGAAGCTCCCGATATCTTTTTAGAATGTGTTGAGTACGTTGATTCTCTCATGAGAGAGATGACCGAGAAGTCTCGCATAAGTGACGGAAAAAAGATAGCAGTCTTGGTAGCATTACAAGCAGCAAGTGCACTTAAGCACTCTCATAGAGAGCATAATGAAGATGCAGCCCGACTCTCTGATCTTATGCACCAAATAGATTCTGTTATTCAAGATGACTAATATTTTACGATTCCGTTCGTAGCACAAAGTAGCTTCTCTTACTTTTTGGTGAAGAGCCATCTGGTGAAATCCCATTTGGCTTGTCTTGTCTTCTGTTCAAATTTTGAAGTTTTGTATGATATTGATGCTATGGCACAAATAATCTTATTTGTGCATAGACGTTTTGTAATGCTACAGGATGAGTCTTAGTATTATAGCACCATAGTATGCATAGTGGAGTAGCGGTTAGTAAAAAATTGTATAAAACACATTAATGATATTTAGATAGTATGAATAGAACAATATGGAAATATACTTAATTCTTATAATAATTGGTATATGCATAGCATTTGTAGGAATTGCCCTACTTATGTATGCATATCATAAATATGCTCGGGCACAATCACTCTTTAAAGAGTCGAATGAAAAGTGGAAGAATACACGACGAGATATAGAAGCAGAAAGACGAGAATCATTTGTAAAGCTTAAAGATGAGCTCTTTAAAAGGAGAAAAGAATTTGATTTTGAGCTGAAGAGAGAACGGCTTGAACTTGATCGACTACAAAATAAGCTTAATAGTAAATATGAGAGCATTGAAAAAAAAGAGCAACAGCTCGATGAACAACGACGAGAACTACAGGCGAAAGAACGTAATATTCTTCGTGTAGAGGATATTATTCGAGCACAAGAATCAAAAGCAAAACAGGTCTATGCCGACCTCATTAATTCTCTTGAACAGATTAGTCATATGACGCGTGATGACGCAAAGCAAATGTTACTCGATACATTGCAAGCAGAGGTACGTCATTCCAACCAAAAGTGGATTCAAAAGGTAGAAGAAGAAGCGCGTCAAACTGCAAAAGAAAAGGCTATCCAAATTATTGTGACTGCAATGCAGCGATATACGGCTGAGCAAGTAGCGCCACATTCTTCCGGAATAGTACATCTTCCAAATGAAGAGATGAAGGGTCGAATCATTGGAAAAGAGGGAAGAAATATTAAGGCACTTGAGATGGCAACAAGTATGGAGTTCATTATTGGTGATTCTCCAGACATTACTATATCAGGGTTCAATCCAATTCGTCGTGAAGTAGCGCGCCGATCATTAGAAAAACTTATTCTTGATGGCCGTATCAACCCAACTCGTATTGAAGAGACTGTTGTTCAATGCGAAAAAGAGATTGATGACATGGTTCAAGAATATGGTAAACAAGTAATCTTAGAATTTAATCTACAGGGTGTTCACCCAGAAATTGTTACCATGCTTGGTAAATTACACTTCAGAACAAGTTATTCACAAAATGTACTTGTTCACTGCAAAGAAGTTGGTATATTTGCTCGCATGATAGCAGAAGAAGTGGGGCTTGACGGACAGATTGCATTGCGCGCCGGCTTACTCCATGATATTGGTAAGGCTGTTACGGCAGAAGTTGAAGGTCCTCATGCGATCATTGGTGGCGACATTGCCAAGAGATGTGGTGAAGATCCAATAGTAGTTAATGCTATTGCCGCTCATCATGAAGAAGTTCCATTCCTATCTATGTATGCGGTAATTGTTGTTATTGCCGATACTATATCAGCATCTCGTCCTGGTGCTCGCCGAGAAACATTAACTGCGTATATTAAGCGACTTGAACAATTGGAAGAGATCGCAAACTCATTCCAAGGGGTTAAAAAGGCATATGCTCTCCAAGCGGGTCGAGAAATTCGCATTGTGGTCGAAGAGGATCATATGGATGATGAACAAGCAGCAACGCTTGCGCGTAACATTGCACAAAAGATTGAAGAGGAAATGAACTTTCCAGGTCAAATCAAAGTGAATGTTATTCGAGAGAAGCGCGCAATTGAGTATGCAAGGTAAGAGCTATGGCAACAATGCGAGTATTATGTGTTGGTGATGTTGTTGGCTCTAGTGGTCAACAGATGTTTCAGCGCCATATTGCTACAATCAAATCAGAATATAAAGTAGATGCTGTCATTGTAAATGGTGAAAATAGTGCCCCTGATGGAAGGGGCATTCTTCCTAATATTGTTCAGTTTTTTAGACACAATGGCGCCGATGTTGTAACATCGGGAAATCATATTTGGGCAAAGAAAGAGATCTATCCTTACTTAAGTGAACATACTGATCTCCTTCGTCCTGCTAATTTTCCAAGTTCTACTCCGGGAGTTGGTGTAACAACTTTTTATGCCAATAGCGTAAATGCGACCGTTGGAGTAGTCAACATACAAGGTCGCGTATTTATGCGCGAGTTAGTAGAGTGTCCATTTCGAACAATGGATACTATTCTTACCTATCTTCGCCACAAGACTAATATTATTATTGTCGACTTTCATGCGGAGACTACTTCGGAAAAGGCTGGCATTGGATATTATCTCGATGGAAAGGTGAGTCTTGTCTTTGGTACGCATACGCATGTACAGACAGCTGATGAACGGATACTTCCAAAAGGGACTGCGTTTATTAGTGATATTGGTATGGTTGGATCGTATAACTCTATGATTGGTATGCAAAAAGAACCAATTATTCAGAACTTTATTACGCAAATGCCAACTCGTTTCATTGTTGATGTATTACCACCATTTGTATTGAGTGGCATCATTGTTGATATTGATACGACAACCGGTAGAGCGGTACATATTGAGCGAATTAGAATTATTGATGAGATGAATCAGTAATTTACGATTGCTAAAAAATTGTCATAAAAAGAGCCGCCGATTACATTCGGCGGCTCTTTTAGTTTGGCAAACTTGAAGTTTTATTTTTATTCAGGATTAACTGCAGGAGTCTCTTTATATAATAACTTTCGAGCAATTTCTGAAATCAGCACTGTTATACCTATTGTTCCTGTCACTTTTGCCATATACAGAAAGAGAAGTTGGCTTTCTTTAGTCTGTTCAATTAAATTATTGGTATTTGCAGCAATT
Organism: uncultured Pseudomonadota bacterium; assembly: GCA_964575265.1. Classification (GTDB taxonomy): domain Bacteria; phylum Babelota; class Babeliae; order Babelales; family Vermiphilaceae; genus CAZNPD01. The sequence continues at coordinate 432,437 of CAZNPD010000001.1, read as the reverse complement.
CCCAGAATATTTTCGTTATACCATCTATACTCACACATGAGCATCGGATAATTGAGTTTCAGAACTGAAGCGTCTCCATTATTTAGTTCTGTTATTTTTGTAATCTCTTTGTCAAGATCATGATATCGCTCGATCGCACGTTCAAGATGTTGCTGGCATTCTTTAATAGAATCAGGACACAATACTTTGTAAGCATATATACAAGCTCCAGCCGTTACTAATGCATATAATGATATTGCAGTACGGCTTGTTAACGTGTTGCATGTTTTTGCCATTTTTGACTTGATAGTATCCATAACGCTTGCTTGTACTGGAGCAATACTACAGGTGACTAACCCCGCAAGAATAGCAGTATTAATAAACTTTTTCATAATAACCTCATTATTTTAATAATTTATTAGATCATTATCTCACGATATTCAATAATAGACAAAGGGTAGAGCTCTATTAAGGGTGGGCATTTGGCGATAAAAATGGGTTAATGGTAGAAGAATTTCGAGATATTTATTTGAACTAACCTATTTGCCCATTTTCTATTAATTGGTATCTGAGTCAGAAGAATCTAAAGAATTCACAGGATCACTAGACGGGTAATGGTACTGAATAAAACGTATTTGTAAGGCCAAAGCGTCTAATTGTTGTGGTGAAATGCCATTAGATGTCTGATCATTTTGTCGCATAATTTGATATGTTTCATTGAGTAGAAATGAGATAGAAACAGGCGTTGATTCATTTTGCTCTTGTTGATTTTGTACTGGATCATTTTCAAAATCTTTTGAAAATGATCCCATGAATGTTAGTAATATACAAGCATATAACCAATAGTTCATAGTATGTTTCATAATTTTTTATCTTCGAAAGTTAACTGGTCTGTTTTCTCAAATGTTGTTCTAAATTTCATTGTAGTATACACAAAAAGAGCGCAATAAGAAATATGCGCTCAAAATTCTCTTATAATTTATGATGGCAGGCGCGATTCCAATTGTGACGCAATATGTAATTTTTAAGGGCGAAATGAGAAGATTGTTGCGCAGCGGCCTCAATTCCCCTCGATTTTTTATCGCTATGCAAATGCTGGCACGGGGCGAAATATTACTCCTTGGCTCGCCTATGAATGCGCTCTCAATTGTATCGATCAGATAATGATATTGAACATCGAGAGTTATAAAAGTCCATTTTCTTCAAGCAATTGCTTTAATTTCTCTGCCGTGATTGTCTTAACCATTACGTCTGAAGGGGGAACTTCTTTTAGAGCAACTTCTTTATGTATGTATTGTTGGGCTTTCGTACAGCTTCCTTCAATCGGATAATGGCGCAAATACCATTCTGATATGCCACCTTCATAAGCGTATATATTTTTAAATCCCATGCGATCAAGAATGTGCCATGCATCTTTACTTGCGTGACATATGTAGCTAGCGCAGTAGACGATAATGGTACTATCTTTCTCAAGCGATTGTGCAAATGATTCTAAATTTTTAGCAGGGATGTTAATCGATCCTTTAATTCTACAATCATCATAGTATTGCGTATCAAGTACATTAATAACATAGAATTTTGACATGGAATAACTCACTTTTTAAATAATACCGATATGGCTAACTATTCATAAGTCTATGCATGTGCTTATCATAAAAACAATAGACGCTGTTGACTCATTATCTGACATTATTATTGACGCTATCTCGCCCGTAGAATTTCAGTAATATATTTTTTCTTTGCGGGGCACTCACAATACGATCATGGATGCACCAGAATGCAATTATATTATACGGCAATTATTAAATCGATAGAGCGGCAAATATTGTCTCTCGGTAACGCCTGAATTGTGATCATAATTGTGTCGATTAGATCGGTATCATATAAGTAAATCAAAGGCAATCTCACTATTTGATACAATAAGTTTATGGTTGGCATCTACTAAAGAGCTCTTCTCCATATTGAAGTTGCTTGTTGTGCGGCGAGAGACATGGGCTACGTGTTGGTATTGGTTTCCAGTGAGCATTTCCAATAATACTCGCTAGGAAGGGTAGAATATAGGTAGGTTAATAGGAAAGAGATTAAAAAAATTCTAGGCCCTTAACAGTAGTGGTAAGGAGCCTAGAATTTTATAAGTAGGTCTCAGTCTAGATAACTCAGGGGCATTATGCCATTGAGATTTCCATATGAGAAGTCTTCTTACGAGCTGTTTTTCTACGAGCTCCAGCTCTTTTAGCTGTTTTGCGTTTAGCGCCAGCTCTCTTAGCGGTCTTTCTGCGAGTTGTTTTGCGCTTTGCGCCAGCTCTTTTAGCTGTTTTGCGTTTAGCGCCAGCTCTCTTAGCTACTTTTCTACGAGTTGTTTTGCGTTTAGCGCCAGCTCTTTTAGCTGTTTTGCGTTTAGCGCCAGCTCTCTTGGTTGTTTTACGCTTAGTAGCTGCTTTCTTTTTTCTTTTAACTGCCATAGGATCTCCTTTTTAGGTTTAACCACTACTACTATTTCCATACTTCTATCTATCATTTCAATTTTTATGATACTGGGTTTGGTTTTAAAAAATCAATAATTGTACCGAAATTAATTGTTGAATAGATAAAAATGTTTTAAATATGAGTCTATTTTATAATTATACAAATATAATGTATGAGTGCTGTGGGAGCATTGTTATGAGATTTTATAAAGCATGCAATTACTACGAATGTAATCGGTATTTTTTGATCATTATATTTTTACATTTTGGCCATCTAAAATAGGCTGCCATATACCGTACTGGGTATAGAATTCTTTGATGGTGGAAAGATATTCTTCCCTCGATGCACCATTGATAATTTTTGCATGTTTACCATATTCAAGAGATAGAATATGGGCCTTTGGATGGCCCGATTCACACAATCGCTGATAGAGTAACTGTGTACTACTTGCAGGTACTAATCGGTCTTGTAAAGAGCAGATAAAAAGAATTGGGATTGTATGTGGAATATCGTGGATAACATCAATAGGTCGTGGACCTTCACGCTTATATTTTCCCACGGAAGATGCAAGCGAGAGGGCTGTTCTAAAGAGAAGTGATTGTTCTTTAAAGAGATATGCAAGGACCGTTTCAAGGGACGAGAACGGAGATTCGAGAACTACCGCAGCAATATCTAATGGCTGATACTTTGCTAAAAAGGTAATTATTGTTGATGCTCCTCGTGACATACCAACAAGCACAATTTTATGGTCTGGATAATCAGTACGCACTTTTAGGTATGCCTTATAGAGTGCTTCGATATCATTGTCTTGCGCGAAATTGAGTTTCGACGGTGAGATTAATACGATATTTTTAATGGCATCAGGATAGTTAAAAGATACCCATGGATCCTTGATAACATCACATTCTGCATATCGACGTGCTTGCTCTTGTGAATCCGCAATGCCATGCGAAAAGAGGTAAACTACCTGACCTGCATAAAGAGACTCTGTTGTTATTGCTGTTATTGCAATGATACTCAAACATATAATTTTATAATTCATAACACGTAGCTCCTCCACGTTCTAATCATTATACTTCTAATGTTGCCGTATCGGGCTGACACATAACAAATCGATTTGCACCAAGCTCTGCAAATTTACTATTATATGGAAGGTTATATTTTTTATAAAATGCATGTACAACATGTTGATAAGCATCTCCATCATCTTCTACCAATATAGCAGCATGTTGTCCACTATCAACGATTAAGAGATGTACCTTATCATGGCCTGCATTTCGCAATTCTTTGTAGAGTCGTGCACTACTATACCAAGGAACAACCTCGTCTTCTTTAGAGCAGATAATCAGAATTGGAATTTCTTGAGATATATTGGCAATGATATCAATAGGTCGAATACCATCTTTTTTATATCGAGGAAAGAGTGATTGAAATTTCTTGTGCGCAATCGAATGAATAAAGGGAACGTTCTTCAATGATAATCCGAGCCAACAATCTTTTTGAATTCGATAGTCTAAGATAGTATCAATTGAATCAAATGGTGATTCAGCAACAATTGCTTTCACAATGTCTGGCTTATCAAGTGCTGCAAAATTTAATATTGAAGAGGCCCCGCGCGAGACTCCCATAAGAACTAGGTTGCATGCATTTACATCTTCAAATGACTTATAAATAGACTTATACGCTGAACGAAGACATGCAAGATCTTCTTCTTGTGCAAGACTTGCGTAGCTGCGGTCTTTGTGAAGAGAATCGGGATAATCGAATGAGAAATACTGGTCACTGATAATTTTGTATTTTCTATAATAGTTAGCATGGCTTCGCTTGCCACCCAATCCATGAGAGAAGAGATACGAAGTCTGAGATCCAATTGAACGCTTAAAAAAGAGATCTCCGCTATCATTGACACTCAACGACAATGCGGTAGTCGCTAAAAAAAGATATTTTGTAAGCTTCATAGTGAAGTACCCCATTCTAAATACAGTAAAAAATTCGAACTTACCAGTCCCTATATTTTTATGGTAATCAAATAGCGGAAAAAATCTAGCACCTTATGATATATGTTGTGCTTCTACTCGATATTTACGGCACTTGTTATCAAATGACCCCGTTAATGAAAAATAGCCTTTCAATTACACATTTGGTATTCTATATGCCATACGAAACTAATGCCTTACCTAGAGGATTTATGAGCACATTGCCAGATATTACTAATGAATTTGCAGCATGGTACCAAGAGATTATACATCGCGCAGAGCTTGCCGATAATGCACCAGTCAGAGGAACAATGGTTATACGTCCCTACGGGTATGCCATATGGGAACATATCAAAGATCGTCTGGATGAACGCATAAAGGCAACTGGTCATCAAAATGCTGCGTTTCCTCTATTGATTCCAGAATCATTTTTAAAGAAAGAGGCGCAACACGTAGAGGGCTTTGCTCCTGAAGTAGCTGTTGTAACTCATGCAGGTGGCAGTAAACTTGAAGAGCCATTAGTTGTCAGACCTACTTCTGAGACTATTATTCACTATATGTTTGCGCAATGGATTCGATCATGGCGTGATCTCCCTCTTAAAATCAATCAATGGGCTAATGTAGTAAGATGGGAAATGCGACCACGTGCATTTGTGCGAACAACTGAGTTCTTTTGGCAAGAGGGGCATACTGCACATGCAACATATCAAGAAGCTCTTGATGAAGTATTGCTCATTCTTAATGAATATGTACGGTTATGTTATGATTATCTGGCTATTCCTGTTATATCAGGCAAAAAAGCAGAAAGCGAAAAATTTCCTGGTGCAGATACAACGTACACCTTTGAAGGAATCATGCAAGATGGCAAAGCACTTCAAATGGGAACATCTCATCTTCTTTCGCAAACGTTTGCCCATGCATTTGATATGAAGTTTCAAGATCAGAACGAAAAATTATCATATCCATATTTAACAAGTTGGGGGGCAACTACTCGCTTAGTTGGTGCAGTAATAATGGTACATGGCGATCAAAAGGGATTAGTATTACCACCAAAGATAGCACCTCATCAAGTAGTGATTATCCCAATTATGAAAAAAGGCATTGATCAAGAAGCACTCTTATCAAAAGTTGATGCAATCAAAAAAGATCTTGAGGCCAGAAATATCCGTGTACACATTGATGCAGATCAGAGCAAGACTCCTGGTGCGAAATTCTATGAGTGGGAGTTGAAAGGTGTTCCTATTCGCATTGAGATTGGACAGCGAGATCTTGACCAACAGCAAGCTATTGTTGCTGATCGATTAGGACTCAACAAACAACCAATTGCGCTTGACCTACTTGTAGAACATATCAAAACGTTACTCGAGACTCTTCACGCGAGCATGCTTGAACGCGCAACGCAAAAACGAAATGCTCTGTGGAAAAAGGCTGCTAAACTGTCAGATTTTGGACCTTCATTAGCTGAAGATGCTGGATTTTATCAGACTGGTTGGTGCGGATCATATGATTGCGAAGTATTGCTTAAAAATTTCAAAGCAACTACGCGGTGTCTTATTGAAGAGCGAACATTTGAAACATGCTTTAATTGTGATCGTGCAAATATACAAGACGTATTGGTAGCAAAATCCTATTAGGCTTCTTGAACTTTGATGTAATAAAAAAGGCTCTGAAATATTTCAGAGTCTTTTTTATTACATCAAAGTTTTTGCTCACTTTTTTATTTCTGTTTCAATACTATTGACGAGATCGAGATACATACTCGATGGAACAGGATGCATACCGGCGCTAAATGCTGGACTCATAATAATTTCTTTCAATTGATTAAAAGTCTCACGTTTTCGCTGTTTCAAAACGTTTTCTCGATACATGATTGCTTTTTTATCTCTTAAATATTTCCGCACTATTTCTTCTTGAGAAGTATTATGACCGCTAAGCTGAGAAATCAATTTCAATGTCTTAGATTCCTCAATCATTTTTATGGTATCATTAATTTCTTCTTGGGTCACAACTAATTCCTCTTCCGGAACTATTATTGGCTCAGCCTCTTTATTTGATATTCTTTTTATCCTCGCTTGTGATTCAGTAAGAGCTCTTACTTGCTTGTTAATTTTTCTTTTTTTTCTGCTTTGACTTGCAATTAATGGTAACGATATCATTAATGCTACGCATGCGAGCAATATATTTTTTATATTCATGATAAATCCTTATTGTTGATAATGTTATGATCTCTTATTATATGCCTCTACAAGTTGTTGATAATATGCGATTGATGTACGTTTTATTTTCTCGTAAGCAGGAGCAAATCCCGTTTGTAGGTATACATATTCTTTGCGCATTACATCAAAAATGTCATTTGCCTCTTGTCTATTAGTATCGGTAGCATTCGCCAAAGCTTGTGCTGCATTCTCTGCAGAAGCTACATTATTTTTTGCGGATTGCTCTTGTTCTTTTTTAGCAATAATATCGCGCCCTATGTTGCGCACAAATATACCTGCTGCGACTGTGCCAATGCCAGCTACAAACGAACCTATTCCCGCGTGACTTTCATGAACACTACTCATTGTCACAATTGCAAGCAATAGAGACATATACTTTTTATTCATCGTACGAATCCTTAGATTATAATAATGTGTATAGTTATAATGTGATGACAATCATGACAAAAAAGGAGCTTTATTGCAAATAAAATCGGATTAACGGTAGAATTTTAGTATAATAAATACGTATATATATGGAACCTCTATTCATGCAAAGAGCATTCTATGAAGCTAGATCAAATCGTCACTCATTTTTTCTCTTATTTATTGACAGAAAAACGCGTATCACAAAATACGTATCATGCATATCATCAAGATGTGCTCCAACTCTGTGAATATTTTGCACGTAATGAAGTTACTACAGTCGGCGCAATAACCGTATCTATTCTGAAACAATTCATCTATTATCTTCATGATATTAATTTAAAGGCACGAACAATTGCACGTAAGATGTGTGCGATTAAAGTTTTTTGCACCTATCTACACAAACATCATAATGCTCCTGATTTTGCACATGAACTTGTTTCGCCAAAAGTTGAAAAGAGCTTACCAAAATATTTATCAGAAGAAGAGGTTGTACAATTGTTTCATGAAGTAAATAAAGATAATAGTCCTATCGGCATGCGTAATAAGACAATGCTCTATCTTTTGTATACATCAGGCATGCGCATCAGTGAGCTTACAACATTAAAGCTATCAGACATTCGATATGATATTGGTACAATTATGGTGCATGGCAAAGGTGGTAAGCATCGTATGATTCCGTTGCCACAACATATGATGCAACTCCTGTTACAATATGTTACTCAGACGCACAAAACTTTTGAAGTGCAAAATCAAGAAAAGACTGACATTCTCTTTCCAGTGCGTTACGGAAAACGTCTTAAGACGATTACACGGCAAGCATTTTGGATGGTATTGAAAGACTTATGGAAACGATTAGGGCACAAGCGAACAATATCACCACATCAACTGCGCCATTCTCTTGCAACACATTTATTAAAAGAGGGTGTACATTTGCGATCATTACAACTATTGCTCGGTCATGAAAATATCACGACTGTGCAGATATATACACATGTAGAAGTGAGTCATATTCGAACTGTTTACGATAAAAAACATCCACGATCGTAAGAGAATTGTACTTTTTATTTTTTCATAAGACGAGTATACTTACAAATAAATAAAAATTATTGTATAAAACATGTGCGGTGGTTATTAACGGTTACTCATCGACGATATATTCTTATGATCGCTAAGGATAGTGAATGAAAAATACCTTTGTAGCAGAACAAAAACCATTATTGTCGATTCTTTCTTCAATGCAACCAATTTGCACCAAAAGAACTACACTTGATGCTACATCCAATATTCTCTTTCAACTCAGCCATAAAGAGTTGGTGCTTAAAAGTACTGATTTAGAGATTAGCTTACAAGCAAGCTACACATTACGTGCCAGCGATATTGATGAAACCTGTTCATTCCTTGTCTCTGGAAGACGAATGTTTGAATTACTTAAAGAGCTTGATGGTGATATTGAATTCTGCTTGGAAAATAATCAACTTCGCATGAGCGCAGGATCGGTACGCTTGGCATTAAATACAAAAGATGCACAAGAATTTCCACCATTTCCAGAACGCATTGAAAATCTTATGCATCTTAATTCTGAATACCTTCTTGACATGCTCAATAAAGTTGCATTTATTATTCCACAAAACAATGCGAATCATGCGCTCAATGGTCTCTACTTAGAAATTTCAAAAGAAGAGATGCGTATGACGGCAACCGATGGTCACTGTTTAGCACAAATCAAAACAGACAAATATCATTTAGCAGAAGAGCGCAAATGGCTTATGCCACGTCGCGCGGTATTTGAAGTGAAAAAGATTCTTGAATCATCACAAGAGTCGACGGTCTTTTTAGGAACATGTGGTAATCAATTGGTCTTTTCAGGAGAATCATTTAATTTTTTCACAAAGTTATTAGTTGATCCATTTCCTCATTATGCTCCTATCTTGGACAAGACATCATTTGTTCCTGCAACAATTGATCGATCACAATTCATTAAATCATTGCGTCGCTCATCTTGTCTTTTATCTGGACAATTTATAGCGACATGCTTTAATGTTGCACCTGAAATCATGAACATTTCGATGGAAAACAAAGATGTTGGCCATTTGCAAGAAGAGCTACCTATTGATAATTTTGTAGGTCAATCATTTGATATACGTTTTTATGCACCATATCTATTGAGCGGATTACAGGTATTCGAAGATGAAAAGATTCAGTTCTATTTACGGAATAACAGCAAGCCGATTATTTTTGAATCACAGGATGAAAAATATCATCTGATGTATTTAGTAATGCCCGTTGCGCCAACAGCTGCGTAAGGTATTTTAGACGTGCGCATCAGTAAAGTAACGCTCAAAAATTTTCGCTGTTTTGATAATTTTACTATTGATCTTAATCATCCTATTGTTTTGCTTGAAGGTGAGAACGGCTCTGGCAAGACCAGTATTCTTGAAGCATTATATTATGCCTGTTATTTACGATCATTTCGAACGCATGTGCCAAAAGACTTGATGACATTAGGAACAAACGACTTTTTCATTAAGTTGCATCTTACAGATACCGATACAATAGGAGCTCATGATATCCAGATAGGATTTGCACAAGGTAAAAAGTTAGTAAAGATTGGTCAAAAGCCAGTCAGCATGTACAAGGAACTTTTATCCTACTATCGAGTGATCAGTTTAACGGAAGATGATCTTGCGCTTGTACAAGAATCTCCACAGATTCGTCGATCATTTATTGATCATGTGCTCATGCTGCAAGATCCTGATACTATGTCATTATTTCGCCAGCTTAGATCTATCGTGAATAATCGAAATGCGCTCTTATCATCAAAACATTCTATTGATACATCGCTGTATCAGATAATAAGTGAACAACTTTGGAACATTTCATCACAAATAGTTGCTACACGCATTACAATGCTCAAAAAGATAGAAGATAAAGTTAATATACTACTCAAAGACTATTTTGATGCACAGATTTCTATCGCATTAGAATATAGCATAAAAAAAGTACCCACGTTTGTTGGTACATTTGCAGATTTTGTATCAGATCAACCAGCATTCGTACAAACAGAATTTCGATTTGGAAGAAGTCTCTTTGGTGCACATCTTGATGATTTTTCCATTACATATCAAAATAGAGACTCTCGTTCTCATGCATCACGAGGACAGCAGAAATTGATTGTCTGTCTCATCAAAATTGCGCATTTAATTATTTTAAGTAAGCACGTTGGCCCGGCAATATTTTTGCTTGATGATTTTTTAACTGACTTTGACGAGATCAGACTTGAAAAAATATTGGATGCTCTTGCAAGCTTGAAGACGCAGCTCATATTTACAGTGCCAATAACGGGGGGCGTTTTGCATGAAGTTCTTACGAAACGGGGCGCTTTTCATTGTAAGTTTACCAATTGAAAATATTGATAGTATGATAAGGCTTTTTTGATATAATTCCTATTGACAGATAATGAAAATGCATATAATCTTAACTGAGAATTTGATAGCTTTGTGTTGAATTATAGGGCATATATAGATGGCTAAAAAGTTTGACACTTTTGAAATAATAGCTACAATTTATAAGCAGATGGGAAGTTGAAAAACAACCTGTCTTTTAACTTAGGCTTCATTACTACTCTCCTTTTTTCCACCGGACTGATCTTAACCGATCAGTCCGGTGGTTTTTTAATGGATTTTTCTACTCTTACCCCATTATTCCCAAAGAATATTCATTGGGTACGAATCTTACTTTTCAGATAATCATGTTTCGGTATATTGTGGTCTCAAAAGAGCATTTGCTATTCTAAAATTGTGGCGCAGGGCCATTGATATTGATAATGAGGGGATATTTCTATGAAAAAAGTTGTACTGCATACAATCATTGCCTCATTCATGCTCCTTATTATTGGAGGAGGCGTTATCTCAATTTTAGATGCTGATTGGAAAGATACTGCAAAAAAGGCTGCCGCTAGTGCCGCAATACTTGGTGCCTGTTGGTATCCAATATCAACTACAGCAGAATTTGCAGGGATAGTTGCTGAATCAAAGATTCGTGCTCTGATTAATAATCTCATATTGAGAGGAAGCATCGACTATACAAGCTTTTCTCCAACTCAACAAGCATTTGTAGATATAACATGTCCTAACGTTGCAAACAGAACTGCTTTTTACACAGTAGCATTAATAGGGATGAGCCCTGCATTCTATTTTGTATACAAGTGGTTAACAAAAAAGAATAGCGCCGAAAAGATTGCCCAACCAACACGTAGTAATAAAAAAGATAATCTCAAAGTTGAACTCATGCATATTAAGCTAGAAAAGGGTCAATATTCTTTAAAGGATGTTGCTAATCGAAATGCAATAGCTTTATATAATCTCCTATTATCTAAAAATGCTATAGATAACATAACGGGTATTGAGGTATGGTCTTTGCAGGGCACATCAAATGAATACCCAGAGATATATAACGATGTATCGCTATCAAAAGATAATAAAAATATTCATATCGAATCATATGACGGAAAAAGCCACATGAAATTCACTATGAAAAAAGATGCTTTTAGAAAAATGCTAAAAGAGTGGCGTACTATTTATGATAAAAAGCCAATCGGAGTGACATTCTACTTTGATGGTGAAGAGATAACATTTGGCATATGGAAAGAGAAGCGCTGAAGGATTATTACATTATGAAAAAGACTATACTCCATACTATTATTGCAGCTCTAATGCTCTTTGTTATTGGTGGAGGAGTTATTTCAGTATTAGATGCTGATTGGAAAGATACGGCTAAAAAAGCAGCTATGAGTGCAGCAGCACTTGGCACCTGTTGGTATCCTGTATCAATTGCTGCGCAACTCGCTGGAGCTTCTGCAGAATCAAAAATTCGAGCATTAATTAATGGACTTATATTAAATAGAAGCATCGATTATATAAGTCTTTCGTTAAGCCAACAAGCATTTATAGATACAACGTGTCCTAACGTTGCAAACAGAACTGCTTTTTACACGGTAGCATTAATAGGGATGAGCCCCGCATTCTACTTTGTGTATAAGTTGTTAACAAAAAAGAGAAAACCAGAACCATCACTCCCTACAAGCTGGATACCAACTACCGATCCAAGTAGTAGTCAATCAATTATGCATCGATCACATCTCATGCCAAAAACAGCAACATTACCAAATCAAATAATAACTCCGACATCACCAGAACGGTGGCAGCTTCCTGTTGATCCGAATAAAGAGGAATATAGTATACAGCAGGAAGTTATTCCTACTCAGATTCCACTCAAGGGCAAGGAAATAATTGAAGAAGAAGAACTCTTCAATAGATATAAAGAAGAAAATAAACTTCCAGTAGATGTAACATGGGAAAATATGACAGAAACCGAAAGAGTACGATATTTGAGATGGAAACATTATATCGTAATAAAAAAAGAAGCCGAATGATTTTTTGATATCACTTTTCTACAACTCTAAAAGTTAACATAATATCCATTATCAGATTACAATCTGTCCATCTTTACCAAAGCTATGCCGGACTAGCAATCTGGCAAATAATGGGTATTGTTTTATCTATTCCATATTGCGCAATTGCCCCATATGTTTTATCTACTACGATTGTATCTTCTTCATTAATAATCAAGATTTCACTATCGAATTCTTCCACAAAATAATCGGCTAACAATTCTTCATGCTCCATTATTTCTTCTATGGCATGTGACAAATTTTGATATGAATTATGTCCATACTGCGCACTTCCTACATACCCAATCTTTCTATATTTAAGTGCCTGTAAAAAGTTTGCTACAAGTTCAGATGTTGTTATGCGTATAGCATGCATTCCTGGAGTTAGAAACAGTTCTTGAAGTGTGAGTATTTCATAATCTGATAATTGTGATACTGATGATTCTATGCGCACAAATGTATTGGTATATTTCTCTGCTGATACATTACCATATTTATTCATACGTAGGCCCCCTTCTTATCCCTGTAGGCGCTTCTACTTGATTTGTGCATACGGTTATCGTACGCATCACTGGTAACTTACAATAGGTAATACAATAAAATCAATAATTGATAGGACGTATTAAGGAATTGCCTTTCCAAAGGCCGCATAGCGTTACGGCTACCGCATCAGTTACGTCAAGTTTATCTGGCACTTTCATGCGTGGAAAGAGTTGAAATACCACACGCGCAACTTGATCCTTGCTCGCACCGCCAAATCCGGTAACCGCTTGCTTTACTTCTCGTGGAGAAAATTCGAATAATGAGAGTTTATGTTGTTGTGAAAGTAAGTAAATAGTACCGCGTAGATAGCCAAGCTTAAGAAAATTTTGTGCATTCTTGCCTAAGAATGGTGTCTCAAGCGCAACATGTGAAACCTGATGATCTCTAATTTTTTGTACAAAGAATGTATAGAATTGTTCTACTCGTTCTGCTAATGATTTTGATGATGACATTTTCAGATATCCAAAATCGATTAGATGTACAGTACGGCCATCTTTTTTTAAGATACAGTAGCCGGTTACTGAAAAACCTGGATCAATACCTAGAATGATCATCCCTATCCTTTTTATATGTGAGAGTTGCATATGCAACTCTCACAATTACTTCTCAATAGTTATGCCGCTTCTTCTAATAATTCTTTAACAAAATCAGTAATTGGATATCTATAAATACGTGATAACTCAACTGTTTCACGCAATGCTAGATCAAATGGAAGTATAACAGGAATGCGATCTGAACTCTTTGCTACTTGATCTTTCACTCGCATAACAACAATGCCTGTTTCAAGACTCAAACTTAATGCTTCTCGAAAATCATCTAACGTATAGATTGGCATATCATTCACTGATACTATTGTAAATCCAGGTGATACTACACGTAAGCTTCCTAATTCAGAAGAACCAAATATATGTGTGATAACAACCGCTTCATCAGCATTATTATGAAGACTAACAAACTCATGAAGACCTGATACGTTATTACCAAATAATTGTAAATGATTTTGAGTCAATGGCATAACAACCATTCCACCAAATACTTCATAATCAGGAATATCATTCCATGGATAGACAGGTTTGATCGGAGTAAAATCTGGATATTCTGTTGGAACTACTAACTCCATTCTCTCTCCATTACGATAGAGAATGATGTGTGCCTCTTCCCCTAATCCCATGCGCGCAATAAATTCGCTTATTGATATTTTACCATCACTCCAGCTCACTGCTGTTTCACCGTAGATATCAAATTCATGACCATTGATTTCATATATCATATCTCCATGTTGAATGCCGGCTTTATCAGCGGGTCCATTACGAAGCACTTCAACAATATATGCTCCCCCTGGCTCTGGATTCCCTAAGTAATCAGTAAGCCATGTGCTTCCTTTAATAAAGAACAATCCAAGCGATGGTCGCTTAACGAGATATTCTTTTTTCATAAGCGGCAAGACAAGTTTCAGATCATTAATAGGAATAGCAAAATTTATATTTTGAATTGATACTTCTGATGAGTTACCACGTATTCCCATGCTATTGATACCGATTACTTCACCATGCGCATTGACAAATGGGCCACCTGAATTTCCAGGATTGATTGGGGTATCAATCTGAATCATATTAATACCATTAATCATCTGACGACCACTCACAATACCATTAGTAAATTTAAGAGCCTCTTGTCCCAATGGATATCCAATAGCAATTGCTTGATCTAATCCTCGCACAGAATCTGAATCGCCAAGTTTTAAAACAGGAATTGATCCAAATTTGTCTTTGATAAGATCGAGTGTCTGTACGTCAACTTGTAGTAATGCAAGATCTCTTTCGGGATAGATACTGACGATACGTGCTTTAAGCCATGCTTTGCCCATTGCTGGTATTTGCACCCGTACTGAAATGGCGCTATCAACTACATGCGCATTTGTTACAAAGTATCCATCTTCATCTATAAAGAATCCAGTACCTGAACTCATGCCTTGTCGCGGCGTGCTATATGGTTCGGCAAAGTTAAACTCTGCATGTTGTACCAATACTTGAATCACCCCATTTTTTGCTCTATTTCTAATATCCTCTTTACTTATATTTTCATATTTTACAATCTGCTGATTATCATAATTGCAAGTAACAGAATGTATACCAGTAATAATGCTGCATAGTACAATAATGAATCTCTTCATCATGCTATTCCTATTTTATGTATAATTAACTCTTATTATATATCGCTTGTTTATGAGATGATCTATTGTTTTCATCAGAACTCCACATCGAGCACATTCCTTGAAACATCAATCCCGATACAATACATAGTGCAAGAATGCTCATCACTACATCACTTCTTCTATTCCGTACACTATAGTTGTACATCTACACATCTCCAGATACATATCCTAGTATGTATCATTATTATCTTCAAACTTAGCAAGTTGCCCGACAAAATTAAGAAGAACCGTTCCCGTAGGTCCATTTCGTTGTTTACCAATAATTACTTCTGCAAGTGCTGGATTTTCAGTATCGGCATTATAGACAACATCTCGATACAAAAACATAATAACGTCTGCATCCTGCTCAATTGCACCAGATTCTCGTAAATCTGACAACATTGGTCGTTTATCCATACGACCATCAACAGCACGTGATAACTGAGAACAGGCAATAATAGGGATCTGCAATTCTTTCGCAAGCGCTTTAAGCGATCGCGATATTTCAGATACTTCTTGATGACGATTTTCATGTTTTCTTACTGAGTGAATCAGTTGCAAATAATCGACAACGAGTAGTTGTAAATTATGCTCAATCTTAAGCTTACGCGCCTTTGCTCGTAATTCAGACATGTCGAGCATCGGTGTATCATCAATAAATATCTTCATTTCAGCAAGACGTGCAGCAACATGTGTTAATGCAATCCAATCTTGTGATGATATCGTCGCGTTTCTAATATTGTGATGAGGAATTGATGATTCGGTTGAGAGGAGTCGAAGTGTCAACTGCTCTGCTGCCATTTCAAGAGAGAAATAGCCAACCGTCATATTTTGCTGTGCTGCATGTGCTGCTAAGCACATCGTAAATGCAGTCTTACCCATTGATGGACGCCCTGCCAATACGATAAGATCTCCATTCTGAAATCCTGATGTCATTGCATCAAGTTTTTTAAATCCTGAAGGAACTCCGGTAATTCCACGCGCATGATTCTTGATATCTGAAAGATGTTGGAATGTTTTTTTGAGCCATATATCAATCTGCACAAAATGTTGTTTCGTTCGTTTATTGGCAATTTCAAAAATAGTCTTTTCGGCGAGATCAAGAACTGATTCAATCGATGCTTCATCTTGCGCATAACAATGAGTAATGATATTTGTTGCCGATTTAATAAGCTCGCGTAAAACAGCCTTCTCTTTGACTAAGCGAGCATGTTGCTCAACAATGCCAATAGAAGGAAGTTCTTCTTGCAACGACACTAAATATGCTATTCCGCCTACCGTCTCAAGTGTATTGTTCTTTGCTAACTCATCTTGAAGCGTGATAAGATCGATTCTCTTATGTTGATGAGCAAGATCAACAATAGATTGATAGATTGTTTTATGAGCAGGCAAATAGAAATCGTGCGCACTAATAAGTTCAGTTACTTTTGGCAAGTAATCATCATTTAACAATAACGCTGCTATGATACATCGTTCTGCTTGCACATTGTGGGGAACAGATTTACCCAATATCTTTTCAGGAATAATAGGTTCATTTTTTTGTAATTGCTGATTGCTTTTACGCATGTTGATATCGTTGAACCTTTATATCGAAGTAACGATTACTTTAATCTGTGGTTGAAGACGACTACTCAAACGCACGGTAACATCATATGTCCCTTTTGCTTTGATTGCTTTATCGATAACAATCTGGTTCTTTGCAACGGTTATCTTCTCTTGCTGCGCAATTGCTTCCGCAATCTCTTGGTTGCTTACAGATCCGTACAATTTGCCATCATCATGCATTTTTCTCTTGATAGTAACTTTGATAGTCTTGATACGCTCAGCAAGCATGGAGGTCTTTGTCTCAATTACTTCTTTACGTTTTTCAATAATACGTTCTTTATTTTTATAAAATGCTTCATTCTGAGCGGTAATTTCAACTGCAAGTTTTTTGGGAATAAGATAGTTGCGAGCAAACCCCTCTTCAACTTTTACCATCTCTCCCTGCATGCCAACACGCTCTATATCGCTAAGTAAGTATACTTTCATTTCATATCCTCTGTGCTACTCAGATATTACGATACTTGTTGTTACTAGTAATACATAGCATTACTCGCTTTTGAATAATGCTATTGTTGATAGTGTACCAGTATCGACATCAGTTGGAAATAACGATTTATAGAAAGCGCTGATCTTGTACATAAAGTCTATTCTCAGCATTATGCATAACTCTACTTTCAACAATAGAGACCTCTTTTGCATTGCAAGTAATAATTACTCGAAAGAGCATTTCTGAATCTGAAACTTTCGTGCTGATTAGTCTACCCGCTACTGTTACATTCTGCCCTCTACTAAGCACAACTGAAATTACGTCAGATAGCATATAGTTCTGCTCTATTCGATATATTCCTTCATGAATAAGCAGTTGCGCAAGCCGATGGTATTGCTCCTGTTCAAGTCGTTTATGTGCAACAGAGGCAAAGAGCGTTAATCTATGAAGAGCTCCTTGGAAAATTATCAATATACCACATAGGCCAAGCAATATTATGAGTGATATGCTACCTTGTTGTAGATCATGCATGTCTATTCTCATGTAGATATACCGTTTGTTCAATCGATGAACTATTATGACCGATTATGTATTTGATACAGAGTCCATTATTCTCTGCTTTATGCCAACTACAAGTAAATATATCGAGTGATGGGAGCACAATGGTCTTTTGTGCCGATGTCCAGTGCTGAGAGCGAGGTTCATATCTTCCCGTCAGACGACACAAGCGCTTTTTCTCGTCAAGCAACCATCCTACATCATGAATAGCATATCGAAATACAATAATATCTGAGACTCCAGATTCTGAGAGTATCTGCAAAGCTGATGATTGTAGAATGTCACGATATAATAAATCTGACGCAAGATGTATGGATATAGATTTCGTAACTGCAGACATCTGCTGAAGATATACCGAACTGAATGCAATAACACCATTAAAAAATAAGAGTACTAATCCTGCCGTCAATGTAACATAGATGATCATCTCACATAGTATACTGCCCTCTCTATTCATGAAACACCTGCGCGTTTTTTACTCCAGAACTTACAACTAGTCTATGTGATTTATGATTACCACATGCATCATGATACGTTACAACAAATTCAGTTACTTCATGCATTATATTCGGTAGAGTTACAATGTTACACGTAATATTATAGATACGAGTATCTTGTTGCATTGGAATATTTCCTGTATGTTGCCACTCATCGATTACATTACGTAATACTGTTACGGTTTCAAGCATATAATCTGTATTTATTTTGTATGTCATTAATGTCTGAAATGCGATGCTCATTATCATCACTATAGACATGAGTAATCCCAATGCACTTATCAGATCTAATAATATAAACCCGTTTCTAACCGATTCTGCACGCATTGGACTTCCCATTTCTAATTGTATATATTGTAACTGGTGCATCTGATACTATACATATTCTCATCAATACTATATAGGTAATGTCATATGCAATTTAAACGACAATTAACTTGTAAAAGGAGTTATTCCGTGAAAAAAATAATAACATCACTACTTTGTAGCATCTTATATAGCGGATTTGTAACCGCAGGCATGTTCATGCCTAATGCAAGTATGCATCCACAACAATCAATATTTCCTCATAATATGACAGAAGCTGAACTACAAGCGTTAGATGAAGAAATTAAACGCATGTCGCCAGAAGAACAACAAGCATTTTTTCAAATAACTGATCAGATTAAAGAGATTGATAATGCTGTTCAAAAAATGTCACCCGAAGAACAACAAGTCTTTTATCAAACATTAGATAAGTTGTCACAACTTCCTGAATCAGAACTTGAACGAATGGTTAATGGCCAGATGAGTGAAGAAGAGATGGAAGCGCTCTTTAATAGTCTTCTTGCAGATCAGATGCCTGGACAAACAGAAGCTGCTGCTCCAGAAACAGAGACTCCAAAAGATGTGCCTATTTCAAAGCCACTTACCTCTGAACAAGAGGCTGCGGTTGCGCTTCTTGATAGCTTAATAATTGTAACAGATTCTATTCTTCTTAAATGCAATACTATTCCTGAAATAAGCGGAAAGATCGCATCATGGTCAAGAAAGGGTCAACTTACTACATGGCAAACAACGTCATGGAATACAATACGCGGAAAAATAGAGCAATTTACACACAAGATAAAATCATTAAAAGAATTTGATGCTAAGAAAAATAGATATAAATTCATTCAACTACTTGTTGATAATGAAACATTGATGGATCGGTTAAAGTCTGCTCATAATCTTTTAAAAACAACTGATGCTGCTATTGACATAACTCCATTCGGCCTTGGAAAGATCAGTTCTGCAAGTAAAAATGCATTGATTAAAAGTCTTAATAAATATGGTGAACTTATCAATAAAACGGTAATTTTTGACGATATTGATGCAATTCTTAATAAAGATGCAAAAGTATCTGATAAAAAAGAATCGCAAAAGGCTCCTGCAGCAAAAGAGGATATTGCTATAGTACCCGATATCATTGACCTTGAAGCGCGCAATAAGTCAAATAATAGATCAAACAGCGCTCATGCTGACATTGATGCTCTCTTAACACAACTCGAACAACACCTTGCTGATGCAGCGCAGGCTATTAATAAGAGTAGCTCACTCAAACAGATGAAAGCATACTTGACGAGTAATGATCCTATTGACATTGCAACAGCGACTGATTATCTTCCTGAAGCTATTCGTAAAATTAATGGGCGTACTAATAGCGCACTAGAAACCATTAAGACTGCACGGATTAAAATTAGCGCATTAACAGGCGAATCAAAGAAGGAATATGAACATAAAATAGCTGCAATAGTTAATACGCATGCCTCCACATTTGCCATCATTGAACAACAAGTAGCGCTCTTAAAATCTGATTGGAAATCGATTGAACAATCAATATCTGCAGATAAAAAATATGCATACATTGGCCAACGAGGCATGAATATGTTGGATACAACTCAAATATCAAAAGAGATTATTCCAAGTGATGATATTCGTAAAAAAGTGGCATATCCAAGTTCATATATGCAATTATCCGATGGCATTGCACAACTTAAACAACACGTAACAGTATAATACCACTATAGATAGGAACATAGTGCATATGAAAAAAGCCTATCATAAAAATCATGTTGCTCGGACTCATTATGAATATGAGCAACATGACTTACAGCAATATTGGTATTTCTGATGCAATAAAAAAACACTCGTTCACTGCCACGCAAAGCAACGATCGACATTGTAAATCTCTACACACGATGTTTTAATCGATACTTGGTCACGCTCTAATAGGCAGCCTTTAGATAGTAGGAATAATGATTCAAAACAAAAAAGTGATATCTATGAAAAACCATCTCATAAAAACAATATTAGTCGGAATATTGATTAGCAGTAATGCGTTGCATAGTCATATTAATATTACCAATACAATAAAAGAACACTATTCCGCTGCCTATCAAGCAACCATTGACATGGCAAATCTCTATGTACGATATCTTATATCAACACTTGGTCATGAGCTTGGCCATGCAATAGCTGCTCAACTCATATGTAATCAATCGACACGAATTATATTAGGGACATCTATTGATACCAAGTCAAAGCTACCAATATCAGTAGGAGGCTTTGTACCGGTCATAGGCGGATGTCATGGCTTTCACTCGGATGATGATGCTCCAATACGCAATCTGCTCTGCATGATAGCGGGCCCAACGTGTGGCATTCTCACAACACATTTTGTTAACAAACTTGCAGATTATTTACCATGCACAACTATTAAAACACCATTCTTAAAACCATTCAAGAATCTTTATTACGGCATGGAATTTTTCCGAATGATTCCTATGAAAATCAAAAAGTATCACAGCGAAGGATATATAGTTTTAGACTTATTAAGCAAAATTGCATTATCTAAGTAGCAATTCATTTATGCATAAATCTTTTTTGATTTTTTGCCAAAGAGTTAAGGAAAAGAGTTCATGAAGCACTACAACCAATATACTATTCATACTTTTGTACCATTGATCATACTTATCAGTCTGATTCTGCTCTTTGTTATTGTACGACAAATCATACATGGTATACATTTTATGGATGGCATGTATGATTTCATGGCAGGCTTTTTTATCTTATTTAGTCTCTTTAAAATCATAAATTTGAATGGCTTTGCAAAGTCATATAGCAGGTATGATCTTATTACGCAGCAATGGTATCCATACGGCTACATCTATCCATTCATTGAATTCATACTTGGCATTGCATATCTGACTCGACTCCACCTAGAAATGGCAAACTGGATCACACTCGCATTAATGATTATAAGTAGTGCTGGCGTCTATCGAGCATTACGAGAAAAGAGAGAATTAGATTGTGCATGTCTAGGAACAATTTTGAAACTTCCTATAACATACATAACACTCATAGAAGATATGCTTATGGGATTGATGGCACTCACCATGGTTTTATTGTAAAGAAGTTACGCACAAAATAGGGTTCTTTAAGATCTGATACCATAGAGCTGTTTTGAGAAATTTTATTTTACAGAGGGTTAAATTATCGGACGCTACTAAGAAACAAAAGTCTAATATCTTTTGTTTCTTATCTATTCAAATTCATGAATTTGAATGCGGTGATGGTAATGATAATAATAAAAGCATAGCAACTAAGCTCAATAAAATCGCATATGCAAAGCCACCTTCAGCTGATACGTTACTCCACAAATATCCAACAATAACGCTTGATAAAAGATCTCCAACGCCATCAACCATATGCAGTAATCCAAAGCCTGTTCCGCGAACTTCAGAAGTCAGCAATAATGCTGCATATGATCTTTCTAATGATGAGACAGTTCCTGCACTTACTCCCGCTATGATAAAAATTGCAATCCAAGCAAGGCTGTCATTGGTAGTATAAAAAAGAAGTATGCATGTAAGAGCAAATAATCCAAATCCACCTATTGCTAATAAGATTTTTCTATTTATGTAGTCACTCAACACACCAATACCATATTCGCTCATAGCTCTAATACTATTAAATAGCGCATATAGCAAAATAGTCCATCCCATTACGTATACTGTTGAAATACTCTTTCCTATTAACAATTCCTGAGCCCTATAAATAATGAGCATTTTATTAAAATTACCTATACCAAATATGAACATAACAAATACAAAATAATAAAAATCTCTTGATAATCTTTTGAGTTGTTCTTTCCAGTTAACAGAATCATGTATCTCGCTACCCCGCTCAGTCTCTTGCGTAAGAACTACTAAGCAAAAAACTGATACAAAACCTGGAATAATTGATAACCAAAAGATTGTTGATATCTGAAAAAATTGTAATGCTACATATGCAGTAAGAGGTCCCACGACGGATCCTACTGTATCAAGCGCACGATTAAATCCAAAAGCCTTTCCATAATGAATAGGATCTTCAATTTCGGTAATCCATTTATCGCGCATCGGTCCTCGTATACCTCGCCCCACCCACGCCATTGTTCTATAGATAAGTACTTGTACGATTGTCTTTGCAAATCCAATCATGCTATTACAAATTGGTGTAATAGCATATCCGATAATTAATAATGGTTTGTAGCGTTGCAATCTATCAGTAATAATTCCCGACCAAACTTTTACTATACTCGATGCAGCGTCAGAAAGACCGCCAATTATTCCGATCACAGCCGGTGCATTGTGTGTGCCAACTAATCCCGCTATAAATTCTGGTAGAAGCGCCGTTGTCATTTCAAAGCTAAAATCATTGAAAAGACTTGTTAGCCCAAATCCCAATAAGTTTCTATTAAACCATGATTTCTGATACTTCATTAAACACTCTGTATATCATGAATCTTTATCGTATTTTTTTAATTCATTATATAGCTATGGCAAAAACAACAGGTAATAACAAGATATTATGTATGAGAAGATACAAATTTTGTCGTTGAAGAAAGAGATTGAGAGTATACAGAGGTATGAATTATCCGACATTGATGTATTAACAGAAATAAACAGCGAGGTTTACAACAATATTAATTATTTTTTACAGTGTTTCGCGTAGTGATTCCGGCAATTTCGTTCCACACCAGGGACAATAATCCACTCGCTCACAGACTGGCCCACGCTTTAAAAGAATTCCATATTCTTGGTAAACTGGAGAATATATGATGGCAATCTTTTTCTCGGCAAGAAGATGATCTATGCGGTCACAACAATGTTGGTGTTTAGTTACTACAGTGTTCATTTATAACCCTCTTATTTTCCACCATTTATCACTTTTAAACTCACGGGGTATTAGCTTCTCTTGTTCCCAATCCCAAGCGTCAATACTATATTCTTCCTCCAATACTGACGCATATGTATCATGCAAATCTGTTGGTAGCTGGATTCCACACCATGGACAGTATTCTATAAGTTGACAAACACCTTTACATCCCATGTGGCTAATACCATATGCTCTGTATATCGGATAATATCTAAAGGAAACTTGACCTTCATCAAGTATCAGATTCATTTTTTCACAACAATGCTTCTGCATAGTTATAATCCTCGTTTCTTCCACCACTCATCAGTTGAAAACTCTGGCGGCAATCGTTTCATTTGCTCTAAATCGGTGTCATCGTCGATACCATATTCTTCTTCTAATATTTTATAATATGCATCGCGAATTCTTAATGGCAGTTTTGTATTACACCATGGACAAAACCAAATACGAATTCCAGCAGATTCTCTTCGTACATCGATGCTATATTCCCGCATAACAGGATTATACTCAATTCCAATGCTATCGTCTTCGATTGAGCCCTTCATCCAATTGCAACAATACACCTACAAGCCTCTTTTCCTCCACCATTCATCGGTATGAAATTCTTTCGGTAGCAATGTCGATTCATTAATATCGGAAATCGCTTCAATACCATATTTTTCTGTTATTTCAAAAAATATATCGCGTAATGATTCTGATAATTGCATTCCGCACCATGGACAATGCCGTATTCTTTGAACAGCAATATCATTTCTCAAATCAATATGATACTCTCTAAACACTGGACAATATGATATTGCCACTCGCTTTTCATTAAGTATAAAGCTCATTATTTCACAACAATGTTGTTGCATAGTTATAATCCTCTTTTCTTCCACCACTCATCGGTTTCAAACTCTGGAGGTAATCGTTTCATTTGTTCTGGATCGGTATCATCATCAATGTCATATTCTTCTCTTAATATTTTAAAATATGTTTTTCGTACACTTGGTAAGAGTTTTGTACCGCACCAAGGACAATACCAAAGAGTTTGGTACACAGGCTCTTTCTTTAGCTTCAGTCTATATTCTCTATAGATTGGCAAATATGATATTGCAATTCTATTCTCATTGAGTATGAACTGCATCATGTCACAGCAATGTTGATTATGCATGAAAGTTTTTTCTTAATTTTAATATTGTAATCAAAACCCAAGTGTCCGACCTATTACAGCAGCCTTATATATCATTTTGGTCAAAGGATCAATAGCACCCATATGGTCTTTTCCGCTGCAATATGCTTCCACTTCATTATGTGTATAATCCCACGGAGATTTATTGCCATTGCTCCCCTTGTTCGATTTATCAGATTTAGGCTTCTTATGCTGTCCATGTTTCTGATAATAATTATATTCCAGTTCTTCTTTTGAGATAATGATATGACTCTCTCTAGAATCGCGCCCAAACATCCGATAAAATCCTGCAATTACCAACGATGAAAAACCAACTAAGCTTATTCCTGTAAGCGCAATTCCTTCACCGATACCAAATGCAATTGAGATTCCTATCCCAATAAAATTGTGCGCGAGTATCTGTGCATCACCAATGAAGAATGTGTGTGGCGAATCGAGTGTAATTTCGTAGACTATTGTTTCATCTGTGCGCATATGCACAACGAGATGATCAAGCACATTTTCTTCTACCGTTATCAATGCGTGAGCATCAGTAACATCTTTTGCCAACACCCAAGCTTTTGTACGTGAATCATACAGTTTTTGATGTGCAGAAACGGTACAAACTTTATCTTGCGTAACAACGTCATAAACCGTTCTTACCTTCTTCGGAGTTATTGAAATAATTCTTGCGGATTCATTCGCCGATGTAGAAACAGAATCACCAGCATGTAGTTGCTCAACAGAAACAAGGCCATCTGGCGTCTTTATCTTTGTCCCTATAGCAACTGCTGGAAAGATAAGCGATTCCCATGCCAACAAGATAACAAGTAATAATGCGGTAGATCGAGTAGACTTCATAGTAATGAATACATCCTTTTATATGTATTCTCTTCATATAATTCATACTATCCGCTTCACTCGAACTCTCTTTTACTATCTTCATGCATAAAAACGTACTGAATTTTAGTATAAGAAATTGTGCATGTCAAATAGATTGCAATCCATCTAGGCTTTCAGCTTCGCCCGTCGCCTACACTAAAGTTTCGAACGGACAGGCCATACAGAACCGTCTTTGTTAAGGAAAAATAGACTTTGCAGAGCATTATATTGTCAGTCTTCGCTTATTCGGGTTTTCAAACTCGACAAACTTCGAGCGGCCAAGATTGATATCTACATCAATAAAATAAATCTCAACCTATCTCGCATCTATTATAGCATTAATTCCCCTCTAAACCCTCTTGCTTACCTCAATATCTTATGAGAAAATAGATGCTATGGAGGAAAATTATGAATAGATATACCAACGCACTTATTCTGAGCGGATTACTCGCTACATGCACAATTCCATCTGCGCATACAAGAAACATCGAAAACGTTATTATAGACCGTATTAAAGCAGATATAGCTGAATATTTGCGTATTTTAACGATTATAACCGGTCATGAGTTAGGCCATGCGTTAACAGCAAAACTTCTCTTTAAAGCCCCTATTAGAATTCAAATAGGTACAAATCTAAGAGTTGATAATACATCATATCCTAAAAAAGGCATAGTCTTTGGTGGAGTTATCCCTATGGGCTTTACTTATGTAAAAGAAAAGCATTTCTCAAAAACATCGCTCATGCAAAAGATACTCTTTTATGCCGCAGGACCTATTGCAGGACTTATAACTGGTTATGTTCTTGATAAGTGCGTCAAACCTCATATATCGATTACTTCTAAAGAATCTCTTCTGTTACTTGTAGATCTTATACCATTCAGACTCTTTGGCTTCAAAAGTGATGGGTATCATATTATAGAAAATATTTACCATGTATTATTTCCAACTATTGCAAATGCACCAGTCAAAGATCTCGATTGTAAACAAAAAGATGCCACATTATTGGCTAAGATCGAACACATTCAGCCTAAAAAATAATCAGTCAAAAAACAATCAATTTTGTCGCATTTAAAAGGCCTTCATCATATTATTACTAATTCTTCGAAATGTAATCGATTACCATCTGCATGATGCCATCGCAAATATTCAAAAACTGTTCTTCATCGGTAAGATTCGTCAAAATAATGATGGTAATATTTTGATCGATAATCTTTATAGCTTTTGATAAAAATCCAATTAAGCATCCACTATATTCTACAATGCGATGTCCATGCACCATATCTACAAACCACCCATATCCATGTCCACGAGTGGATGATCCATCCATCATGACATGTGGGAAGCACATAGCATCAATGCTCTGCTGACTTACTATGCTATGCATACCAGATAGTATGCTGCGCCATTTATACATATCATCTATTGCATAATAGAGATCATCATTTCCAAGCAATGCAAGTGTATTTGTAATAGGAAATCTATGATCTATGTTGAGCGGTTTAAAAATATTTTCCCTAATGAATTCCATATACGTCTGCTTTGATATGAGCTCAATAATATATGCCAAGATTGTATATCCAGAATTAGAATATGCATACCCAGATCCTGGTTCATATGCAAGATCCCATTTTTTCATACGATTAACCATCGCTTCTAAACTATCGCACGCCATAACATCATGCCATTTCTGGCAATAGTTATAGATCCCTGATGTATGCGTCAAAAGATGATGAATTGTTATCTTTTCTCCGTTAGGAAAATCGGGAATAAATTTTTGTATTGAATCATGAACAGAAATATATCCTCTTTCTTGCAACTGCATGATAGCCATTGCGGTAAAAGGCTTGGTAATTGCGGATATCAAAAATTTACTCTGTGTCGTATTTGGCAACTTACATTCATAACTAGAAAATCCATATTCTTTTTTTAATAGAATATCCTGATCGCGTGCAATAAGAATTACTCCGCTGCAATTATTCGTTGCATTAAAAAGAGTATCTATGCTTTGTGTTAATGGCGAGAAGGGTAACATTATTGTTATCAGTGATATGTTTATTAATGATGCATGGAAAGTATATCGTTTCATAGGCAAAATTCCTTACTTTATTGAATATACATCTTTTACAGAGCATTGTATTATCAGACAATCATATATAAAAATAGTGGGTTGTCTATTAAACAACCCACTATTTTATTTCATTTCTATGAATCTATTATTTATCTATCACTATTAACAATCTTGTAGCATCGATCACACAAATTATGTTCATGTTTCTCATGATGCCACTGCCAACAACGAGGGCATTTATTACCAAGCATACGCCCTACCTGTACAAATACTCCTGTATGTGATGTTGGCGCAAGATCACGTTGCTCACTTATGATCTCTATCTGTGATACAATGAGCATCTCTTTTAAAAGTGATTGTAATGATTCACCTGTTTTAGCAAGTTGTGCGGAGATTCGCTCAAGCGTTGCAGCAAGTGGACTATTTGAATCAACATATAGTTTCACCGACGCTTCAAGTGAATGTTTAATCACATTGATTGCACGCTGCTCTTCAATTGCTTTTAAAATTACAGAACGCAGCTGTATCATTTCTGACCATACTGCAAGCTGTGCTGTTAGTTCAGATTTAAGATCTTCATCAAGCATTCTATAAATACTCTTTTGTGGCGCTACACTCTGTTCGCACATCCAATTACCTGATGCAAATTCTTGCAGATGAATTGATCTATTCTTATCTTTCTGATAATGGTCAGTAATCTGTTCTGCCGTAAATGACAAAACGGGCGCTATCAAACGAGTCAATGTATCAAGAATATAATAACAGACGGTCTGTGCTGAGCGACGTAGTTTCCCATTTGACAGTTCAACGTAGAGACGATCTTTGATCATATCAAGATAGAGCGAACTTAATGATGTTGCGCAATAGTCACCAAGCTTATGGAAGACTGCAGTAAAATCATATGCTTTATATGCATTGATAACATCATCATTAATAATGTAGAGTTCTTGCAATGCACGCAGATCCATAAGTTGTAATTCTTGTAATGGTACTGCATCAGTTTCAATTGAAAAATCATACAAATTCGCAAGTAAGAATCGACTTGTATTACGAATCTTTCTAAAGACTTCCTGTATATTTGCTATAAGTTTCGCTGATACTACTACATCGCCAGAACAATCGATACTCGATGCCCACATACGCAAACCATCAGTTCCGAGTTTATCAATCATCTCTTGCGGGGAGACTACATTGCCTAACGATTTAGACATTTTACGTCCTTGCTCATCAACGGTATATCCATGCGTAATGATCGTCTTCATTGGCGCTTTACCATCAATCACCATTGCTGTGAGTAATGAACTTTGGAACCATCCACGATGTTGATCTCGACCTTCTAAATACATATCTGCGGGAAACTGTAACTGATCAAATTTTTGCAGCACTGCATAATGACTAATACCTGAATCAAACCAGACATCAAGAATATCTTCTTCCTTTTTCCATGCTGATACATTGCATGATGGACATTTCATATCTTTTGGCAATAACGTCTGTTCAGTAACATCATCCCAATATTCAATGCCCTCTTGCGCAACATGCTCTGCTACCGAATCTATTAATGCTTTATTGATATAGGTGTAATCACATGCCGTACAAATAAATGCAGGAATTGGCACACCCCATACACGCTGACGTGATAGACACCACTCTAATCGCCCTTCTATGGTAGACTTCAAGCGATTATTCGATTTTTCTGGAAGCATGTAAATGCCATCGATTGCAGAGAGCGAACGCTCTTTTAAATCTTCTTGCGATAAATCACAAAACCATTGTTTGGTTGCTCTAAAGATCAGGCCATTTCTGCATCGCCAACAATGAGGATAAGAATGCTTGATATTATTCTTAAAGAATAATGTTCCCAACTCAGCTAATTTTTTAAGAACCCAAAATTGACCCTCGCTCACCGGCATACCTACTAATTCTGGTATTTGCACTTCTGCCGTATATCTGCCATCAGGCCCAACAGGAGAGAAAATGTCTAAATTGTTCTTTACCCCAACTTCGTAATCTTGTGGGCCCGCACCTGGTGCACAATGAACTGACGCGGTTCCTTCATCAAGCTGCACATTTGCATCGAGCACAATAGGAACTTGATATTCGCGAAGCAATGGATGATGAACTTTTGCACCCTTTTTGATTAACTCGTCTGCGGAAATTGTTGCTGCAATAGCTTTAGTCAGAGAGAGTTGTTCACAAATTTTATCTACAAGTGCACTGCCTACTACAATATAGGTACCTTCATGATTGAGCACGGTATATTCAGCACCCGGTTTCATCATAACAGCGCGATTAAGCGGCAGTGTCCATGGTGTTGTTGTCCAAACCAAAAGACTCACTTCTTTGCCTGCAAGCACTGGAAATATCGTATCTACAATTGATTGATCGAGAGTAAATCGAACATAGACTGATGGATCTTTCCGTTCAGCATATTCTATTTCTGCAATCGCAAGTACCGTCTGACATGTTGGACACCATGGCACCGTCTTGTTTTTACGTTCTATGTATCCTTTATCAACAAAGATTCCAAATGCTTGCAAAATAGATGCTTGATATCCGTTACTCATCGTAATATACGGATGATCCCAGTTCATCAGAATACCTAATCGTTTAAATTCTTTCTTTTGAACATCAATCCATCCTTGCGCATATGCACGACACTTTTTTTTGAGTTCTTTTCGTGATAGTCCTGGATTATCTTGCGCAACCTTAAATTCTATCGGAAGACCATGGCAATCCCATCCTGGTGTGATAGGAACTTGTTTGCCCATCATTCGTTGAGATTTACCAATAATATCTTTCAAAATTTTATTGTATGCATGTCCAATATGAATCGACCCATTTGCATAAGGTGGTCCATCATGCAAAATAAATCGCTCATTTCCTTCGTGAGCAATAAATGATTCTGCAAAGAGACGTTTCTGCTCCCATCGTTCCACCATAGCAATATCATCAATTGCTGCATTGGGTCGAATTGGAAAATCGGTAGTAGGAAGATTGAGTGTATCTTTAAAGCTAATGGTAACTCCTGATCCTTGTGAATCATCAGACATGCTAATTCCCTTACAATAGAATATAGTTGAGCATTTTACGTACTATGATAGTATTCTAGTATACTTTATTACCACTTTTTAGCCAGGTAGCTTTTATCAGAATGATACGTGACCGCTTCGTATAGTAGTATGTATATTTTTTAGGATTGACTCATTTATGAATCGAATAGCCATCTTTGTACTTATCGCATTCGCTCCCATCATATCAGCATCTTCGTATGAATTTCGAACCATATCTAATACCTTTAATTGCAATTTACACCACATACCGCAACCTAAAGGTCGGTTAACTCATGTGCATGAGCTTGTATTGCATACACATTCAAATACTACTCTCTCTGCCTTTCATTTTGATCGCAATAGTGATACCGTTATTCTTCTTGGCCAACCATTTCCAAGTCAAAAAGAGAAGATGCTTGCACTTGCAAATGCACTCAATATGTATGATGTCATCATCTTCGATTATCGTTGGAAGCAATTAAACTCCTACTCGTGGACACCTCATACCATGGTAGCGCCCGTTGATCGTCTTATGCATGAACCAGTAGAAGATGTAAATACGTTACTCAATTATATTCACAACAAAAAAGTGTATACGCATGTTATTGGATTAGGTCAATGCTATAGTGCATATACCTTCACACTTGCACAATTAAAAGCACAAGAATACCGACAACTCGGATTTACAAAACTTATTCTTGATAGTACTTGGTTATCGCTGAAATCGTTTCTCAAACAGATTGCGGCTGATCCATGGCTTCCTGCCTATCCACAACATGGCGGCGGTGAACGATTAATCAAAAAAATATTGCGCATTTCATGGATTCATAAATCACTCCACAGTATTGCCTGTGGTCTTACTTCGGATGCAAATATTTTAGAGCCTATCTCCTTGCTTACAAATATTCCTATCCTATTTCTTCATGGAAAGAGAGATCTCATTGTTCCAATCGATGATTTTGAACAGATATGGCACGCAACCCAAACAGACAAATGTGCTCTGATAACTACTCATGCACATCTTGATAATTTTCATGATATTAACAACATAACAGCACTATGCTCATTCTTTATTGAAGCAAGTTCAATTAAAGAATTTGAACATGAATTGCACAATTATTGTGGATGTTAGCAAAAGAACATCACTTTTATTTTTAACGTAATCAATTAGACTAAATTACATAAAAAATAGTAATCTTAAATACGATTGTAATAGATGATTACAGATAAAAAAGTTGGCATATGGGGATTGGGAGTTGTTGGTAGATCAGCACTACAATTATTGAGTGCAACAAACAATATCACCGTTATGGAGAGACGAGAACTGTCGCAAGAAGATCGCCATTTTCTTGCAACGCACAATGCGCAGTATCTACATGAAGATAGTATTGATCATTTTTTTAATTCACATGATATCATTATTCCAAGCCCTGGTATCACTATCGATACCTATATTGCAAACTATAAAAATAAAATCGTAACGGAACTTGATCTCTTTTACCAATTCTTTACAAAGCCAATCATTGCAGTTACTGGTTCTATCGGTAAAACTACTGTTACCAGCTTTTTACATCAACTACTCACGCATTACAATAGACGCGTTGCATGTGGCGGCAATATTGGAATCGGCATGCTCGATTTAATACAATACCAAGATAATGTCGATTATGCGCTTATCGAAGTATCAAGTTTTCAACTCGAACATTGTCACTATTTTAGACCAGCATATGCGCTCTGGACAAATCTTGTTCCCAATCATCTTGATCGTCACAAAACAATGGAGGCTTATTTCTCTGCAAAATATCAGATCCTACAACGACAAACACCTGCCGATTATGCAATAGTACCATTTTCTTGCATAAAGAATATTAAAGATCGCACTACGCAATCACAACAGATCTACACACACGCACATCGTCCTTCTTGCGATGAATTACATCTTTTATCGCCCAACGATGTGATACTCTATTGCGAAAACCAACAGATCATACAGATAACATATGAAAATAATCCAATGCTCCTTTGCACAATTCCTTCTATAAGTCACGCAGAAAACTGGCTCACGATTGTAGGAGCACTCATGTATCTTAATTGTGGTCTATCTGAGTTAGCAAATTATACAAATAGGCTCAATCTTCCTGCACATCGCATGGAAAAGATAACGACTATTGAAAACGTTACATTTTATAACGACTCAAAAGCAACAACAATCGAATCGACTATTGCAGCAGTACGTGCACTACAACCAAACTTTATTCATCTCTTTCTTGGAGGATTGAGTAAAGGGATAGATCGTGCTTCACTTATAGAAGCAATAAAGCCATATCCATTACGCATCTATACATTTGGTGCGCAAGCAGATCTGCTCTATTTCTATGCACAACAAGCAGACATCCCTGCAAGTAGTCATCAAACCCTCGACGCTGCATTTAACATGTGCATAGAATATCTTCGTCCAGATGACATTGTGCTCCTTTCACCATCGGGCAGTAGTTATGATCTCTTTGCACACTATGAGGAACGTGGCGAGCACTTCAAACAACTCGTACGCAATTATCAATCAGATATCAAGCAGCGTATATCATCATAAAACTATTTTGTTCTTACATTATTTTGTAGTAGTCTCTGCACTAATAGAGAACAATCAATAGATAGATAGCAGTCTAATTATGAAGCAAATAGAAACAGAATCGCCCTATATTTTTTATGGATCTATCGGACTACTCCTTATTCTTGGATCTCTCTTTATCTATTCTTCAAGTTGTATCTTTGCACTGACACGATATCATATCCCATACTTTTTTGTTCAAAAACAGCTTTGTGGTGTTCTTCTTGGATTATCTGCTATTGCCATCATACAATACATTCCTATTGATTATATCATACGGCTACGCATGCCATTGTTAGCAGCCTGCATAGCACTCACTGCAATGACACTCATACCACAATTCGCGCAACATATTCATGGTTCAAGCAGATGGATTCGACTTGCAAAGATAACATTTCAACCAAGCGAATTGCTTAAACTCTCATTATTGATCTATCTTGCAGCACTACTAGAGCAACTTGCCTATTATAAAAAACGATCTCATGCCTATGCATACATACAATTATCAATCATACTCTCTCTGATTAGCTGCATTCTGCTCAAACAACCCGATTTTGGTATGACCGTTACACTCGTTGCCACCACACTCATGCTTCTCTTTGTAACACACATGCCACTTCGTTATTTTGCTGCTGCAATCGGAACACTTATTCCTATTGGCATTACGCTCATCTATTATTATCCCTATCGCATCAAACGAATTCTTGTCTTTTTAAATCCGTGGCAAGATCCACAAGGATCTGGTTTTCAAATCATACAATCGTTAATCGCAATTGGATCAGGAGGCCTCTTTGGAAAGGGCATTGGAAATTCACAACAAAAGTTTTTTTATCTTCCTATGCAACATACTGATTTTATCTTTTCTATTATTGCAGAAGAAATCGGGTTTGTTGGTGCATGCGCATTAATTATTCTCTTTATTATTCTTTTGTATATGGGAATTCGTTTGGCTATGAGCATGAAACGACCATTCAGTTGTTATTTCATTTTAGGCAGCACGCTTCTCATTTCACTTCAAACAATCATCAATATTTCGGTTGCAAGTGGACTCGCACCAACCAAAGGCATTGGCCTTCCTTTTATCAGTTATGGTAATACCGGATTAGTGGTTCTTTTGATTATGCTTGGCATTATTGTCGCATGTGTTAAGCATGATACGATGCAACCATCAACATTTTAAGAACTTTGCTTAGTATTCTATATTCATTAACCGTGTAATCTCTTCTTGCTCTCTCTTTGCAGCAACATCTTTAGACAATACCCACCAAATTTTCCATACTTTTGATACATCCCACTCACAAATATCGTTTTTAAGACGTTTAAATAGAGCTGATTTTTCACTAACTACATCACCATTGTCATGAATTAATTGCATAAGAGCTGCATAATTTTTGCATTCTTCTTCCCATTTGGGCATACGT
Organism: uncultured Pseudomonadota bacterium; assembly: GCA_964575265.1. Lineage (GTDB taxonomy): Bacteria > Babelota > Babeliae > Babelales > Vermiphilaceae > CAZNPD01. Next base: position 397,717 of record CAZNPD010000001.1, on the reverse strand, counting down.
TTTACATATTCTTGCTTTACTATTAGCTGCAAAGGTTTTATTTCTGTATTCAGATTATTGATATATGACAAATTCTTTTTATCATACGGATTAAGTCCCAACTCTAACAATACCGTAAGAATATGTTTAATATATGCAGTCGTATTAGGAAAAATAAATGAGTTACGACTAAGTATCGTTTCATCGTTATTATTTTTTTGATTTATAATATCTACATTAGATTTCTGCACAATCGTTTTGATAAGTTTTTTTTTATGATCATCCATCCAAATGTTAAATCGTATTGCATTGTGAAAAATATTACTCACAATTGAATTACCCTCTTTATCTTTTTGATTAACATCTGCGCCACACTCAAAAAAAATATCTAATAATTCAGCGTATTCAAATAAATGTTCTGCACAATAGTAATGAAATGCTGACATTCTATGCCACGTTGCGGCGATATTCGGGTCAGTACCATACTCAAGAAGTATCTCTACTGCTTTACGTGATGCCTCTTTTTTTAAATCTTTCGTAGAGCTACTCATCTTTTTAACGGCACAATCAAGTGCTGTTCCGTCAATATCATCGGATACGGTATTAATCTTATTATGATCTCTAAAAATTTTTGCAAGCAAACGAAATTCATTTTCTGATCGTGCATCAACAATTCTAAAATCACTCTTTATAGTTCTAACCAAATTATTACTTCTCAAAAGAAGCTGTTCGTATTCTTTATCTGAACTCAACAGATTATTCACACTCAATAGACTCACAATAAACCATACTATTTTCATGCAATTATCCTGCCATCTCTTATTATTAACAAATACTATTTTCATCGATCACAAACGCTCACAGATATCAATCTATTATACTTTGTTGATGAATATTTTTCGAAAAAAGATTATAAAGAGATACTACATATATCAATGACGTATACACAAAGGAACTAGTATGCAAACAGAACAGAATGTCTCATTATCAGCACAATCAGTATCACATCGCATTGATCCATTATGCGATGGAATAAGCTCAGTCGATTTAGTACGTGTATCAGGAAGCGATATCGATATCGCAAATGCTGCACGTGTATCGTATGGAAAATTTAGCAACACGTTGAGTGATCGTGATGTTTCGCTCATTCGATTTTTGATGGAACATCAACACACAAGTCCATTTGAGCATAATCAACTCTCATTTCGTATCAAAGCACCAATCTTTGTCATCAGGCAATGGATGCGCCATCGCATGAACTCATATAACGAAATTAGTTACCGTTATGTAAAAGCACCACTTGAATTTTATGTTCCTAATTATTGGCGTTATCAAGATACCAAAAATAAACAAGCATCATTTGGATCATTCGATAATGAAACACTTAAAAATGCTTACCGAAACAGTATCGATGTAGCAGTCAAAACCTATGAAACATTACTCGAGCAAGGTGTTTGTCGGGAAGTTGCTCGTGCAGTATTACCTGTATGTACCTACTCAGAGTTTATTTTCACTACAAACTTACATTCGCTCATGCATTTTCTGAAACTACGTCTTCACGATGGCGCACAATGTGAAATACGTGCGTATGCACAAGCACTCTTTGAACTTGCATTACCCCATTTTCCTGTTGCCCTCAAAGCGTGGAAAGATTTTTATGCACAACACATCACAATCACCAATTCTGCCGAAACAGTATGGGAACGTATGCTTACGAATGCAACTGCTGGAAACGCTCCTGTCGATAAAACAATAAAAGGCTCGGAAAAATAATTAACGCAGAAATAATAAGCGGCATCGTTATTGGTTCTCCAATCCATAACCAGGCAATTAGAGCGGTAAACGATGTCGCTGCAAAACTAGTAAATGCTATAAACGTTGGTGAATTATCACCCAGTAATAGTAAATATATTGAATATCCAACAATATGCGTTAAAAATGCTGTTAACATAATTGAAAGGAATAGATCATTCTCTTTAAATGATGGCCATCCTTCTCCAACAAGATATCCATGCAGACATGACAATATTCCGCCACACAACAATGTAAATCCATTTGTTACCATAATAGAAAGATGATGTTCATATATCAGTTCCCTCATAATGATCCACCCATATGATGATCCAACTGCTGCTACCATTACTGAGAACATTGCTAACACAATCGATACGTTATCAGACGGACATTGCGTAACTGTATTTGTTGATATAATAACCGGAATAAATCCTAACATGCCAATTCCTAAACATACCCATTGCACCTTGGTTAATCGTTCTTGTAACAGAAAATAGGATAAGAGTGCTGTAATAAAAGGAGTGGTGCTTGTAATGAGACTCACAACAGCTGACGGCAATCGTTGAATTCCCCATAAGCCAAATGCATTATTAACATATGCATTGAGAATTGCCGCAACGAATAATAATCGCCAATGCACATACCACAAAGAGAGTTTTGTACGATCAACAATCCATTGCATCAAAAACAATATCGATCCTGCAAGTATTAAGCGTAATCCCACTAATAAAAAGGGTGATTCACATGCGGACATCTTTCGCAAAATAACAATCGATAATGCAAATAATGCTTGCAACAAAATAAAGAGCATCATACTCATTCCTTTTTTATTTGTAACAACCGGAGAATGCCATAACAATAAAACCCACTAAGAATTTATTTTCTTAGTGGGTTTTTCTATCATTGACGAGAGACTACTTCCAATGTTGTGCAATATCAATCAATAGACGAACTCCTGCACCTGTTGCGCCAGGTCTATAATAGGGAATATCCGGCACATCAAATGATGTTCCTGCAATATCCAAATGGACCCATGGAATATCTGCAACAAAATTTTGTAAGAAATGAGCTGCTGTTATAGCGCCTGCGCGATATTTTGGATTTCCAGCGTTACATAAGTCTGCCACTGGTGAAATAATAGCTGCTTTAAAATCATCATGCATTGGTAATCGCCATACATAATCACCAGTTCGTTGTGCAGATTCTTTTACCTGTTCAGCTAATGCATCATGCTGACTCATAAGACCCGAGAAGAAAGGCCCTAGCGCATATGCACATGAACCTGTCAAAGTAGCAACATCAATAATTGCATCTGGTTTGTAATGTTTCACTGCGTATGAAAGCGCATCTGCTAAGACAAGACGACCTTCTGCATCAGTATTTTTAACTTCTGCTGTTTTGCCATTATAAAAGCGAACAATATCACCGGGCTTTGTAGCACTACCGCTTGGAAGATTTTCTGAAATAGGTGCAATACCTATAATATTAATATCTGGTTTAATCTGCGCGATTGCTTCCATAGCAACAATTACCGCGGCAGCACCAGACATATCTTCTTTCATAGTCTCCATATTTACTGCAGGTTTGAGACTCAATCCACCCGAGTCGAAAGTGATACCTTTACCTACAAAGGCTACTGTCGGCGCTCTTTTTCTCTTTGCTTTATATTCAAGAATTACGAGTTTACAATCAAGCTCTGATCCGCGAGAGACACCTGTAATACCACCCATGCCCATCTTGACTAATTCTTGTTCTGAAAAGACGGTTACATCTAATTTTTCTGCTTTTGCTATCTTCTCAGCCTGTGATGCAAGATATGCGGGATTCATATCATTTGGTGGTGTATCAATCCAATGGCGTGCTTTGTTAACTGCAGTACCAACAATCTTTCCAAGATCAACGCCGGCTTGTGCTTTTTTAAGATCAGCCTTATCAATAGTAAAGGTAATTTCTGTTATCGGAGTAACAATACGACTCTTCTCAGAGAAATAATCAGTATATTGATAATTGGCCATGTATGCTGCAATCGTTGCCTGTTCCAATACATACTCAATTGATCCAAATAGAGAAAAATCACGTGCGCATATCGCAAGCTTGCTCTGCTTATCTTGTGATGCTCGACGTAAACTCTGTGCAACAGCTCGCCTTAAAATTTCAACATCCATCTTTTTACTCTTTGCGCCGATACCAACAAGACAGATGTACGAAAGTCCTTTTGAGACAACGGGTATCATTCGTAGCTCACCTTTTTTACCGGTGAAGTTACTATTTTTCAGATATTGCTGAAGATCAGGATAGATCTTTTCTGAAAATTCTTTGAGTTCTTTGCTCCAAGAGAATCCCTCTTGTAGCATCAACACATAGCAATCTGTTGCTAATGTGTGTAACGCCTTATCGCTCACGTGTATTTGCATAGTGCGTAATTCCTTTGACATACAAGACTAGTATTACATAATTGCGTAACGTTATCATAACAAAAACAAGTAGTGGGTCAACGCACAAAAAGAGATTTGATTTATACATCAATCTGTACTAATATTGAGCGCATAAACAAAAAACGGATTATCCGAGATAATGAAAGCATCGATGAAGCGCATCCTCACATTCATCCTACTCATACTAGCAAGCATCCACTCTTCATCTTTTATTGCATGGTCAGAAGATCCACAAGCAGAAATGCATTCGGTGCGCCCACACTTTGGTATACATTCACACGATGATGATTCTTCTCACATGAATCCAATCATACGATTTGGTATCCGATCAGTTGCATATCAGCATTATGAATATTATATCTCACCATCACCGCCGCCTGCACCAAAACCAAAACAAAAACTGACACGAGACATTATTAACAATCCACATAGTTGTTCTGATTGGTCTGTTGATGATTTTTATAATGCAATACAATCACTTTATACTGAAAAAGTTGTCGCAAAAATTGATGACACTATACAGTTACGCACAAGTGCAAATAGTACCGGTTATCATGTCGACTACTATCAGATCTATGCCGATGCAAAAAATTATCATTACGTTTCTCATGAAAAATTGACCTCATTGATGGCTTCATGGGAGTTATTCGAGTATGAGAATTTTTGGACAGCAATCAAAAAACTACCCTATCATCCATACATCACTCTTAACACACAAGCATTTATTAACGGCAACCAATCAATTAAAGATAAAATGACTTTCAAAGCGCGCAATCGCTTAAAAGAAGAAGTTGCAAAAGCGCGAGAGCATCTTGACAAAATACTAGATCATCGTAAAAAAACAAAGCAAAAACAGGATAATGAGCAAGCGGCTTTTCGTCAAAGAGTTGCAAATAGTTTTGAGGAATCATTTGAAGAATTATACAACGAACAAAATGATCGAATTGAGTATGCACAATGGCTTGAAGAATATGGAGTTGGTGATACACAACGAATCCATGATCGCATTGCAGCAATTGAGGATATTATATCATCTGGTGCACAATATACAGAAAAAGCATTTGCGCTAACACCTCGTGCCATTGCTGCATTACAACGAGCTGGATATCATACAAATGTTTATCGTTCTGCATTTGGTAATCAATTACAGCATGTTATCCATAATGATTGCATCAATCTTATTGAAAATATCGTAACAATTTCTGACAGATCAATTGCTCATCCGCATACTAACGCTCTCCTTTCTCACACCGAATCTGCACGCGAATATAACAAGCTTGGCGATGTGCGCAAAGCTATGAACATCACCGATTTTTGTTGGGCCCTCATGGATTATGGCAAAAAGTTTCTGGCAATGTCATATGAGACTCTTTCTGATATTGCACACGATCCGTACGAATATTGGCTTGATTTAGCTGAAGGTACTGCATCAGGAATTACTGCCGTTGTAGAGAGTATTGCAAAGAATCCTGCAAGCATGCTCATAGGGTTAGTAGCTGGTGAAACGTTGCTCGCTTATTGCATGAGCCAGATGTTGATAGATTCCATACGCAATGTTACTGAATGCATGCAGAATGATCCAAATTGCTCTGCATGGGATGCACTCCTTAAGCCCGTGACCGAATTCATTTCTACATTTGAAAATGAACGGAAAAAAGGACGTCATCAAGCGGCGAAATTCTTAACACATACTGCGAGTCGTCAATATGCACGCTACCATCTGCATAAAGGTTTGTATGAACTCTATACAACAACAAAAGATGCTGCGCTTGCATTCTTAAAGAAAAACCCTACCGCATCACCAGACGCTTATCTGAAAACTCCTGAAGGAGTAGTGCTGAACTGTTCTCGGATGAATAATAAGGCTGCTTCTTTAAGAAAACAAAATCGATCAATTAAAAAGACTCTCGAGAAGCTATCCAAGAAAAGCTGGATAAAAAAACATGGCCTTCCTACAAAAGGAAAACTCCGATATGTGCCGCCTAAAAAATGGCGTGGAACAGAGGAACTCCCTACTGTTCCTCTACTCGGAAATGATGTCGGCTATATTGATAGGTTTGGAAATATTTGGACAAGAGGAACAAGCAGAACGAAAGGTCAACACATAGAATGGGACGTTCAACTTTCAAAACAAGGAAAACAACAAGTTGGTTGGATGACACGTGATAATAATCATTTAAACGTAAGCTTAGACGGAAAGGTAACACATAAATGAATAATCCTTGTATAATGGTACAATGTATTCTTCACTTTGAAGAAGGTATTGAAAATGAATTATTATCAGCACTTACACATATTACTCTTCAACATTGGCCCAAGGCTATTATAGCTCTACAATCTAGCATTGATTATTGGAAGATGGATGGCTATAAGAAAATAATATTCGGGATAACGCATTTTCCCATTATTACAGTACAAAACTTTATTAATGCTTTTCCTATAGATTGGGAATATAGAGATAACATGGTTTTTAATGTTCACTTACAATTAAGACATAGACAAGAAAGTGCTGTCTGGAGTCAATTATGTAGTCCCGACGAGATTTTTTTACTGCCTATTGTTGAATGGGCACATATTTACACGTGGGTAGAATAATTATATGAATATAAGAAAAAGTTCTTTTAATATTGTATATTGCTTTTGTAATATCTCAATTATTCCAACAAATGACGATCCCTGTGACATAATTATCTCATCTGTTTCAGAGCGAGAAAGCGATCTCCCAGGAGAGCCAAAGCTTCTATTGTCATGTAACGTGTTTCAGAGAAAAACTACATCCTAACATTGTATCGTATCTTATAATAGGAGAATAAATATGCTCATGCATAATAAATCTATATCTCTTATAATCAAATAACGCACGATATGTAATAAATGGAGTTGAGAGTTAAAATGTTTGAAGAACACGATAAACGAATATTATATTGGCTTATCGATCAATACTTACTGAAAAAAATAAGTCGATGGGATTTTTGTAATGAATATTATAAGAGCTATTGCTTAGAAACTGATCTTGATACGCTAACAGATAAAGAATCAAAAGCATTTGACGCACTCGATGAAATTGCAACAAGATTCTCAGATTATGAAGAAGACTTAAAAAACCATCCTGGAGTCTATTATACTCCTAAAGAGCTTGATCAAAAAATTATTGAAACAAAAGAAGCTTTAAAAGATTGCTGGATCATTACAGACCTATAGCAAGCAATTAATCCATTTACTACAAAAGTATACGTCACTATGAAAGTAATTTGTAAAACGAAGACTGCACATAATCTTGATTTACATGAAGTAACTACATTACATGCAAATGAATATGATTATGGGCTCATCGTAGATAAAGAGTACATCGTAATGGGAATTCCAATATATAAAGAGAGTAACTGCCTCTACTATCTTATTGATGAAAATGGTCGTCCTGATTGGTTTCCGTATCCTTTATTTACGGTATCCGATAAATCATTGCCCAATAATTGGTATATTACGGTACATAATAAACAATCTACTGGAGATATATTTCTACTTATGGGCTTTAATGAACTCTGCAATGATAATGATTTTCATGATTTATTAATAGAAAGAGACAAAGATGCTATAAAAACATATTTTGCCAGAAAGGCTTCTTATTAAATTAATTTTAAAGGTTCCGCTGTATGCTTACCAAATTAGCAAGACAACAAATAGGCTCAAATAACTTTATCAATGTCGTTTACATATTAGATGGCATTGTTACCTATAACGATTTTGATATAGATGAAAATATTTCTTTTAAAGATCAAGAGTTTTCTTATAAAGAAGATATGCTTCAAATTTCATTTGGCACTCAGTATGTTTTAGATGTTGGATGGTATCCAGAATTTCAGCCTACAGGATCTTTTCTTGTGCAAGGTATACAAAATTGTGATTGGATAAATCCCATTATTGTTATCAAATGCAAAACATTAAAAGAATTGAAAGTCGCCATAGAACAGATAGCATTGATATTGAGTGAGAGAAACAAACGATTAACTACTACAAACAGTTAAGCAGTTCTAAACTGAACAGTAAATAAATAAACTAAGTATGATGATTAAATGCATTGTAAATATAGAGTCTTATATAAGTGATAATTTATTTACAGCACTAACTAACAAAATTCAGTCTCATTTTTTAGAGACTACGATTATAGTAAGAAGAGATGAAAAGTATTGGAAATATCAAGATTGTGATGTAATTATATACGGTCTTTCTTACAACAAAATAATATTGGTCCATGATATTATTGCACTATTTAATATTTCATGGGAATACTCACATACTAATGCTTATAATATCGATACAAAAACAGTAGAAGATTTTGAAGAAGCAATATGGAGCAGAAATGTATCTCCAGAAGAAGTATTTTTGTTATCAGATGTTGAATGGGTGCATATTTACACGTGGATAGAGTAATTATATGAATATAAGAAAAAATTTCTTTAATACTGTATGTTGCTTCTGCAATATCTCAATTATTCCAACAAATAACGATCCCTGTGACATAATTATCTCATCTGTTTCAGAGCGAGAAAGCGATCTTTCAGAAAGCCAAAGCTTCTATTGTCACGCAACATGTTTTAAAGAGAAATTTCACCCCAACATTGCATCGTATCTTATAATAGGAGAATAGGTAAAAAGATATGGCAGTAAACAATGCAAAGAAATTAGAGCAATTTAGAGACGGAAAAATTACTAAGCATGATGTTCTTGAACTATTAATACCAGGAGACATACATATCTCAATCTTAGTAACAAAAGATCATCTTATTCACATGCTAGATCTATACAAACATGGAAAAATAAATAAATCATATCTTGTTGATTGGGTAAATGGCATATGGTTTTCAGATTCTTTTGAATACAAAGCTGATCAAAGTTCATCCATAGCAAGCGTAATGAGTGAGCTCGAAAAACTGGACGAATCTAATAATAATTTATCAGAAGAAACCATTGATTATTATATTGATTGCCTTAACAAGAATATTGAAACTTAATCAGAAGCTTTTAAACGGAAGAATAACACATAAATGAATAATCAGTATCACTTAATGATTCAATGCATTTTTCCATGCAATGATAACGATATTATTAACGAATTACGCATTACTCTTGAAGATGCTATTCATTTATTTTGGCCTACTGCCATTATATCTTTATATTCAGAATCTGATTATTGGAAAATAGAAGGAAACAAAAAAATCATATTTCAAATAACAGACTTTTCCAACATTCTTGTTAAAGACTTTATTAGAAAGTTTGAGATATCATGGAACTTCACAGGAGGGTTTCCTCTTTCAGATTTAGATGAAGAAGCCGTCTGGAGTCAATTATGTCATCCTGAAGAAGTTTTTTTATTATCCATTGTTGATTGGGTACATATTTATACATGGGTAGAATAATCACGCATTTTTTATATATCAAGTACGTAAATAGGTCCCTTACTAAAAACATGATTATGCTAAAAAAAGACGATAAGCGAATATTATATTGGCTTATCGATCAATATTTACTTAAAAAATAAGTCGATGGGACTTTTGTAATGAATATTATAAGAGCTATTGCTTAGAAACTGATCTAGATACACTAACAGATAAAGAATCAAAAGCATTTGATGCACTCGATGAAGTTGCAACAAGATTCTCCGATTATGAAGAAGATTTAAAAAATCATCCTGGTGTCTATTATACTCCTAAAGAACTTGATCAAAAAATTATTGAAACAAAAGAAGCATTAAGAGATTGTTGGATCACTACAGATCAATAGATACGCCAAATCCTACACTGGTACTACATGATCCGCAATCATACCAATTATATTGCGGCCAATGCCAGTAATAGCTTGGATAAGATGCGCCATAATCACATGAAGAGTCAACGTAATAATAGAATGTTGTTTTTGATTCGTCAGATTCTTCTCGTTCACGATAGGCTCTGCGCTTTGCAGCAACAATCTTTTTAACATCATTACCCAAATACGTATTGATAAAATCTCTGAGCATTGAGACTGACATCGTATCATACAAAATAACCGGTTTTTGTAATGCATTATTGCGTATAGGATCACCATTACGATAGAGCACATAGGCAGGAAGTCGTGAAAGTGTTAACCCTTCATGTACTTCAGATCCACTATTGCTCACATCAATACTTACAAATCGTATCGCAGCACATGTAAAATCATTGAGCATACTTACTTGCTTAAGAATCTCTTTCATCGCAGAAATATGTTCCGATCCTTGCGTTTTGCTATAATAGAGAACAACCGAAAGTGGATAATTATAGCGTTGACTATTCCACTGCTGAGCAGTACGTCGTACAACAACAGCCATACTCATATGTGTAATTACCATGAGCATACTCATAATTATTGTACGAACATTCATTTAAAAACCTATACCAAAACCAAATCCGCCACGGCGGCCATAATACCCAAACCCTACACCCGAATAGGGATACCAATATGGATAACCACCATAGTAACCACCCCAGTATGGGTATCCATAGTAATATGGTCTGTAATATGTTCGTTTATAATACGGTTTACTCACTACAATTCGTTCTGGACGCTCAACAACATATTCAGTATCACTTGTATCATCTGACGATGAAACGAAGAATGTATCGATAAATTCTTTAAGATCATAGAATCCTATCTCATCTCCACGAAGAACCGCAGTCTTGTTGCTATCTGTTCGTACAAGTGCACCATCTATAAATAGCATAAAGACAGGTAGATCATGCGCTTTATATTCTTGCATAATATCTTTTAATGAAGAATCTACTAAAATAAATACCACATTCATATCACGATAGCGGCGTTTATTACTCGCATCACCCAACACACGCGTAAAGAGTTTTCCTTTTGCATCATTTCCGCTAAACAATACAACTGCGTATGGATATTTCTTTATTAATCGATCAAATTCATTTGCATTCTGTACAGCTACATGTTGATCTATTGGTGCTGAAGTTCTTATATCGTGCACACAGAAGATCAATGCAATAGCGATCATCATAAGCAACTTACAATTTTTCATACTATTCCCTCCAATAAGCCATGCAATGAGTGACTAGCGACGGCCGTGATGTCCTCCACCACCATGACGTCCACCGCCACGATGATGACCTCCTCCTGCGCGACGATGCCCACCTCCATGATGTCCAGCAGATCTATGATGGCTTCTCCCTGCAGCACGATTTCTTCTATGCGCATCTCTACGCCTATCTCTATCACGATGATGATAGCCACGTCTACCTCTCCAGCCACCGCGATGATAATTGCCACTCCAGTAACCACCGTACCAGTTTCCCCACCATGCTGCCTGATCTGCAAGAGACCATGCTAAGAATCCTACGGGTACTATCCATTGTTGATTATCGTATATAATGGTAGTCGTATCTTCATCTCCATCGAGAGCTACTTGTGCTGCATCAACTATCCCACATGATTCTGCTGATATAAGAATCACGAGCAGCAATCTGCTATATATTTTTTTCATCTAATCCTCACATATATCAAACATTATCATTCTCATTATCTTCTATAATTTTTTGCGCCTGCAGCGTAGTTGTAGTATCGTTTGAAAGCATTTGCACTAAAAATTCATTAACAAGCTCAGTATATAATTCTGGATTATAGAAGAATGAATCATAATGGCGTCTACCATTCGTAAGCCACAATTTTTTATATGCAGAACCTGCATTTTCATAAATCGTTTTAACAGCTTCTATTGGAACTTTCTCATCTTTTTTGCAATGTATAAAAAAGCAAGGAACTGAGACTCTTTTGATCGATTCTTGTGGATAGACAGGACATACATTTGTTGTAATATTTTTAGTATCCATATTCGATACTGTCTTCAATACTGCTTTAATCATTGCCTGCACATATGGATGAAATACATGTTGTTGTAAAAATTCTTTTCCAGGAAGTTCAAACTCATACCCAAGTAATGTGATACGCATATTATCAATACAGCGCTTGATGGTCTTTTCGCTCGAATCAAATGGACAGTCGAGCACCATCGCATCAAAGAGTGCTGAATCCACAGCTTGCGCTTCTATTGATGCCACAGCACCCATAGAAAATCCGTACACAAATACGGGCTTACCTTTAAGATCTGGATGTTCTCGTAAGAAATGGGCTGCTGCTATCACATCATATTTTTCATTTTTACCAAATGTACAGCATTGACCTTCTGTACTTTCACCATGCGCTCTAAAGTCGAACGTCATAACATTATATGTGCCTTTGGAAAAAATATGTCTCAAAAATGTAACATCTTGTTTGTCGCACATAAATCCATGACATATCAGAATAGTCGCTTGCGCTTGCGGATAACGTACTAATTCTGCATAACGAGTAATATGATTTACTGATCCTTCTTGCTCAATAGGATAAAGAACAACTTTTTCAAGAATTGCCCCTTTAATACGCTTAACATCAACCTCTTTGATTACGCCATATGTTGTCATTGGCTCAGTTGCTGCATTACCGTATATACATGCCATATAGAGCATAACAATGAAGGCACTCTTCTCTTTATAAAACTTCATTGCTTTAAACCTCTTAATCTGCTGTTTTCTACCTTTTTCAACTTACTTCATTTTTCTATTATTAGCCTACCACTAAATAATTTCAGGCTGCAATCTTTGATGTCATGTTTTTCTTGTTTTTATGAAACTCATAATTTATATCCCTCAAGCTCATAAAAAAACCTCGCTTTTTTAGAGCGAGGCTTTTTGATTTTCTCAGATGTATTATTATTTCTCTAGCCATTGATTTAAGAAGGTATGTATTTCACCCTTATCAGCTGCATTTTGTAGTCGTCCAATCAATTCACCTTCTTTAAAGACTAATAAGGTGGGTACTTTTGATACGTGATACTTCTTAGCAACATCATCAGCCTGAGCGGCATCTACTTTAAGTAATCGCATTTTCTCTTCATGTGATGAAACGTATGACTCCACCATCGGCATCATCGCTTTGCAACTAACACATTCTTCCGTATAGAAATCTACTATTACAATTTTATCAGTCGATGCAAGTTCTGAATCAAACTGCTCGCTATTTTCAATAGATGCTATTTCATCTGTATCAGAGTCTTCTTCATCTTCATCAGAAGATCGATAGAGATTCTTTTCTATCATCTGAATAACTTTTGCATCAAATCCAATCTCATCAAGGAAATGTTGTGCATCCATAACAGCTTTCACTCCTGATGCTGCTGCAACAATAGCTTGTCTGTAGACAAAATCTTCCACATCTCCTGCTGCAAATACACCGGGCAATGAGGTCTCTTGTGATCGATCTTGCATCTTAATATAACCAGCATCATCAGTATTAATATATGATTCCACCAATGATGAATTTGGTTCATGTCCAATTGCTAAAAAGACACCACTTACAGCCAAGGTTTGCACTTGCTTTGTTTGATTGTTGTAAACTTCAATACCCGTTACCTTTGTGCCATCTCCCACGATTGCTTTCACTTCAACATTATGCATAATCGAGATATTTGGATATCCTTTGATACGCATCTGCCCTTTTTCTGCTGCACGCATACGATCTTTACGCACAAGAATAGTTACGGTTTTTGCATAACGAGCCAAAATCGTTGCTTCTTCAACAGCAGAATCGCCGCCACCAATTACCACAACATCTTCATCTTTAAAGAATCGTGCATCACAGATTGCACATGCAGTTACACCAGATCCCCAATAGGTATTCTCACCATCAATCTCCAATTTTCGTGGCGATGCTCCCGTTGCAACAATCACTGACAAAGCATGAATGACTCTATCATCTGATAAATAGATAGCGTATGGCCACTGACTAAAATCAATCCGATCTACTGAATCTGCAATAAAATCTTTCGTTCCAATATGTTTTGCATGATTATGGAGTTTCTCAACAAGATTTGGCCCCATAATAGATATTTCGCCGGGCCAGTTTTCTACATCAGTCGTTTGACCAAGGAGCCCTGTTGGCATACCTCCTTGAATCACCACTGCCGGAATGCGAAGATTTCCTGCATAGACAGCTGCGGCAGATCCTGCACATCCAGACCCTATAATCGCAATACCGGTAATATTAGAAAGATTCTTTATACGATCAAGATTAAAGAACGTTGGTTCATAATGACGCACTCCCTTTCTATCAAGGTTCTTTTGACGACTATTAATCTGGTAGACTCCCCAAAAGAGCATCCCTAATAACCCTAATAAGACCCCACATCGCCGAAATCCACAAATCATGCTATTTCCTTTGTATAAAAGACCCTTTATTAACTCGTTACCCAATCGACAAATACTATTATCCCCTGTATTATAAACCCATATTGCATTATTAGTTGCAGTATAAATTCAACTTTAACGGGTCCAAACGCAGTTAAAACTTTTAACTATGAAAGAGTACTATGATAATAAAATACTCCAGGAGCAAACAACGCCTGCTCCTTTTCGCAGTAATGTTCTCTAGTATACTTCAAACCATATCGATTGTAAGTACATCACCGATACAAGAACAGATTACTCAAGAAGATAATCAAGAAACAATCTCTGATGCCACCATTGTTGCACAGATTATTGATCCTATCATTGATACCTGTAAACGACAACTCGATGATATCTTTGGAACATTATCAATGCTCTCCACCATGATTAGCGAAAATCAAGTTCCTACTATTGCAAACAAAAAAGATGCGCTTGATGCTATTAAGAGCATGACATATCTCTTACAAGGAATTCAGCATGAGCGTTTTATTGGCGCTGATCTACAATCAGTGCAGTTTTTGATCGATCTTATAGAGAGCATCACAAAACATGTTCTTACTGCTTTGAACAATGGTTGTCATACTATAGAACCATTTGACATTCAAGCATTTGCAAAGAAACAAGAAGATAGTGCAAAACGCTCAAAGCATATCAATATTGACGCACAAACATTTGAACAGTTTGATCAATCAATTAAAAAAAATACAAAATGTATAGAACAGTTAAAACATAAAGCAGAACGCGCTGGATTGCGTTGGTACAATCGCTTATATAGAACTCTTGATAAATATGTTATTGCACCATGCGACAAATATTCAATTGGTCGAAGAGCATGGCTCGGGTTAGAGGTTGCATGCGCAGCCACTTATATTTATTGGTATCTTTCAGATAATGATACCTTTAAACGCCACATGCCTTTTGCATACAAATTACTTGGTGATAAACCAGAGTATGAGCGCGGTGTTGGTATTATAAATCGTGAAGATGTTGGCAGTATTATCAAAGGTGAATTCTTATGGAGTCAAGTGCTTCATAGCAACTCTCCACTTCTTGCACTCCTTGCAAGTGGCATCTACTACAAAGGAAAACAAGAATGGAATTACCATGTATCACCATACCTTGCAGAAAAATGGGCTTCCATTTCTAATCGCTTGAAGGGTGGGCAATATTTACGTCAAGCACGTAGTGCTGAAGATATGGCATCAGATGTAACATTTGATGATCTTATTGGTCTCGATCATGTAAAACATGAATTTATGCGTATTGTTTCATATCTCGAAAATCCAGAATCATATGATCGTATGGGTGCAACACCACCAAAAGGCATTCTTCTCATGGGTGATACTCGTACCGGTAAATCATTTAGTGTAAAAGCATTATTTGGCGAAATTGCACATATGCTCAAGCGCAATAAACGTAAAGATCAATATAAGTTTATTGAACTGAACGCAACATGGATCAATAAAAAAGGTATTGCTTACTTATTAGAAATTATTAAAGAAGATGCACCCTGTGTTATCTTTATCGATGAAATTGACTTGCTCCATTTACAACGCGGAAACCAAGATTTGAGTGAATGGCTCACTGCAATGAGCGGAACCATTGATGCAAAAGATCCAAAGAATCAAGTGATCATTATTGCCGCAACCAACAGACCCGAAACGCTTGATAAAGCACTCAGACAACCGGGCCGCTTTGGAAGAGAGCTTCACTTCGAATATCCAACTGCGCAAGATCGTAAGGTCTTTATTCTTAAACAGCTTGATAAACTCTCGCTCAATCCAAATCTCTTTGATGTTGATGGACTCGTTGGCGAGACTGAAGGCAAATCATTTGAAGCACTGAAGCTTCTTATTAATACTGCTATCATTAAAGCTCGTTCACGTGGTCAAGGTGTTGGATACGAACATATTCAAGAATCTATTGATGAAGTACTTCATCACATTATTATGCATGATAATAAAGATATTTCAGATGAGAAAAAAGCATTGCTCTCTGCCCATTTTGCAGGTCATACACTCTTTACGCATCTCTTTGATAAATATTCCGTATTATCAAAAGTGACCATCAACCAAGTGATGAAAAACATTAAAGAAGAGGCTATCGGTCTTCATCTATATGACACACGTGATGATAAAGAAGAAGATAACAAACACTTTGAATATGGTAGCATCTTTGTGCATCATAACCATGATCCAATTAACGTCTATACGCAAGATGAAAAGATGACGCTATGTCGTTATCATGTAGCGGGTATTGTTGCAGAAGAAATAATGTTTGGATCCTGTAGCTACAGCTGTCATAACAAAGATATGGAAAAAGCATTAACTATTGCACAATCGATCACTTTCCAAGGTCTCGATGTACAAAAATTCCCAAAACATATTCAGAAAAAGATGCATGATGATGCTATTGCACTTGTTGATCGTTGTAAAGCAGAAGTGACTGAAATGTTCAAAGTACATCGCAATGCATTGCAATCTATTGCGCAAGTTCTTGCACAACGGGGAACAATTGGTAGATTTGAGACTGCTATGATTATTGATATCATCGAAAACCCAGCTGCCTTAGAAGAAAAACTCAAAGAAGTTGGCATCTCAATTGATGCACTTAAAAAAGAACTTGGACTTGTTCCGAATGTTGTCTCTGCAGCATAAAGAAACTTTTTATTGATATAACAAAAAGAGCCGGCTTTTAAACCGGCTCTTTTTTATTCTTCTCTATCGTTAGAAATAGGATCAATTAAATTAATACGCTCACGATAACGCCCCTCTTTAAATGTTGCGCGCAACCAAGCTTCAATAATAGTCTGCGCCTCTTGATGTGTTACATAATCGGCAGGCAATACGAGTACATTCGCATTATCATCTTCTTTTGATAACCGTGCAATCTCACTGTTCCAGACTAATGCAGCGTATATCGATGGGTATCTATTTGCTACAATTGACATACCAACACCCGTTCCGCAGAGCAATATTCCATACGCTGCCTTTCCTTGGAGCATTGATTGACAGACTGCTTGTGCATAGATTGGATAATCAGAACGTTCATTAGAGTATGCTCCCACATCAAGCCATGAAATAGTTGGCATTGATTTCATGAGATACTCTTTACAATCATATCCTCTATGATCGGCACCAATAGCAATAATCACTCTGTCTCCTCTGCTAGCGACAACATCCCACTCTTGTATACCATGATGCTTTGTAGAGCGGCCATGAAACACACGATTCTTTTGATGGTGATGTAAAGTTCATAATGAGATAATCATCACCCTGTTGTAGAATGTGTTCATTTTCAATATTTTTTGCATCAAATGTAATAACATAACTTGATTTGAATCGTGTAAATCGTTTATCGAAGAATAATCGATACTCTTGTGGTAAGTCAACTGCTTTTACATCTATTGGATAATAGTTTTCGCCACCAACTGTAATAAATATCGTCCATTCTGACATCTCTATTCCTAACGGAACTTCATAAAGACTTAAGAGATAGAATGTTATAAAGTGATTGTTCTCTTCAAGCTGTCGCCGCAAAAATGCGCGTCTATTCTCTTCTTTTAATCCATACCGTTCAGCATGATTATCGGTGTATGCTTCTCGCACATCATCCGACAACCAAAGCACATCAAAAATTGCACTGGTAGCAAATTGATCGTATATACGAACCGTCCGGATATACTGTCGCACTTTACGAGAATCATTGGTCAAATCGATACCTTGGCAAAATGATCTTTTGCCCCAATTAATAATTCTGCTACATCCCGGCAACATAGTAATGATACAAATTGTTATCATCCAAATCGAGGAACTCTTCATACACCCACCTCATTATGATACTATCAGGCTATCAATAGTAGTAGCCTAGAAAAAAGCAGCTTACTTTACAAGGGCTCTTTTTAACACCCTCTTTCAAAAGGATGTAACAATGAAATCTATTACGCTTTTATTAGCATATCGATATTTATGGCATAGTTCAGGAGAAAAAAATATATCAACGATGGTACATATCTGTTTTTTAAGTATTTTGATTGGAACATTTTCACTTGCACTTGTAAGCGCAATTATGAATGGATTTGAAAAAGTTATCTATAAAAAGATGCAAGGTATTCACGCAAATGTTATTATTCGTGGATTTGATGAAGAGCTCAACGTTCCTGCAATTCAACGAGTACTCAATGCAGAGTTTCCTGAAGTAGTTGCAATAAGCCCTAACGCATTTGGACATGCTATCATTCAACAAAAAGAAAAGTCTGATCAAGAACCACCAAAAGTTATCATTATTCGTGGTATTGATCCTGAAGCAGAAGCGCAAGTAAGTACACTCGAAGAAAAGATTATTCGTCCTCGAAAACAAGCATCACTTCCTGCATTGTTACGTCAAAATAGAATATTGATCGGTCGAGAGCTTGCAGAAGAACTACGTGTTGATATTGATAGTCCACTTACACTCTTACACACTGAACAGATCAAACGAAGCTCAATAAAGTTGAGCCCTACCGATACGATAATTGGCGGAATCTTTAACACTGGCATAGAAGATATCGATTCATCAGTTGCATTCTGTTCACTCTCATTATTTCAATCATTATTTCCAGAGACTGGCATTGTACAAATCAATTTAAAGCTAACTCCCGATGCCAATGAAGAAGAAGTTATTGCACGCATTGCACAACGATTAGATCTTGCTGTCTACTCGTGGCAAGATTTATATCCCGCACTTGTATCAGCATTGAAACTTGAAAAATGGGTTATGTTTTTCATTCTCACGCTCATCACATTAGTAGCTAGTATGAACATCATCTCATTAATGTTTATGTTTATCACACAAAAACGTCCCGACATTGCCATTCTTAAATCGATGGGATGTCCCGATCGCATCATTCAACGAATATTCTTAGCAATTGGTATGAGTATTGCTATCAGCGCGTCAGCAGTTGGTCTACTTGGTGCTTACTTTGCAAGCAAGGCGCTTGAAAAATATCCATTTATTAGCCTTCCTGATGTATACTTTGTCTCTCACTTACCCGCTCGCATGGATTGGGATATTATGCTTGCAGTACTTGCTGTTGTGGTTATTGTCAGTTTCATTGCAACCGTTATTCCAACGCGCAAAATTAGATCAATCAATATTTCTCATGTTCTTCGATATGAAGGATAATATGCAATCATTTGTCCAACGCATGCATGATATTACTCATCATGACCATGTACTATTACGTGCAGATCTCAATGTACCACTCGAAAAGAGTGGTACTATCGCTAACGATTTTCGACTCCGCGCACTACTTCCAACGCTCACTTATATTTTAAATGATAAAAGAGCATCCGTCACAATTCTGACACACCTTGGAAGACCAACCGGTTTTATACAAAATCTTTCGACAAAAATATTGGCACAATGGTTTTCAGATCATGGATATCCTTGCTTTTTTGCATCAACGATTGATGATGCGCGACAAGCACAAAAGGATCATTCACTTATTATGCTCGAAAATGTTCGTCTCTTTCCTGGTGAGCAAAAACAAGATTATGCACTTGCGCAAACGTATGCAACATTAGGAACATTCTACGTACTCGATGCATTTGGCGCTACTCATCGTAATGATACTTCATTAGCACTCACCGCAGAGCAATTTGATTGCGCACACCGTAGTATCGGTTTTTTAATTGAAAAAGAGATTGCATCGTTACAAAAACTGATAACACATCCACAGCGACCATTTGTTGCAATCATTGGTGGCGGAAAAGTAACTGATAAGATACCGCTCATTCGAAAATTATGTACACGCGCAAATACCATACTTCTCTGTCCTGCAATTTCATCAACGTTTTTAGCTGCATGTGATATCTCTGTTGGCATATCATTAGTAGATCAACACGCAATTCCTCTGTGTAACGAAATACTCAAAGAAGCTACATCTCGAAATGTATCAATCGTACTTCCACTCGATTATCAGATTGCACACGGATCTATTGACGGACCGCTCGAGTTTGTTGATGTCAAAACGATTCCAGACGATGGTATTGCATGTGCAGTTGGACCACATACACTCGAACTATATTGTCAACATATTATGCAAGCAAAGACAGTATTCTATAACGGATTAATGGGGTTTGCTCATCGTCCAGAAACACTTACCGCATTTACTACACTTGCACAAGCAATGGGAAAATCTACAGCATGGAGCGTAGTTGCTGGCGGTGATTCGGTAAGTCTCATTGAACAAAAAGACTTACAACATGATATTGATTTTCTATCAACGGGTGGCGGCGCTGCACTTGCATACATTAATGGTGAAGAGCTGCCAGCGCTTGTTCCATTTATAGTAGAAAGCGGATATGTTTGTTAAAAAAATAGAAGCTCGATCTATCTATTGAGCCTCTCGCCATGTTCTCATGCTTTTTAATTTATTTTCTACGTTTTGTTGCAGATTTTTTAGCTGATGTTCTTTTAGCTGTAGCTCTTTTCTTAGGAATCTTCGCACCAGCTTTACGTGCTTCCGAAATACCAATCGCTATTGCTTGCTTTCTACTGGTAACCTTTTTACCACTCTTACCACTTGTAAGCTTGCCACGCTTATACTCATGCATTGCACGCTTAACCTTAGTCTGTGCCTTTTTGCCATATTTAGCCATATTATTACCCCCCCATATATGTATTTTTGATTCTCTGCTCTTTACATACTATAAGAATATCAGAGAATGTTTTCATATAGCAATAACTAAGCGTTATAACCATACCTCGAAAAGGCGATTGTAATGCCAATTTATTTAGGATAATATAGCAAATAGTTAAACCAGTAATTACACATACATAGGGCATTATGATCACACTCTTTTTTATTACAATTTTTTCATGCGGACTTATATCTGCAAGTCAGCAATATAATGATGAGGAATCAAAAAAGTTATTGGATTATGTACACGAAAGTATTGCAAACCATAAAGAGCTATCAAAAGATACAATTGAACTATATCAGAAAAAGGGGGCGGATATTAATAAATTTTTTAACATTCCCATGCATAGTTTTACATTTGACACATGTTGTTTACATTCCGCTGTATCCTGCATTGATATATATAATAGCGGAGATCAATCTGCTATTGATATATTGATAGCTTGTAAAGCAGATATTAATGCTAAAAGCTCCAGCGGTTTTACTGCATTGCAAATAGCACTCAATACCGTAAATCCTAAGCCCCATTTGGTAAGGACACTTCTTAAACACAACGCCAATCCCAATGAAATATATATCAATGATAAAGATCAAAATCCTCTTAAAACAACCGTAAAACATTACTTTAATGGTCTCTGGCATCGTGAGCCTAAAAAATATCAATTAATAATATCTTCATTACTCGAATATGGCGCAGACATTAATGCGAAAGATTCGTATGGTAATACTATTCTTGGTTATGTACTTAAGCGCCGTTGGCTTAAAAAGCATATTATTGCTAGAAACCTTCTTGATAATGGTGCAAATCCGTTTATTATTAATGAGCATAAGGACTCTTTAGCTATCATTGCTCAATCAACCGCTTATAAAGACTATTCTGACGCAATTATTTTCATTGCCAAAAGGCTCATGCTTTCATGGATCGAAAAACATAAAAATGAATATGAAGGATTTAGAGAGTTCAAAGAAATAACACATGATAAATATTTACAACATCCCAATTATACGCATATTAAGAAAATTCCTCGACTACCTGAATCTGTATTAAAAGAGATCTTTAAAGACCTCAACTATCCATGGCGTTATGAAGATCAAATCAATTCTCACAATTTTGATATCGAACAATATAAACAAATTCAGGAAGTAGAATGATTATATTTCTCTATTGCTTGTTATTATTAGTATCATCCGAACTATTATTTGCTGGCCAGTTTGATAAAGATACATCAAAAAGACTCTTTAATTATGTTAGTGGAACTATGCGTCATAACAGCATCTTATCACCAAAAGTCATTTCAAGTCTTTTGCAGCAAAGAGCAAATATCAATATATTGCATGCAATCGATACGAGCTATAGCAAAACGCGTCCTATCCATATCGTCACAAGTCATTTAGGTAGATTCGATCCCAAACAAATTACACCCACCCGTTTATCCGATATAGAGACGCTCGTATTGTATGGCGTAAACCTTGCACTTAGCGATGCAGATGGAAAGACTCCATTTGCTTCAACCTTGATCAATAGCACATTATTAAAAAATCCAACAACTACTGAGACGCGCAATGCAGGTGTTATGAAAACACTTATTGATCTTGATTGTCCTATCGATGAAGTATATGAACAAAGAATCTCATATCCTTATACATCTTTAGTAAATCAAGATAGACATGATATCATTATTCAACAGATGACTCCACTTATGATGTGTGCCTATATTGATGATTATGCAGATTATAGAAAAGAGAGTGCAACTCTATACGATCTGTGTACAATGCCACAATTACTACTCGATCATGGCGCAGATGTTAATGCAACAGATAGTTATGGAAATACCGCTTTACATCACATTGCAGCAAGTATTAGTATTTCTGCAAATCAAAGAAAACATTTCATTAAACTATTACTCAAACAAAATGCTGATATTAATCAAAAAAACAATGATGGCAAAACGCCTCTCTATTATGCTTCAATAGCCTATAATCGCGCTTATAATGTTAATAATAAACAACTTGTTACTTATTTATTACGCAAAAAGGCTGAAATTGATACCACGGTATCATTACCTTCGTATATTCTTACAGAATCTTATTAAGATGATATTTGGCCGTACTACATTTACTTTCTATCTCTTCTTAATAAACATACAGGCAAGTGCTTCGCGTCTGAAGACCTGCCCGTATGTTTATAAGGATTTTCTTACGCAATAGGACAAAAACTTAATATGCTCAAACCATTTAAAACATAATCGCTCGGAATATCTTTGTCCAATCCATTTTTTTCATAAATAAAGAAACCATGATTATCATGCTTCATGTCCCAACTATAAAACCCATAGTCTTGTAAATTAAATTCATGAGCTAATTCATTAATTACGGCATCATCATGCGTACCCATTTTTCGCAAGCTTGAACGATTAAATGATCGCACTTTTGTATTAAATGGTGCTTTGCTCATATGTTGTGTAAAGTCGACAGGTTTAACCCAAATATCACATGATAATGGCAGTGCGTCTTGATGACTATATCCCGCAACACCTTTAAGACAATCAAAATCTGGATTATCTACAAAATAGGCTGCTCGTGGAAAATTAAAACATTCTTTTCTGCATAAATCATATAATACAAACTCAGGTGCATGATGTTCCTGTTGAGCGTGCAACAGAATAACCTTACGCGGCAACGCACAGAGATTATGCAAAATGTTAGCATGGTTTGATTCTGGCAATTTCATGGAAACCCCTTTCATAGAGTCCAAAAGTTATGTAACGCTTCATTACTACTCCTCATTTTTTCTATTGTAATATCTCTTTTACTCTTACTCTGTAACCAGCAAAAGTTCAATAGTCAAAATTTACTCAATGAATGATGGCCCTTTTATCGCGCATATACGAAACAAAGAAAAATATAGGGTACAATGATTGACAGGACGATTTTGATTCATTATAAGTTTGATTAGCACGGTAGTGCAAATAAAAAAGTAGTAAGCAGTAATTCTATTACAAAGAGAGACTTGTCGTGAAGCATCATACTATTCTTATGGGCATAGCACTTATGCTATGTCATCAGTATTCTATTGGTGGCAGAAGTCCACTCAGGAAAAAAGATCCTTTTATGCCAGAATTATCCATATCATGGGATGGGTCTTCAAAAATACTCTATACGCTCAAAGATTCACATCTAGAACCATATCCTATATTTGCCTTTAATGCTGTTACATTATCCGAATCATACGCATTGCCAAAAGATCAAATTTCTCACATTAAAGATAGCGGAGCAAGTAGCACCACAGAACTTAATGCATTGATTCAAGAAGTGGTAAAGGAGGTTCGTCATCATAAGCGATCATATAAACATTTTAAAGTTCTCCAAGATAAAAATTTTAATTATACACTTCCATCAGGATTGCTTGTGCTCAAATTTAATGACCATCCGTTTGTGCTTAAACTCTTTATTGAATCACCAGAAAGCCTCTTTAACATTTACAGTAAAGGAGTTGAGCCAATGGTCTTCTTTTATATGTCTGGAGGATCAAATCGGCATATTACCGGAATATCGCGCCTATATAATCGTGAACATGTACTCAAAACAATAGATTCATTTGATCGATGGAAAAACATTGTTCATATTCCACGCAAATGGTTTTGGGTACCCGCAGATGAACCGTGGATGTCTCTCGTTGGGAAACATATTGGAGATGTTGAACGTCGAGAGATTAAAATACCAGGAACATACGCAATTATTGCAGACGCTATCGATACAAAACAGACTGCAAAGATTGATAACAGTTCGCGTAGAAAGATGATTATGGACTTTTGCAATGATCTGAAACTATTTATCGATCCACATACTAATAATTTTGTCTTCTATAATGATCCTATCACGCAGGAGATTCATTTTATCATTGTTGATACGGAACATTTTCCATCAAGCGTAGGATTTAAAGAACCGATTGCTTTTGATAATCATGTTGAATGGTTTTTGCATTTAACAGGAAAGTTTTTAAAGGATGCCTATTTCAGAACAAAAGATCAGCGGAAAGCAGCGCAAACAAATAAGCATGAGCTTGCGCTCATTGTTCCTAGGTAATAATATCTTTCTCAAGTGCATAGACTGCTTGTCTAACATCTGCTTCTTGCGCAAGTGATTCTTTTACACGCTCAATTGCATGGAGTACTGTTGCATGATCTCTACCGCCAAGAAAATCTCCGATGCATCGTAATGATTTATCGGTTAACTTTTTCATGAGGAACATAGCAATATGACGCACAAAGACAATATCTTTATGGCGACTCTTTGATCGAAGATCGTCAAGCGTATAATTATAATGTCGATTAATGCTTGCAATGATCGCATTAAATCCAACAGTCTTTTGTGAAACAATTGATGGCGGCGTGCGTTGCAATACTTTATGTGCAAGTTCCATGGTAATCTTCTGTTTTGTTAATGATGAAAATGCCATAACACGTACCAGTGCACCTTCGAGCTCTCGAATATTTGATACGGCTTGTGAAGCAATAAAATGAGCAACCTCGTCACTCATCTCTTCGTTATGAAGAGCTACCTTCTTTTTCACAATGGCAATCTTTATCTCAATACTGGGCATATGAATATCGGTTACTAATCCCGAAGCAAGTCGTGAGCTTAAACGTTCTGCTATACCCTCTATATCGAGTGGAAAAGTATCGCTTGAAAAGACAATCTGTTTATGTGCTTCGTAGAGTGAATTGAAAATATGGAAGAATGCTTCTTGTGTCTGTTCTTTATTTGAGATAAATTGCACATCATCAACAAGCAATACATCCACTGATTGATATTTTGCTTTAAACTTATGCACTTTATCAAAACGAATTGCGTTAATAAATTCATTCACAAATCGATCTGCTGGTTGATAGAGCACGACAGCATCTTGATTTGTCTCTTTTATCTTATTACCAATAGCATGCAATAAATGTGTTTTTCCAAGACCCGATCCGCCATAAATAAAGAGCGGATTGTATAAGTATCCCAATTTCTCTGTCACTGCGTGCGCAGCAGCATATGCAAGAGAATTACTCGGTCCAACGACAAATGATTCGAATGTATAATTTGAATAGATAAAGGGAGTATTACGAACAACCGGTTGTTTGATTGCGTTGATCGGTTGAGATATCGGCACAACCGTTACCTCTCGTATTGATGAGGGAGAATCTTTTTTAGTAGACTGTGCATCAACAAAGATAATTTTAGGCGAATCCACATGAAATAAGCGCCCAAGATGGACTTGAAATAATGGTAAATACCGATTCTGAATCCAGTCTTTTACAAAGATATTGGGCACTTCAAGATAGACCACCTTATTAAAGGGATCCCATTCTTGCAAAGAGATAGCTTTAAACCATGTTTCAACCACACGGCTTCCAACTTCTTGCCTAATAACGTCTAAAAATTCTTGCCAGATTCCGTTTGTTGCGGCCATTCGCCTGTATCTCAATTCACTAAAAAGTTCTGTTGTTATCATGACTCCCACGATGGTGTATAGTATCACCTTTTTTCGTTAGGTACAATTACTTTTTTGATAGTACCTATTAATACGAATTTTATCGATTTTTATAATGATAAATTCGAAGATAATACTGTAATTACCACATTATGTATGCGATTCGTTCAAAGACATTTTAGTAAGTGATGCTGAGCATATGATTCATCAAGCAATCGCTCTTGATCCATATAATAAGATATATGCTTGGTATACATATGCTCATGGAAATTTAGATAGTGCACAAATAATGACGTATGCACAATCAATTATTGATGATAGCACATCAATAAAAAAGATCTTGCTTGAAAAAGGATCGCTTGGCGAATATATATTAGGGATGATGACGCATTGGAGTAAATGTATATTAGGCATCTTATAAAGACTTGGAAATCAATGCTCAAACAACTTGAAGATCAAAAGTAATGGGATGCTGCTAATGAATCTTGATCAACTCTTGCAACGTTTATCACAAGTATCGCAAGATACTATTTCAGAAAATCAATCTACATTCTCAGATACTATTAATCTTATTAACATGTATTTGCATAAAATAAAACTCTGCGCGATATATGCCCAAACAAAGTCATATTTTGACAAATTAATGCAAATACAAGAAGCAGTTTCTCACATTTTATTTATTAAAGAAATAGAGTTACCTATTCCTCTTGATATTTTTCGATATGATTGTGAACGACTTGATGATGAATTAACGCGTCGCTATTTATTTATAAAAATTAGGCTTGCATGCTATAGCATCCTTCCCGATATGCCGGAAGAATGCCCTGTTACCAATCTTAACTCAGTAAAGCATGAGCCCATCGATAATAGCTCTGATTTAGAAACGATTACAAAGCAATATCCAACAAAATTGTTTTTCGACAATTGGAAAGAGACATTATTAGATCTTCGAAATAATAATAAATGGGATCATGCTATTTCATATATGATTTCAGCAGTTCAAAATGATTCTAACGATATCGATCGCTGGTTATTTGCACAAGAGACCATCATTACCACTTTATTAGATCAAGAATATGACGAATCATTTTTCTATACTTATGCACGTATTGCATTGCATCTATTTAAAGAATCATACAAACGCTTTAATCAAAATGCAGAATATTTATTCTTTTCAGGATATATTCTTTATAGAGTAACTTGGTTTGTAGGCATCACAAATAAAGAGACCAACGATTGGCGCAAGAGCGCATATTCATTAGAACCCGATAACACGATATATGCGTGGTATTATTATGTATATTGCTCTGAAAAAGATGCTATTCAACTTATCACTCTCAAAAAATATATCGACTCATTATCTTTTGAACATATTGCGGCAAAACAGTTATTAGATAATAAAAAATATATCGGCGAAAGAATTTGGAACAATCTACTATATAGCTCGCAATACATTATTGCGCGTCAATCAAGCTCAGAGAATTAGTATATATGACTTGGGAAATAATACTCAAACACCTTGAAGATCAAAAACATTGGGATGCTGCTATTGAATTTATGCAACATACACTTGAACAATATCCCGATGATATGGATGCACACATGTATATGAATTTTTTGCTTATGAATCTTCTTTCCAAAGAACGATATAATAGAGATAAGCTAAAAGAATATTGGAACTTAACACAAGACTATTTTGAAGAATCATATAGCAAGTTCTCAAATAATGCAGAATTCCTTTTTTTCATGGGTCAAACCGCATTCATGTCAATATGGTTTTTGGTATAGAAGCAGATGATGCTCAAGCAATGCTCGATAAAGCAATAGCATTAGAACCGCATAATGAACTCTATCTTTGGTCATATTACACTTGTCTCAAGCTTGCTGAGCATGCAGATGAAGTTATGAATTATATTACTCGGTCTTTACAACCCAATTCATTTGTAATGAAAACACTTGCTACCAAAGACGCTATGGGCGCTTATCTAACGCGCATTTTCATCGGATGGACTGATCGGACTATCGATAAAATAGAGAAATTAAATCATGTGGAAAGAGATACTCAGAAATCTTGAATTTACCAAACAATGGGATACCGCTATTGAGTTTATGCAGCTCGTGTTTTTGACAACATTCCGTTATTTCTTTACGCTTAAAGCTATATTTCATCAAATTGCCTCCAAAACAAGGTTTTCGAATGCATACATGGATTGTTCTTCTGCCACCTCTTTTGGTCATTATCTCTGCAATCATAACGCGACGCATTATCACTTCTTTTATGCTCGGCATTCTTTCTAGTACACTGATTATTACACATGGAAACATAGTATCTGCATTACAGACAGCTGCCACTCGTCTGTGGGATAATAGTGGTCTGCATGCACTCCATTCATGGGAAAGTTTTTGGCAGAGTTGGAATCTGCTCATTTTCTTATTTCTCATTATTCTTGGCGTCATCATAACAGCTCTTAATAATTCTGGCGCAGCACATGCATTTACATCCTATGCGCGCAAATGGGTAACCTCTAAAAAACGAGCTGAAGTCACAACGCTTCTCATTGCCAATATATTTGCTATCGACGACTATTTTTCAACGTTTACCGTTGGTTCTGTCATGCGCCCGCTTGGCGCAGCATGTGGTGTTTCGCCACTCAAGCTTGCATTTCTTATTGCTATAATGGCACCAACGTTAGCACTTCTTTGCCCAATCTCAAGCTGGATTGGTGAGATAAACTTACAATTACATCAAGCTGGCGTTGACGCACAATCATTACAAGCATTCGTCTCCGCTGACCCTATTGAGGTCTATTTACGAAGTATTCCCTATCTTTTATATGCATTGTTTGCTATCGCTGGCGCATGGTACATTGTACTTCGGAGAATATCATACGGACCAATGGCACTTGCTGAAGCAAAAACTGTTACACATGACAACGTAACAGAACAAGTCTTAGTCACTAATCATGCTCGTATGATTGATTTCATTCTGCCGATTGCTTCACTTGCAATCTTTATTGTCACCGGACTTTTAATAACGGGTGGTTATCATCTATTTGGCGGAACAAATTCTTTCGCATATGCATTTACCCACGCAGCTGCAAACCAAGCATTCTTTGGTGGTGGCATCTGCGCACTCATTTTAAGCATGAGTTGGCTCGTATATCGCAACATCATACAGCCGTCACAGATCTTGAGCATTTGTTATGAAGGGTTTATGATGATGGCACCTTCAATTCTCATGCTCATTAATGCATGGGCATTGGGTAGCCTCTTAAAACATGATCTACATACCGGTGCTTATATTGCGCAATTCATATCAACAATCATAACCCCCTGTCTTTTCCCCGCTATCTGCTTTATATTCTCAGCACTGATTGCATGGATGATTGGATCTGCATGGGCAACTATTGGTCTTATGACACCACTCGTACTCGATATGGCACGTATCGTCTATAGCATTGCATATAATACATCACTTGATCATGCATCGGCTATTCTGCCAATTATTGGAGCAACTCTCTCTGGGTGTGTAGCAGGAACTAATATATCGTTTATTTCTGAAAATCTTATTATGGCAAGTATCAGTACAAGATCAACACATCTTGATCTTGTAAAAGCAATGATCTGGTATGTTATACCTATGATTGTTGGAACAATTACATCATTCGTATTGCTGGGAGTCCCTACTCATTGTTGGTGGACTTCATTACCAGTAGTCTATGCGGTTGGAATTATAGTGATGTGCATACTCTATGAATTATTGCATCAATGGTGGAAACAATGTCACCCATTATTTGTTGAAAAATAACGCAATATCCCCTGAAAAATTCCACGCGCAATTGATCGCTGATATTCTTCCGAATATCCAAGCAACATCGCCTCCTGTGGATGAGATAGAAACCCAACTTCTACCAAAATAGAAGGAACCTCCACTCCTAATAATACTTGTGCAATTGATTGCTTGATACGCCTATCTACAACACCCGGATTTACTAACCGGGTATTGTATAATAATTCTTCATGCACAAAAGAAGCTAATTCTCTACTGTGAATTATCTGTGATTCATTGAGTGCTTGTATAATCTTTTTTTCATCATCAGATAATGTCGACAATTGTGGCTTAATGCCATGCAAACCTAAATAAAACGTTTCGATTCCAGATGCAACGGGACTTTTACTTGCATTTGCATGAATTGAAACAAAGAGTGATGGCTTTACACTATTCGTATATGAGATACGATCATCAAGTGGCACGGTCTTATCAGAGCTGCGCGTAACATAGACATCAATGCCACTATTTTTAAGATACGTTGTCACAAGTGAACCGATCGTAAGACTCACATCTTTTTCTAAAATATTTGTTGCACTCCGCGCTCCCGTATCATCACCACCATGACCATAATCAATTATGACGGTATGCGGAGCAAAATTCGATGCAACGACAAGCGCTGGTTGTTCATGCTGCTTGAGTTGATTGAGAATCTTTTTATCAAACAACTTGATGTTAATACATTTTTGCATTGAAATAGAATCAAATAATTCATATGTAAGTTGCACTTCATTCGGATTGAATACCAAAGTAATAAGTAGTCCATATAAATCTCTCTCCTTTTTTGCAACAACTGTACATGAGTAAGTCTTATTTTTGTACGTATTAAGATCTGTAATCGATTTTGCTACATCAGCACTATCCGAAATTGCTCCTTGTTCAATAAAAAATGTGTGCGTACTCTTTGTCTTTGTCTGCTGTACATTGTGTTTAATAATTGGTTCTTTTTGAAAGCAAAAGACAAGGCTCGCAACTTGTAGATTGAATGAACTCTTTTCACTCTTTTCTTGTTTGTTGTGCAATACTTTTTGCAATTGATTCGGCGTTGAACAGAGCATACTCCCACATATGCCCATCGCAATACTAAAGACACGAAATATCTTCATGACCACCCCCTTATTGATATGATACATACATCACTGGTAATCGTATCAATAAAAATATCAAATGGTCAATTGATTATACATATGCCCAATTTTATTTATTCACGATCGCTCATTTTAATTATTACGCTCTGCAATATAGGCAAGTCTTCGAGACCGTTCCCATGCAACTAAAAAATCTGAAACCGGATATCGTGTTTCATAATTATCAAGCGAATCAAATGCAGGATCACGACAAATAACTTCTTTTTTGTCAGCATCAAATCCAATCACCACAAGCAAATGTCCACCCAAATATGGCCGAGCAGATCCTGCAATTGGTCCACGAATGCTCACAACAACGGGCACATTATTTTTCAAAAAATCATGTAAATGTTTGAATGATGCAAGTCGTGTTACAAAAAACCAGAGTTCACCATTGGTATCATGGAATGCTTGTGCCGTATTAAATGGCCAACTCCCGTATGCTTGCAATCCGTGATCATAGACATTCTTAGCAAATGCATGTACATCTACTGTCTGCTTTGTCATATATTCCATCACCATTGCTAATGATGTTGGCGAACAGATACGATCCCCATCGGGATGTTCAAGTAAGAATTGAGATTTAAATGGAACATGTGCAATCTTTACTGAAGAGAGTGATGCAACATCAACATCTTTTTCTGCAACCATCTGCTCAAAATCAGAAAGAGAGACTGCGCATCCTTTTATCAATGATAATTGTGCACCGCTATGAGCCTTTGCTTTTATTTGAAATCCTTGTAATCGAATCGACGGTTCTGCTTCAAATCGAACATGTACATGTTTTGCTATACCATCTGAAGTTGTTGCGTATGATTTTTGTACATCACTTCCCCAGTCAATTATACGATGCCATGATCCCCACTTTCCGTTCTTCGCATCACGCGCACGCACCCAAAAGGAAAAGTATCCGCGCTCTGGCCGTAAGCTATTCCACGAAAATACTAATTGTGTAAATGGACTTGTTCTGTCCGATGCGCAAATAATCGATTCATTTGTTGATGACGCAATAGCGACTTTTTTATAGATAGATTCTGTCCATCCAAAGATTGATGTAACAGAGAAAAATAGCATTGCTATTCGATACCAAATTCTTTGCATACTCATACCATCTCCCTATCAATTATTTTCTATTATGATAACAATCAGGTAGCGTTACACTCAACACTTACTATAGAGCTCTCATATAAAAGTCTTACATCCCCTCCTTCAGCTATGACATACTTGCAAATATGAGAGGATATGATACACAAAGGGGGAATTATGACGTATCGGCTCTATTTTTATCTGATATACGCTTTATCTTGGCAGCAATTAATTTTTACGCAAGTACCAACACCCGATAAACCAGATATGCAAGCAGGCTCTGATGCTATGAGCAGACGCGCCTTGATAATTGTTCCAATTGCTGATTTGACGGGAGAACCACTCTACGATACAAATAACAGACAAGCACATGCCAAAGATCTCCATCGTCATATACCATATGCCGCAACTCCGGCAGCAGGATGTAAACGTTTACATCAAATTTTGTACAATGAAGTTGTTACTGTTGCAGATCAACGTGAAGAAGAAGTTCTGATCGATAGTACATCATCATTTTTTATCACACGAACAAATCGCGGAAGACAGACGCGATACTGGACACTTAAAAGTAATCTTATCTATTTAAGCGAGTTGAATTCTCGTGACTTAGAACGAATTCCAGATCCTATCGACTGTTCTGTTGCCGAATCGGTAACAACTCCAAAACCACTTGTTGTAACGCTGCAATATCCATGGCAAGATCCTGTAACAAAACAACTCTTTTCGGTTGGGACACGATTTATTAAAGACACAAGCCAAAAACCCATACCAAATGCTGTTCCTGTATTTTTGTATAATGCACAAAAAAAGGTTTTTTACACTTCAAATATTCCAACACAATTGCTCACAAAACCATTTCCTGCTAACAATGACATGCGCATTCTCAATTATGTGCAACTCATTCGCTCATGGATTAATGAACCAGGCCTTATCCCTTATGTGTTAGGTGGCTGTAGTTATACCATGCGATATGCGCACAATACATTTTCTGTAGCACAAGAGCTCTATAGTGGACTTGATAAAGCAACTATCTATCGCAGAACGCCATCAGTATATCCCGCTGCGGGACTTGATTGTTCAGGGCTTGTACTTCGCGCAGCACAATTATGTGGCATTCCCTATTTTCTTAAAAATAGCACTACCGCTGCATATGGTATTAAGCTCCTTGATGAGAATGAACGGCTTGGCGTTGGAGATCTCATATGGATACAAGGACATATTATGATTGTTTCTGATGTTGGACGAAATTTAATTATTGAAGCACGATCATATGGACAAGGATATGGTATTGTTCATGAGATTCCAATTGGCAAAGTATTTAAAGGAGTCAATACGTTTACCGATTTAGAACGTATCTATCGTACGCAACGACCACTTGAACGTCTTGATAAGAATGGCAATGTTGCTGACAAGTTTGAATTTTGCAAATTACTCGATATGAAACATATCTTCGATTTCTATGATAAGTATCTCATCTATGATGATAAAGAACTTCATCCGCTCTTGCTAGATAATAATTAAATGTAAAGTGGCCAGTCTTTAAACTGGCCACTTATTTTTTTACGCTTGATATGCGCAAATTCGATTGTTCCATTTTTTTGCTCTCTCTATACTACTATATAGATAGAGAACTCGCGCTTTATAAAGATTAAATATTCGACTAAAAAATGGAATTGATGAGTATATGTGATCATATAATCCATCAAAACTCAATTCCCACGATTTAAATTGCGATTCTAAGTGCTTAAAAGCATTTGAATTCCATATATGCGCAGCATCTACCACAATATCTGAATCTAAACTTGATAGCTCAGTCTGTAAGTCATGCAAATGTTGCGCATCAGTACGAATGTTTGCTGGAGTAAGAACAGAATTATTTATAGCATATTGTCTAATCTGTGCATTTATATCATTATCTGGAACATAGACCATTGTACCATTATGCGTTCTTGCATTATTAACATTAACAGTAACTTGTGACGGTCGAGAATTATGTTGCGATGCAGTTGAAATAATATTCTGCATAATGTCTGGCGTAAGCTGATATGTTCTCATGCGATGTCCATTTACATTACTATCAAAAAAATCATGTTCAATAGCATTCAGTTTAACCATGGCACGTATATTGTGTATTATCCAATAAGCATATCCTACTGTTACCGTTGCTACTCCGGCATAGATGCCAGCTCTTTTAAGAATCTCATCACTCATTGAAAAAGCAGATGTCTGCGTTGTTACAAGCATGCTCATTGCTACCATCGCTTGGACCAAAGACGTATTCATTGTCAAAAGACCTTCCATTTATACAAAATAAGTATCCATCTAATTACTTATAATTACGCATTCGTATACTATGCTCTCTCTTTAAACTCAACACTTCTCTCTTTATATCTTTACTTATATCTCTTCCCACTACCAACATTCCCTGCAATCTATTATCAACATATGTTCGCACAACAATAACATTATCGTGCTCATCAGATGTTGTTACATAATCATCTGACATCCCAGTAACTGGACCCACACTTATAATTTTTAATCCAAAGAGACTACTACCAAATGATGTCACAAACCCTGCATACTCTGTTGCATTTCCTGTCATATTTTCAGCTGCTATCCTTCCTTGTTCTTTTGCTTCATTCCATTTACAACTATTGGCAAGTCTATGCATTGATAATTCATTCGTCATAACCACATCGCCCGCTGCAAAAATATGCGGATCGTCTGTTCGCATATGTGTATCTACTACGATTCCACCTGATTCATCAAGTATTATCCCGCTCGACTGTGCAAGCTGGCTTGCTGGTTTTTGACCCGTAGCACAAATGATCATATCAGTATCAATAATTGACCCGTCAGCAAGAATAATTTTTGATATTCGTTGATCCTCATTCGTCTGCACACCAGCAATGGTTGATTCTGGATAGAGAGTAACACCAGATTCTTTTAATGCACTCATAAGTAATGCACCACTCTTTGGCTCAATTGCCCGCGCAAGTGGATAGCGACCGCTCAACAAAAGCGTTACCTGATATCCACATTTTACGAGATCATCTGCTGTTTCAAGAGCAGTAAGTCCACCACCAACAATGGTAATGTTTCGCACAGTATGTGTAGTGCTATATTGTTCTATCTTTTTTGCATCCGAAAAGCTCGATACTGTAAAGACCCCTTCCCTATCTCGTAATGGCATCGGCTCTTGTGTATATGTTCCGGTTGCAATCAAGAGTGAGTCATAGGAAACATCTGAGGTCTGTTGATTTGCATGAGATATGATTTTAACTTTTTGTGCGTTGCGATCTATTGAAAGCGCCTCTGTTTCAATTCTAAAATCAATGCGCAACCGTTCAAGTTCATCCCATGTACAGAGCACAATATCGGCCTCTTGCTTTCGCTTGCCAAGATATCCCACTAATTTACATCGATTATAAGGAATTACTGGTTCTTTTTGGAGACATACAATATGAGCAGATGCATCTAATTCTCGGAGCCGTTTTGCTGCCGCAAATCCTGCCGCTGAGCTGCCAATAATAACATATTGCTTAACAGGCTGAGTACCATGCATAAACCATATACCTGCAATCAAAGAGAGAATCACCAAAAGAGATCCCACACTGCAACTATAGCGATTAATCATATGCAAAACCTATTATTTGATACCATTGAATGATCATATTACTAATATAGTACCATCATATAATAGAATAGAAGAACTGTCTAAGCGCCTCGCACATTATGATTCAGATAGAAAAGAGATCGCCCGTTTTAAGTGCTTGACGACATGTTCCAAGCGGAATCTGCTCACCTAAAAGCATAAATCCTTTGAGTCTTCCGTCGATAATACGATAGGCATAATAGTGATTTGAACTCTTGTCGACTATCCATTCAGAAGGATTGAACGTCTTTGGATCATACCCCGCCACACCACATTTGTATCCAAAGAATAGAGATCCAGTCATAACGCATGCACCCGCATATGCCATATTTTTACCAAGCATCGTATGGGCCGCAATCATACCTTGTTGCATCGCATCCGGCCATAAAGTACTACGAACACGCTTGCCGCTTACCGTATCAGTAATTGTTACCACATCTCCCGCCGCATAGATATCGGGCTTACTCGTCTGTAAATGATCATCTACCCAGATACCATCACTCTCAATTTGTATTCCTGCTTGCTCGGCAAGTTCTTTATTAGCGCGCAATCCCGTTGCAATGATAATTATATCAGCAAGAATCGATTCCCCTCCCTGCATAGTTACGCAATGAGCCATATCATCATTTCCCGTAATATGTTCAACTCGAGAATCTACATAGAAAGAGATACCTTGCTGTTCAGCTGCGTGTTGAATATAATGCGCCATTTCATGTGTCAGCAAATTGCTCAGAATATGTGATGATTGATCAATGACTGAGATATGTGCTGAATAGTTACGTAGTGCATCTGCACACTCAATACCACTTAATCCCGCGCCAATAATCACTACACGTGGCGTGCGATCGTGCGATTGCACTGCAGATAAAATTGCATGTGTATCTGCAAGTGTATGAAATGTATAGAGATTTGCATACCTATCTTTTTGCCACGCTAACGGAACATAGGGTGATGAACCCGTTGCAATTAAGAGCTTATGATATGCAATTGTATCATTTACATGCTGAGATTCTGTATGCAAAATCTTATTTTCTGTATCGATCGTAAGCACTTTACACGAAAAGCGTATATCTATCTTTTCTTGAATCTCTGGTCGAAGCAAAAACAATGCCGGCTCTTCTTTTGTTCCCGCAAGATAATCTGCCAGAAAACACTTGTTATACGGCAGCTCTGCTTCTTGTGTGATACAAATAATAGAAGATGATGGATCAATACGAAGGAGCGTATTACATGCAGAAATCGCAGCCGCTGAAGAACCAATAATTACGATAGGATTCATATCTAGTCCAGACAGAAAGAGCACGATTGTTTGTGCTCTTTCTGTTAATTATAATTTACGAAGCTTTAATAAGCTCAACATCAAAGATGAGTGTTGCGTTTGCAGGAATAACATTACCAGCACCACGCGCTCCATATCCTAATTGTGCTGGAATAATGAGACGACGTTTTTCGCCCTCTTTCATTGAGAGAACTCCTTCATCCCACCCTTTAATAACTTGCCCAATACCAATGATAAAACGGAATGGTTCATTACGATCAACACTGCTATCAAACTTTCTGCCTAGTTGGCCATTATCATCAAGCCATCCGGTATAGTGTACCGTTACCGCGGTGCCTTTTTTAGGACTTGCTCCAGTGCCTTCTTGCATAATTTCATACATTAAGCCTGAGTCAGTTGTATAACGATTCATTGATCGTTTTCCTTCCTGTTGAGAGGTGTTATCGGTTTTTTTCAATTTTAACTGGTCACATATTGTAAGCGAAATTATCAAAGCTGCTGCAAAGCCACTCACAAGTATCATATGATTATATTTCATACATAATTCCTTTTTATAAAACATGAGAAATATTTATTAGTTTACTACTTTTTTACTCAATATCCTATACCATCATACGCACTCTGAAAACCCTTACAAGTCTTTTATCAGGTACGATGATACGCATGATGATTATTCTGACGTTTTGACCACCATTGATAGAGAATATATCTACCTATACAGACAATCATTACCTCAGACATTAAGAGAGTGCTATTCACGCTCCCTCGAACATGCTGATAATTGGTATTGTGATTAGTGCGAGAGCTTTTCACTCTACGATTACGATTTTCGCGATAGATAGTATTGCGGTTAGAACTTGTAGTAGCTCATGAAAAATCAAAAAACCATCATTATTTTTTCTAACTCACTTTGCTAGATAAATTCATCACAATCACTAGAGTAATCTTCAGACATATTGATCTACTATTTTAAGAAAGCATATCAAAACAATCATGCCACCAATTCATTCAGATCTTATTTATATCACCAAGGAAATATACCAACCCCTTGGGATCATCTCGCATTCTGTAACTCCAGAATCTGAAAGTGCTGAATATGGTGCTGAGCATGCTATTATTTCTGATAAACGCGTTATGCTTCGCGTTGCTAAAATAACACCAACTAAAGCAGGGCAATTTGTTACTTTTTGGAAACGTATCGGCAATGGACCTATCATACCCTACGATATTGATGATGCATTCAATCTATTGATCATTTCTGTACGCAAAGATAATCAACAGGGGCAATTTATTTTTCCTAAATCTGTATTACTCGAAAAAGGATTGCTCTCTCGCAATGAAATCGATGGCAAGCGAGCACTCCGTCTCTATCCAGCATGGGATATACCAGAGAGCAAGCAAGTGCAAACAACGCAGCAATGACAATCAGACTACTTTAGTAATATTTCAGATTCTGTACGCTTGCTTCGCTTATTCGGCGCACAATTCAATGACACTTCAAGCGGTCGCTTTCCGTCAATCTGTTCTTGCAACGTAACTATATGTATGCAAAGCCTTATTTGATCAACTAATTGTTGTTCTAATTCTGATGTTACGCACTGCGATGCTGCACATATATAATCATTGGCACTTTCATAATTGTGTGTTTTAAAAGCACCTACAGCTAATGCCGAAAATTGTCTAAAGTGTAACTCTTTGTTTTGACTCTGCAACCGCATTTCATGATCTTCACGAGAAACTAATGAGCAATATGTTGAGGATGTAATGAGCATAAGACTCATTATCATGATGTTACATTTCATAAGATAAATATTCCTTATAATTGATACGAATAATATAGTATTTTAGACAACGAAAGCTTTAGCGAAGATGCGATTCATCACTTCTCTTTCTCTTTCGATTACATATATCATTAATTCTTTTTTCAAAAGAATTAGTAACATGTCGAAGATTATGCAGGTCAGGATTAACATTAATCATATTAATAAGATGCGCATTGCGTATTATGGCTTCATTAATATTTCCAGACTCTATTAAAAAATCTACATAGAGTATGGTGTCTGCAAGAATCTTGTTTTCTTCTTCTGACACTGTGAAGGAATTCTGTGTTAAAAATAGCATGAAAATAAAAGAAGCATATCGTAACTGCATAGAAGAAACATCCTTATCATGTAAATGCGTATATATTCTATTTCTATGCTGCTTACGCTCATTACATTCATTTTTTTGTTCACGAAATGCACTCGACAATATTTTATGACCGTAAGCATTCGGATATTTGTAATCAA
The DNA here is from genome assembly GCA_964575265.1 of uncultured Pseudomonadota bacterium. Lineage (GTDB taxonomy): Bacteria > Babelota > Babeliae > Babelales > Vermiphilaceae > CAZNPD01. Next base: position 357,795 of record CAZNPD010000001.1, on the reverse strand, counting down.
ATTATAATATTTGGTTTCTCGAATTTATTCAAGATATGCTGACTTATTTTGCCATAGATTCATCTTTGTAATTGCGTCATAAGCTGATACTTTTGTGCCCGACTGGACTCGAACCAGTGGCCTACAGATTAGGAATCTATCGCTCTATCCACCTGAGCTACGGGCACAATAATATAATGAGTCTTTAATATAACATGTTTCTCTCTAAGAACATACTTCACCATGCATAATCACGCATTACAAAGCTTACCAGCCACCCATTCCACCGCCACCAGATCCACCACCAGCAGATCCTCTTCCTCCAGAGCCGCTTGATGATCCTGGAAATGATCCTGATGATGATATGGTGTTTGATGAAGGTGATACAATTGTTGCTGCTGAATTTGTAAGGAGAGAATTTAATTGATATGCAAAGAGATCGGGTGAACGCATATCAAATGCTCCTTGATACCACCGCGGTTGATACGTATGGGCTTGTTGTGCCATTCGCTCAAAGACTGGTGTAAATTGTGATGACCATTCTTTTTCTACTCCAAGCGCCATTGCATAAGGTAAATATCGTTCATAAAGTTGTGGTGTTTTATCTGGTGGAGTTCCAATCACTTTGAATCGTTCAAGTTCTGTTGTTGTTAAAAAGAGCTTGAATCCTTCTATATCATCCATTACTTGCCTACCCTCTTTCGTGTAGAGTGGCATGCGATACCAAAATAATACGCTCATGAAAAAGAGTATTAGAATTGCTAATGCAATAAACCCTTCTTGCCCCATTCCTGATATCATCAAGAATGGACTTACAGCCACGCATCCTATCGAAATCAAGATTCCGACAAATAATGTATCAACATGAAAATTAAGATTTGCAACACCTAACGGAATCGTCATATTTTCTATCTGCTTGCGCACTTTAAGTAAATCTGCAAAATATTTTGATGATGATGACAATTCTATATCGTTACTGGATGCAAAGAGCAGCTTTACTAACGTATTATCATCAGGAGCATCAGCAACTTTATGCAGCACGTATGATCGCGAATTAAAAAATCCTTTCTTTGTTGCTTCAATGGTCAAGTATCCGCGCACTGCTAAATCGACAATCTCTGATGAAAATGCTTGTGCTGTATACTTCTTATTCACCATGTAAGCAATCTGTGCTGGTGACAATCCAGCAGGTGGTTCAAAGAGTGGTATAATTGTTCCTGCATGCTGATCTTGCTTAAATCGTCTATACCGAGAAATATAATATCCTGCAACGACAATAACTCCGAGTAGTAACCACATAACTACTACGTTATCGCGCACAAACCAGAATATCTTTTGCACTGTTGTTGGCTCATGCACAATTCCCTTAGGCCATGTCACTGCAATAGTAAATATCTCTTTTGATTTGAGTGATCGCGCAGTCCTTACCTCTATTGTTCCATCAGAAGCAACTGATGTTATGTAATCAGACTTACTCCCCTTCTGACCAGAAAAGCCAATGTATGCTTCCGCAGTAATCTTTTGCGCATCAACTTTTTCAGGCAATGTAATGCGTACTATTGCTTGGTCAATAGGCAATATAAAATCAGCACCCGTAATATTTCGATAGAGCTCATCATGCGTATCGAAAAACCCGATTAATCGTTGTTCAGTATATGTTATTGCATAGCGATGAATACCTGGATTTACTATTTTGTTTGGACAGCCTATCTGCATTCGCACCCCATTCGTTTTGTGCGTAACAGAATAGGGCGATGCAACACCATCACATTGCACAGCATCAATTGTTAATCGTGTATCGAATAACATTCCTCTATCATTCTTATAGCGTGTAGGAATTTCACGATAGATACCATGTTTAATAGATTGATTAGTAACATAGATAGTATATGTCTCTGTTGTATGTACTGTACCATCTTTTTGTATAGCTATTGCCGTTTCAAGAAGTGTTACACGCTCTTGAGCACAAATCAAAAAGTGCGCAAATGCGATTACAAATGCAGTAAGAATTCTGCGATTCATCATACGTTCCTACCATTTAAAAAGATGTAAGATCTCTATTGCTTAAAAATTGACGCGTGGATTTTCACGTTCAGTATCATTCGTAATTTCAAAATATGGCGCACGCAAGAATCCTGTTATGAGTGCTATAATGCGAGTCGGGAATGTATCCGTTTTGATATTGTAATTACGCGCAGCACCGTTATAATAACGACGCGCAAGCTGCACATCAGATTCAATTGCATTAAGATCTTTTTGTAACGAAAGAAAATTTTGATTTGCTTTGAGGTCAGGATAATTTTCAACAACTGCAAAGAGTGATCGCAATGCCTGTGTCAATCCATTTTCTGCTGCTGATTTAGCCTCTATACCCGATGCATTCATAGATGCTGCACGCATATTTGCAATATTATCAATAATCGATTTTTCATGAATGCTATATTGTTTTACGGTAGCAACCAGATTAGGAATCAGATCATATCGACGTTTCAATTGCACATCAATACCGCTCCATCCTTCATCTACTAATGCTTTTAATCTGACAAGTCCATTATAGCCAGCTATAAACCAAACGATAATGATACCTATGAGTGCCAATAAAATAATAATGATTGTTGACATTATGTCTCCCTACTATTTATGAATGATTCATATCAATAAGTTGAATATAAATTACCCTGTTAAAAATAACAAGTACCGCCATAGATACTATTCTTACGCTATCTAAACCTTATACCTTGGAAGGAGATTGCATGCTATGAAGCTATCAGATTGTTATTATGACAAAATCAAATTGTTGTATCAATTTAGTAAGTTACTACATTTTATTGAACGTCATGGAAATAATGATGCTCAAAGGGAATCTGATCCTCATTTTGAGACATTGCTCAATTATATAAAACAAGATTTACAGAAATATATTGGTGAGCTTGAAAAGATAATTTGTAAACGATAAGGACTTTTTTATGAAAGTATCGTATATAATAACGCTTAGTATGTTGACGTATGTCACGGCATACGCAGATACTATTACTGTGACTAATAAGACAGACACCGATTTGTGGTGCGCTCCTTACACCTATACAAAAAACGAATATACACGCATAGAAGAACCATTATTGCTCAAATCAAATAGCACGACTCCCGTAACACGACCATCTCTTCCCTTTTCACAAATGTATGCAACTGATCGTTATTTATTGGTGAATACATCGCCAACGCCGCTCCTTCCTAAATTAAATACAACAACTATGACTAATACACTACCGATAAATATCGGATTACTGCATGGATCAAGTTTCTATATTAATGTTAAAAATAATGCTCTCAAAAGTTACACATGGGCCGAATGGCAAATTGCCCCTGCTGTTGATAAAGTAACGGGAATATGGAAAAAGGGTAAAGAATTTGTGCAAGAAGCTATCTTGAGTAAAATTGATAAGACTCGCTACCTTCTTAGTTCTGCAATTGCACAACAATTACAAAATCTACTCCCCGCTGTTAAAAATAATCCTAACAAATCACGCATCGCAACAATACGTATTGGTAATGATTTATGCCCAGAAGAAAAAGCATATCTTACAAAACGTAAACCTATAGTAAAGAATGCATTAGAATCATTTTTAGGTCGATCACTTGATGGAAAGTATATTCCAACTATTGCACGTATCGATACCGGTGGTGGCATTCGCATGATGATATCATCTACTGGTGCAACACTTGGCCTTGATGCTATTGGACTTTTAAATGGATTAACATATTTCGTTGGCTTATCAGGATCAACATGGTTCTTGTCAACATGGGTAACATCACAACTTCCTATCAGGCAATATGCAGAAAAACTGATTCCTACATTAGGAAGAAACCTTACACAACTTAATAAACAAGAAGCCGGCCTTCTTTCTAATGCATTGGTAACAAAAGTATTATTTACAGAACCAATTACTACTGTCGACGTCTACAATGCATTATTAAATAATATGCTCTTTAATAGCGCTGGTGATAAGAGTCAACAGATGTATCTTTCTGCACAAGGACCAATCGTACAGAATGCGCAAGTACCATTCCCAATTTATACTGCTGTTCGTGGTGAAGAACGTGCTGCATCAGAATGGTATGAATTTACTCCTTATGAAGTTGGTGGTTGGTGGCTCAACTGTTATGTTCCATCATGGGCATTTGGACGACAATTTCAAAATGGGAAATCTATCGATTTTGCGCCAGAACAATCAATGCCACTTGGCACGTGGGGATCTGCTTATGCAGGAAACATAGAAAATATTTACGTAAAAATTGAAAACAATATTCCAGAAGTTCTTAAACCAATTATGAAGAAAATCATGGTTGACGTATTAGGACAAGAACGTTTCTCATGGGCAGAATTCTTTAACTTCTCTGCAGGAGTTGCACAAAGTCCAATACGCGACTTGAAAACCATTCGCATGGTAGATGCAGCTGCCCTTCCTGGTTTCGGACTTCCATATCCTGCAATCAGTGGATTACGACCAGAGCGAACAGCTGACATTATTCTTCTCATTGACTATTCTGACAATCCTACAACTGGATCAACGTTACGAACCGTATCTGAGTTTGCGCGTAGTCATGGATTACAATTCCCAACTATTAACTACCAAGAAATGGGCTCAACTGCTATACAAGTATTTAAAGATGAAAATAATCCAAAGACACCAGTTATTATTCGCGTTTCACGCATTATTGATGAACGTATGCGTAATGCATTAAATACCCCTGCATTTGAACAATACAAAAAATATGTTGATGGATTTAACATCGAAACATGTATATCAAAAGAATTCTGTAAGACAATCAACTTCTCATATACTCCTGATGAAATTCGTCAACTTACTGCATATTCAGAATTTCAAATAATTTCAAGTAAAGATATCATCAAAGATGCAATCAATTGGGTAATTGATAAACGATCATAAAACAAATACGGGGATGAACTATATGTCATCCCCATATTACTATGCTGAAAATAATGTTTTAGTATTACTTATCCATCTCATCAATAAGCGCCGCATTGCCTTCATATACTTCCTCAATAACAGCGTTCTCTACACGTAGTAATGGTATTGACTCATATACATTCGGCAATGGATCGACTGGATCATAACACTCTCCACCCTCTTCATCTTGACCAATATATAATTCTATTATCTTTGGAGATTGCTCTATCGTTTTTGCACGAACTACAAAAACATTGGTAATATCTGGATCTACTATCTGTATACGCTCTTTCGACGTCTCTCCTAACAAATGAATCCATCTTGTTTTACCATCATTTTGCAATACAATGGGAGTAAGATTCTTAATGGGAAATAATAATGCATTCGCATAACAAGCTAGATCTGGATATCGTAACCGAACATTACATGTTTCATCATATTGCAATAGAGAGTTCGAAATCTCTTCTTTACTTAATATCATATATTTTTCATATTCTTCTGAACAAAATAGCACAGATGACGATATTAGAAATAACAATACCAGCATTCTTTTCATATCACTCCCTTTAATTTTCAACTATATAAGCCACTTTACATACAAGTAACACACACACAAAAACGATAGAGTATACATACACTATCTTGTATAACTATCTTAAGAATGCATTGACCAATATGAACGCATATTAACAGGACATATCGTGCCATCTAAAACTATTCCTGGCTTATTACGAACAAATCGACGCAAAACTTTTTTACGTAAATTATACCAACGATGTGAAAATTTTCTCACTACATGAACAACATCTTCTACTGTTAGGAATGATGCTTTATCATTAAGGATAAATTGATTACGTTCAGTAATATCATGACAGTTATAAGAAGTCATCAATAGTGGCTTTGCTTTCCGTGCCATTATCTGATCATCTTCCAGATACCCATTTTCTTCATCAATCTCTCCATCCTCTCGTTCTTGACATGCATTGTTATATCCAACATAGAGATGCAATCGTCTATGTCTTTTTTGAGTAGCATTGTAAACAATCCATGCTCGTACTGCAAAAACCGCTGTGATTGAATGGTCCTCTATACAAATAGGAAGCCCTGGTATAACGCTATCAGAAGTACTTTTTAATGCACTGCTATAGAAATATCGCTTATCGTCTGTTTGATAAAGAGAAACTGGCGTAACTTGATCCTGCCGAAAAAGTACTCTCCCATCTGTTTTAATCCGATGTACATTATCATAAACTATCTTGTCCAACATAGAACAAGTAGATTCGCTATTACCCTCTATCAATATGGATTTTGATATATCGTATAGTATATTTTTTGCGTTAAACTCTATATATTCCGTAGACATTATGTTCGTTATGCCTGACCATACTAGCCAAACCATTAGAATCAATCGTTTCATCTGGGTAAAATCCTTATAAATACAAAGAAACAACCTACACAAATAATATAACCAAAAAACTAATAGTATCACACCGTGGTATATTTTCAAAAAGGATATATCGATTCCCCTCTTCATGCAAATAACGAGAATCCGATATAGTCAACAATTGTTTCAAAACCCCATACAAAGACTCACATACCCCATATTAACATTACACTCAAGAAAAACTTGCAAATTACCCCAAAAAGGTATAGATTACTTTACACAGTTCTTTAGCTTATTCTTGAAAATATTCATTAGTCGGGGCGTAGCGCAATTGGTAGCGCACTCGCTTTGGGAGCGAGGGGTTGCCAGTTCGAGTCTGGCCGCCCCGACCATTTAATAATAAGCACCTCTTTTATAACTTTCATATTCCTACAATCACAAGCCATTACATCTCTGTTCTAGAAAACGTATCTCTCTGCTTAATAAGCACAAAATAGCCTATTGCTATTCATCGATAATTCTTCTAAAATGGGTGCATATTTTACTCAAAAAAGGAATTGTCATCCATGAAGAAGCAAATCGCACTTATCTCACTTCTACTATTCACATGCAATGTTATTTTTTCACAACACGATAGTATAGCTCCAACATCTGATGTTAGAAATGATCATCCCATATCGTTACATCAAGAAGGCTTTGCAGCTGATACACTTGTTAAGACTCCTAATGGCTATGTTCCAATTCAACTCTTACAAGTAAACAATATTGTTATAAGCAATGATCAAAATAATAATCTTCAGCAATCTTTCATTACCGGCATTACAAAATACTATACAACGTATTGCATCAAGATAGTTATCGATGATTGCATATGCCATGTTGCACCACAACAGAAGTTCTACATATCATCGAAAAAAGAGTGGTTAGCTGCTGAGCACATAAAACCTGGCGACATGCTCTACACATGTAATGGCAATAGATGTGTTATTGATGTTGAGTGCATAGAGCGTTCTTTGTTGATGTATGCTATCACCGTTGATCACCATTCACTCTATATAACTCCTTCAGACATTCTTGTGCACAATATGGATCCTATATTAGGAGGTGTTGCTACATTTACAGCCGTTGTAGCTCCAAATCCTGTAGGAGCAATTGTTGTTCCCGCTCTTGTAATCACTGCTGCAACGGGAATATTTATCTATCGTTTGTGTAAATTATTTGAGCAACCAAAGCCAACTCACATTGATCAATTCAATGATGCAGCTGCATCATCTGAGCAGCTATGTCCAGCAATTATCTATCACGCACCTGTTTCCGAACAACAACTCCACACTCATGAAATTGATAGTCAAAAACCGAAAAATCAACCTCCTCAAAATGTTGAACCCGATGAGCCTATCAGTGATGGTGGCAGCGAATTGCCTCCAGAAGATCCCGAAGATGATCCCAATAAACCAAATGAGCAAGAAAGTATCGATCCTCACAATAATAAACCTGGTGGAATTAAAATCAGTGAAGATAATAGCAAGCATATATTCGCTGACAGACCTGGACACCTTACTGATACGCCAGAAAATAGAGATCTGCTTCTTAAGCTTGTTTCAGATATCAAAAACTACTTTGGTCCAAATAAGCATGGATCCTCATGTTATGCCAAAACATTAGAGAATGGTAAACAACTTTGGGCATATGTTTGGAATGGAGAAATTAGAAATGGTGGTATTAACGATATTCCAAAAGTGTATAACCCTATATCAGGTTTTAACCGATTAATTGAGATAACAAAATGAAAACAACAAATACCCAACTCAACACTCTTCAAGCATTTAATGCTATGTACGAGCTTTTAGAGATAAATTTTAAACGTACATCCTCAGATGGTATTGTAACTCTTTTAAGCGGGATGGATTTCTTAGTAGATGGTTGCACATTCGATCAAGCTATATGGGAAGATTGGGAAGCTCTTGTAAAAAATTATGATCCCATGACTTCTATGCAAGCATTTGATTTTGCGTATAGGTTCATGGAAGATTTTTTCAGCGGATACTCACCGGCAAACATCCCGTCACTTCTTAATGATATGCAACGTTCTGAAGATGGCACCATCATTAATCCAGAGACAGCGCTATTATGGGATCAATGTGTTGCGAAAGTACTTGCACAACCATTAGGCACTAAGAATTATCTTCAAATTTTAAAACCATGATTATTACTTCTGTTATAAAGACACCAAATAAACGGTTGCATATGTGTGTGTAACATCCAAAATTCAATTTCTCTGTTCCGAAACGCGTCAACTAGGGGCGACCATTTAAAATAAGCAATTTCCTTCTATAAGTCTTAGATTCCACAACTGCAAACAATCTCATTCCTATCCTGATGAGAATACTCTCCGTTCAGAAAGCGCAAAATAGCTTATTGCTATTCATCGATAATTTTTCTAGAATGGTGCATATTTTTTACTCAAAAAGGGAATCTATCATCTATGAAGAAACAAATACTACTTATTTCACTTCTATTATTCTCATGCAATATTATTTTTTCGCAGCACGATAGCATAGCTCCAACACCAGATGTTAGAAATGATCATTCTATATCGCTACATCAAGAAGGTTTTGCCGCTGAAACGCTTGTTAAGACTCCTAATGGCTATGTTCCAATTCAACTCTTACAAGTAAACAATATTGTTCTCAGCAATGATCAAAATAATAATCTTCAGAAATCTCTCGTTACTAACATTACAAAATACTACACACCACTTCGCATCAAGATAGTGACCGATGACTGCATATGCCATGTTGCACCACAACAAAAAATCTACATCTCTTCTAAAAAAGAGTGGGTAGTTGCTGAACAAATAAAACCAGGCGACCTGCTCTACACAGGTAACGGTAATACATGCGTTACTCATGTTGAACGCAGAGAGCGTCCTGTATTGATGTATGCTATCACTGTTGATCACCATTCACTCTATATAACTCCTTCAGACATTCTTGTGCACAATATGGATCCTATATTAGGAGGTGTTGCTACATTTACAGCCGTTGTAGCTCCAAATCCTGTAGGAGCAATTGTTGTTCCCGCTCTTGTAATCACTGCTGCAACGGGAATATTTATCTATCGTTTGTGTAAATTATTTGAGCAACCAAAGCCAACTCACATTGATCAATTCAATGATGCAGCTGCATCATCTGAGCAGCTATGTCCAGCAATTATCTATCACGCACCTGTTTCCGAACAACAACTCCACACTCATGAAATTGATAGTCAAAAACCGAAAAATCAACCTCCTCAAAATGTTGAACCCGATGAACCTATCAGTGATGGTGGCAGCGAATTGCCTCCCGAGGATCCTGAAGATGATGAGGATAAACCTAATGAGCAAGAAAGTATCGATCCTAACAATAAGAATCCAGAAGAGATTAAAATCAGAGAAGCTGATGCGCCTCATATATTTGATGATAGGCCTGGACATATGATAGATACACCAGAGAATAGAGATCTACTTCTTAAACTTGCTTCCGATATCAAAAACTATTTTGGTCCAAATAAGCATGGATCTTCATGCTATGCCAAAACGTTAGAAAATGGCAAACAGCTTTGGGCCTATGTTAGAAATGGTGTAATTAGAAATGCAGGTATTAATGATATTCCACATGAGTATAATTCTATATCAGGCTTTAGCCGATTAATCGAGATAACAAAATGAAAACAAACAATAATACTCGACTCAACACTCTTCAAGCATTTAATGCCATGTATGAGCTTTTAGAGATATATTTCAAAAAAACATCCTCTGATAGCATTGCAACCCTTTTAAGTGGAATGGATTTTTTAGTAGATGGTTATACATTCGATCAAGCTATCTGGGAAGATTGGAAAGCTCTTGTAAAAGACTATGATCCAATGATTCCTATGCAAGCGTTTGATTTCGCGTATACATTTATAGAGCGCTTTTTCAAAGGTAGAATATCGACTAATGTTCAATTACTCCTCAATGATATGCAACGTTCTAAAGATGGCATCATCATCAATCCAGAGACTGCGCTATTGTGGGATCAATGTGTTGCAAAAGTGCTTGCGCAACCGATAGGCACAAAGAATTATCTTCAGATCTTAAAACCATGATTAATATGAAAACTACGAATACCCAACTCAATATTCTTCAAGCATTTAATGCTATGCGTGAACTTCTAGAAATATATTTCAAACGAACATCCTCAGATAGCATTGCAACTCTTTTAAGTGGAATGCAATTTTTAGTGGATGGCTGTACATTCGATCAAGTTATCTGGGAAGATTGGGAAGCTCTCGTGAAAAACAACGATCCAATGACTTCCATGCAAGCGTTTGATTTTGCATATAGGTACATGAAGTATTTTTTCGACGAAAGCTCATCAACTAATGTTCAATTACTCTTCAATGATATGCAACGCTCTGAAGATGGCACCATCATTAATCCAGAGACTGCACTATTGTGGGATCAATGCGTTGCAAAAGTACTGGCACAACCACTAGGCACTAAGAATTATCTTCAAATTTTAAAACCATAATTATTGTTTCTGCTATAAAGGCAAGAGATCAACAGTTGCATATGTGCGTGTGACACCCAAAACTCAATTTCTCTGTTTCGAAACGCATCAATCAGAGGCGGACATAATTGACAATTCATAAAATCTTGTATCAAATTATATGTATACAATTCTTTTCTCTATTTAAAAAATGGAACTGAGTATGATCGACATAAAACTCAATACTCTTCAAGCATTTAACGCAATGCACGAACTTTTAGAGATATATTTCAAACGAACATCATCGGATAGCATTGTAACTCTTTTAAGTGGAATGCAATTTTTGATAGATGGTTGTACTGCAGACCAAGCCATTTGGGAAGAATGGAAGGATCTTGTAAAAGAGAGTGATCTTATGACTTCCAAGCAAGCGTTTGACTTTGCCTATAAGTACATGCAATATTTTTTCAGAGGAAGCTCATCAACTAATGTTCGATCACTTCTTAATGATATGCAATGCTCTGAAGATGGCACCATCATCAATCCAGAAACTGCATTATTATGGGATCAGTGTGTTGTAAAAGTGCTTGCGCAACCACAAGGCACAAAAAATTATCTCATGCTTCTCGATCCAGATTGGGAAAATTTAGATTTTAATGCGTAAACAAGTCTCGAACTTTATTTGCTAACCATGTAAAGAATCGCATTATAAGCACTCCTAATTTCCTCTCTCTTCCTGATCGCGTCAAAGGAACTCCTATTTTGCGAGAAATTGCTGCTTTCAATCGAGACAACCCTAAAAATCTTCTCCACGAAAATCCACCCTTATTCACTATCATTCCTTTGCATAATTAGACATAGAGATTTTGCCAATAATTCGCATTATTATTTGATACATTTGTTCCAGTAATGACAAGACCTCCTACAAGTGGCGTACCTCCAACTGCGCCGGCAGGCACAGTTCTAAACATAGTATTATATACCTCTGTATCGATACCATTATTAAAGATCCCTGTAGTACCTGTTGATATTGATTGCAATAGACAGGATAAAATTCGCGTTCCCACTGCTCCTGTACCTATGGAAATTCCGGGAGTCGAAAGATTCTGCATTATATTATTATCGAACGTATTTCCCAATGATGTTCCTTCTATAATAGCAAGTTGAGCTGCATCCTTACGAATAATATTTGATATAATATTATGGGAACAATTGGTAAATAAAGCCATTACAGATCCAGGCCTCCCATAATATGTTCCGTGATTCATTATGCTATCAGTTACATTCATAAAGATATACGTGCCTGAATACGAAACGAAGTCCTCTATCGCAACATATGAGCTATTAGTAATCAAAATCGTGGAGGTAAAAGCGAGAGAATATATATCACAATCTCTCATAATCACACTCTCTATATTATTAAAGTTAATTCCACATATCGTTGAATCATATATTTCTATGTTCGATGCATTAGTTGCTAAAATACTGAGCACTGATGAGAGTGAAAAAGTAATATTTTCAATTGACAATCCTTGCGCTCCATTTACCGCTATACCAGAAGCAAAGTTCAATATCCATCCATTACGTATTGTAGTATTGCTATCGGATCCCAATGAAATTGCAGTAGCATTACTACCCCCAGCTAAAAGCGTATGATTCTTTAAATCAATAACAACATCTGGAAAATTGTTGGTAATTATTGGTATCGAACTAGTGCTCACTAAGTTTTGTCCAACAGCATATGCTCCTGGTTCAGGAATTGTATAGGGAACATCTTTCTGATAAATTACTGTATTAGCACCATTTGAGCTTAAAATATCATCTGCCAATTTCCAAACACTACTTCCTGTTAATCCTTGCAACGGTGTACAACTTCCATATGAAAGATTTACTGCCATAGATGATATGAGTAACCATACGAGCATAATTATCATTACCAACTCCTCCCCACTTAATCGACTACATTCGTCCAAAAATTTGCTTGATTTGCAACCACTTGCATTTTGATCGCCTTTGCAGGATTCACTCCTACAAATGTTGTCGTTGTTATATTAGAAAGATAATTATTGTAAAGAGCAATACTGCTATTTGCACTAATGCCAATATTTGTATCACTAATTGTACAACCGCTAATACTGCCTGTTGTAATTGCTGAATCTATAGAAATACCAGTACCAGAATAATGACTAATAATACAATCTCGTATAACAGGAGTTGCAGGATTACCAGTAGCAGTATTATTAATCACAATACCATTAACACCTCCAGTTAATAGACAATCCACTATTGCATGTGAATATCCCGAAGCAATTGTTACGGCATTTCCTATCATATTCTCAATAGTACATGATCGAATTACACATCCATCAGATTCAGTGATAATATTAATGCCAGCCCCCCCTGCAATTATGCATTTATCGATTGTTAGACCAGATGAACTTTGCATCGTTATTGCAGATGTTGTACTACTAAATATTTTGCAACCGCGAAGCCATCCTCCTCTTAATGAGGTTACTATAAAGAATGTTCCACAACTATACCCATCTGATCTTACTATTAAATATCCATCGCTAATACCTGTGGTACAGTTTACAAACGTCATATCTCGAATAATACGACACTGAGAGGTTCCCGTAGGAAATCCATCAATAATACCATTTACCACCCGAACTGCATTATTAGTCGTATTTGTCTGTATGGCAGTTGTTGCACCAACACTTGCTACAATGCTGTGATTATGTAAATCGAGAATAACCCCACTGCCTCCCGCACCACTTGCAATTGTAATTACTGGACTCGATCCTACATTCGTCAAATTCTCACCAACACCATACGCGCCAGGAGCTGTAATCGTATATGGAATATCGGATTGATATATCACCTTGTCTGCACTGCTTACTGATAGTGTTCGTGCAAGCTGTACCCATGTTGATTCGCCAATAGTAGATGCATGTGGTGTACACGCCGAGCTATAACATGAGTTTTGCATGAATAGAGTAAGAATAGTAGCTATCAGAATAGACGATATACGACTCAATTGTCTCATACACATATAGTAACTCCACACAATAAAAAATCTTCTTTGTATTCCTGTATCCTATTGAGTCCTATTTTAATGTCAACGGATTATCAATGGATGAAAAATAATAAATCTGCAATGGCATACAATAATTGCTAGATCATATTTTAAAGAACAAAACATTTACAATAAATACGTGTTGCTCTTTATTCTTGCATAGCTAGACAAAGAGATCTTGCCAATAATTTGCATTATTAGTTGATACATTTGTTCCAGTAATGACAAGACCGCCTACAAGTGGCGTACCTCCAACTGCGCCGGTAGGAACAGTTCTAAACATAGTATTATATACCTCTGTATCGATACCATTATTAAAGATCCCTGTAGCACCTGCTGATATTGATTGCAATAGACAGGATAAAATTCGCGTTCCCACAGCTCCTGTACCTATGGAAACTCCGGGAGTCGAAAGATTCTGCATTATATTATTATCGAACGTATTTCCCCATGATGTTCCTGCTATAATAGCAAGCTGCGCTGCATCCTTACGAATAATATTTGATATAATATTGTGGGAACAATTGGTAAATGAAGCCATTACAGATCCAGGCCTCCCATAATATGTTCCATGATCCATTATACTATCAGTAACATTTGAAAAAATATACGTACCTGAGTACGATACAAAATTCCGTATTGCGACATATGAGCTATTAGCAATCAAAATAGTAGAGTTAGCCCCAACAGCATATATATCACAATCTTCCATAATCACACTCTCTACATTATTAAAGTTAATTCCACATATCGTTGAATCATATATCTCTATGTTCGAAGCATTAGTTGCTAAAATACTAAGCACTGATGATAGTGAAAAAGTAATATTTTCAATTGACAATCCTTGTGATCCATTTACCGCTATACCAGGAGCAAAATCCAATATCCATCCATTACGTATTGCAGTATTACTATTAGATCCCAATGAAATTGCAGTAGCATTACTACCCCCAGCTAAAAGCGTATGATTCTTTAAATCAATAACAACATTTGGAAAGTTATTAGTAATTATTGGTATTGTACTAGTACTCACTAAGTTTTGTCCAACAGCATACGCACCTGGTGCGGGAATTGTATAAGGAACATCCGCCTGATAGATTATTGTATTAGCACCATTCACACTTAAAATATCATCAGCTAATTTCCAGATACTACTTCCTGTTAATCCTTGTAACGGTGTACAACTTCCATATGCAAAATTTACTGCCATAGATGATATGAATAGCCATACTGGTATAATCATTATTACTAACTCCTATGCCTCAATCAACTACATTAAACCAAAAGTTTGCCTGATCTGCAGCCACTTGTGCTCTCGTTGCTTGCGCAGGACTCACTCCTGCAAATGTTGTCGTTGTTATATTAGAAAGATAATTGTTATAGACAGCAACGCTACTATTTGCACTAATACCAATATTTGTATCACTAATTGTACAACCGGTAATACTGCCCGTTGTAATAGCTGAATTTATAGAAATACCAGTATCAGAATAGTGACTAACAATGCAATCTCTTATAAGCGGATTTGCAGGATTAATAGTCGCAGTATTATTAATTACAATACCATTAACACCTCCAGTTAATAGACAATCTACTATTGCATGCGAATATCCTGAAGCAACTGTTATAGCATTACCTACCATATTTTCGATTACACATGAACGAATTGTACACCCACTCGACTCATTGATAATATTAATACCAGCACCTCCTGCAATTAAACAACTATCAATCGTTATGCCTTGTGTACTCTGTATCGTTATTGCAGATGTTGTGCTACTAAATATTTTGCAACCGCGAAGCCATCCAGCAAATCCTGCTCCTGCTGATGATGTTACTATAAAGAATGTTCCACAACTATACCCATCTGATCTTACTATTAAATATCCATTACTAATACCTGTGGTACAGTTTACAAACATCATATCTCGAATAATACGACACGAAGAAGTTCCGATAGGAAATCCATCGATAATACCATTTACCACTTGCACTGCATTACTAATACTACTTGCTTGTATAGCCGTTGTTGCATCAACACTTGCTACAATACTATGATTATGTAAATCGAGAATAACACCACCGCCTCCCGCGCTACCAGTAATATTAATTACTGGACTCGATCCCTCATTCGTCAAATTCTCACCAACACCGTATGCGCCAGGAGCTGTAATAGTATACGGAACATCCGATTGATATATCAATTTATCCGCACTGCTCACTGATAGCGTTCGTGCAAGTTGCACCCATACTGATTCACCCATAGTAGATGCATGTGGTGTACATTCTGAGCTATAACATACATTTGGAATACATACGGTAAGAATAATAGCTATTGCAATAGACAATACATGAATCAATTGCTTCATACGTTACTCCGACAACGAAAAACCTTCTTTATATTCCTGTAGCCTATTCTATCCTATGTTAATGTCAACAGACCCCATTACATAATAAAATGATCCGCAATACATACCTCTCTCCTTTTTTTAGATTACTAAGATAATATTCTTATGAATCATACATTGTGTCACTATCTAAAAGAAATCTAATCCTCATCATTATTTAGAGGAACTTAGTAATGAGTCAACGCATAATAAATATCTCTATAATATTACTACTGATACACACTTCATTATTATTCACCACAAAAATTATAAGCCTCGGAGAAAGTTGTACTATAGCAGGAGCATTACGAAATCTCAATATTCGCACAGAAGCATATCCTTTTGAATGTTTGAAATATTCCAAACATTCGTAATTTTTATATGGATGTTTCGAAGGTCTGGAATAATCCCTCTCGATGGCAGGAAATCTTTAACGAACTCGGCATTGAATAAAATCGCTTTTTTGCGCACACTAAAAGAATAATGCTTAACTCTTAATTATGTATGGACTAAAAGACTATGAGTATACAAGCTGGCCTTGTAGGCCTTCCCAACGTAGGTAAATCAACATTGTTTAACGCGCTTACTAAGTCAAGTATACCCGCGGAAAACTATCCGTTTTGTACAATTGATCCTCATGTTGCTATTACTAACGTTCCCGATCAGCGCGCTGAACAATTAAAGAGACTCTACCAGTCTCAAAAGATTATTCCTGCTACTGTCACATTTGTTGATATTGCTGGATTGGTAAAAGGAGCTGCATCAGGAGAAGGTCTTGGCAATCAGTTTTTAAGTCATATTCGAGAAGTCGATCTTATTCTGCATGTGCTACGATGCTTTGAAAATCCTAATGTTATCTCTACGCAAGAACAGATTAATCCTCTCGATGATTTTGCTATTATTCAATCAGAGCTTATTTTGAAAGATTTAGAGTCTATTGATAAGCGTATCGAGCGACTTCCTAGTTATATCAAAAAAGCTTCATCCCCACTTGAGCGAAAAGAACTAGAACAAGAGATGATATTACTTGAAAATATTAAACGTTCTCTTGGCAATGAACAAGTAGCACAAGCGCGCACATATCTTGCTGAAAGTTCCGTAAAGACAATCTCTCTTATCTCTACAAAAAACATTCTTATTATCGCTAACATTGCAGAAAATGAGATAGATTCATATCAAGATAATAAGCATTACCAATCACTTGTTACTACATTCGGTAGAGAGATGGTTATTCCTGTCTCTGCAAAGATTGAGCAAGAGCTTTCGCAACTTGAAGATGCCGATGCTCTTGAAATGATGGGTATGATTGGTCTCAAAGAACGGAGTCTTGATATCATTATCAGAAAGACCTATGAGCATCTTGGCCTTATCACCTTTTTCACGTGTGGACCGCAAGAGATTCATGCATGGCCGATCAAAAAGAATACCACTATTCGGAAAGCCGCTGGCGAGATTCATTCCGATCTCGAGCGAGGGTTTATCTGCGCAGAAGTCTTTAATGCGCAAGATCTCTTTACTTTGGGTTCTATCGCAAAAGTCAAAGAACAAGGCAAAATGAGAACTGAAGGTCAGGATTATCTCGTAAAAGATGGCGACATTGTGCATATTAAATTCAATGTTTAATACCTATTTTTACCATATCAACTTCTTAATGGGGTAATAATTCGCCAGAAATTTTCCTCAAGAATAAAGGCACCCTCAACCCGGTTGTCTTTATTCTTGAGGAGTTTATGCTCATTACATATGGATTTGTAATGGCATTTCTCTAAAAAAGGAACTTTATTATGGTGAACTATTATTACCCCTTTTTTGCACTCTTTCTCTCTGCCACCCTATCAGCATCTAACTGGTTTGAAGATACATGGCATAACCTTTGTACTGCTGGAAAACTCATTGTCTCAACAACCCAGACTCTCTGTACATCAAATCCTATAGAAGAGATTGTGATAGAGAGATATACTCCTGAAGAACTAGCATCTCGAATCCAAATTCCAGAAAATTTTATATTTGGCGCTTCTACATCTGAGCATCAGACAAGTCAACAATGTACTCCTACCTGTTGCAGTTACGCTCGCTTTGCACAGCAAGAAGGTTTAATGCAGCCAACGCAAGAGAATGGTTATACCACTGATTGGTGGAATAATTATAAAAATTATATCGATTATGCGCACAATTCACTCAAGATGAATGCACTTCGATTCTCAATAGAATGGTCATTGGTACAACCTGAAGATGCAACAACCTATGATCAGGATGCACTCGATCATTACGCAGATATCTTTATCTATATGATCAAAAAAAATATGACGCCCGTTGTTTGCTTCCATCATTATACTGATCCATGTTGGTTTATTGATTGTGGCGGATTTGAATGTGCAAAAAATTATCCTTATTTTGTAAACTATTGCACAACAGTATATGAACACATTATGAATGCAGTCTGTGAAGATGAAGCAGTATGTCATGCGTTAGAACAACTAACAGATAGACCTCCATTATGGGTAACATATAATTCGCCTGAAGCATATGCATTTAAGACCTATCTCACTGGTGATTTACCTCAATCTGCCTTGCGCAAACAAAAAGAAAAAAAGATTGGTCTTCTATATGCAACACGTATCATTCACAATATGATGGAAGTGCATGCGCTCATGTATAAAGCAATGAAGAGAGTTCATGCGCATTACTTTAGCGATATAGAAGAACCAGTCATTGGCCTCTTAAAAAATATTTATCAAATTGATCCTGCGCAAAAGACAAAACAACAACAAAGAGATATTCTCATTTCGCGCACTTGTTGCGCTCTAATCAGTAACATGCTCAATAATACTATATATACTTTTTTCAGAGATCAATCAGGCCGATATCTCGATTTTATTGGATTAAATTATTACTCAAATCGATATATGCATAAAAAAGAGATGCTTCTTGAGACTGATCCTGCACTTACAACAGCAAATCAAAACTATCGCATATATCCACAAGGACTCTATCGCGCAATTGTTGAAATATCTACAAACATCGCTGAACCTAATGGGATTCCAATATACATTACTGAGAATGGTATTGGTCTATCTGATAGTCCTGAAGATATGGAAAAACGAAATAGATTTTATCAAGGTTATCTCTATGCGCTACTTCGCGCAATTGAAGATGGCTATGATGTACGTGGATACTTAACATGGACATTAGTTAACAATTATGAATGGCAAACTCCACAAGTAAAATATGCCCCTAGAGAAGATAATCGTTGTTACGGCATCTGCGAAGTAGTTGATAATGGTAGGTCTATGAGAGCAAAGAGTGACGACCATTATTATGTACGATTTTTACGTGCGCTCGATAATCTACAGATGATATAAGATTTAAGGGAAATGGAGGAACAACATGAATAGAAAATTATCGATGCTTTTTGCATCCATACTAACACTATCGATAGGAATAGTTCCAACCGATATACATGCACGTCATCATTCTAAAAAACGTGGACATCATTGGAATTGGAAAAAGATAGATACAAACAATCTACACTTTCCTGCAAATTTTTTATGGGGCAGTGCAACATCGAGTCAGCAAGTTGAAGGAAATGCAGGAAACAACTCCTGGACGGCGTGGGAAAATAGCTGCGATCAATTTGGCAACCCTCATGTAAAAGAAAAGACGGGTATTGCATGCGATCATTGGACCCGCTACAAAGAAGATATTGCACTCATGCAACAACTCGGACTCAATACACATCGCTTCTCTCTCGATTGGAGCAAAGTAGAGCCAGAACAAGGTGTCTTTGATCAAGTAGTATTAGATCATTATAAAGATGTTTGTCGTGAAATGGTTGCTCATGGCATACGCCCTGTTATCACCCTTCACCATTACGTAGAACCGCTTTGGTTTTTCAATAACGGAAGTTTTGAGAATAAAGCTAATACCAAATACTTTGTAGAGTTCTGCCAACGCGTATTTGCTGAGCTTCATGAATATGTGCACTTATGGTTCACCTTTAACTCTGCATGTTCGACCGCAGCACATCGCTATCTTGATAATAGCCATCCCGTTCCTCCGTATAATTGGGGAAGAAAAAATAATATTGAAAAAGCGGTTCATCTCATGGGTAATTTATTAGAAACTCACGTTGAAGTCTATCACGCACTCAAACAGATGCCTGGTGGACAATCTGCTCGCATTGGTATCTTAAAGAATATTTTCCAACTCGATTCTCATCATCCATTAGCTATACATGATCATATCAAAAGCTATTTTGGTAAGAAACTAGTCGACGAACCAACGTACCGGTTCTTCACTACAGGGTATTTTAGCGTACATATTCCATCAAAAGTAAAAGAATCCCGTCCATTTAATCCGCGTGCACAACATTCTCTCGATTTCGTTGGTCTTAATTATTACTCACATGGCACACTCAAACATGGTAAAATTATTCGTAGCTCACGAGAGATTCCCGTAGACAACGCAAAGTATTCCGTCTATGCAGAAGGATTTTATCGAGCAATCAGACAGCTATCTGATCGTGTAGCAAAACCACTCAACATTCCAATCTATGTTACTGAGAATGGCATCTCAACTGCCGATGAATCAATTCGTCAGTTATTCTTTCAGCGGTATTTATATGCTCTCTCATTAGCGATAGAGGACGGTCATGACGTACGTGGATATATTACCTGGTCATTCATGGATAACTATTCATGGGGAACATATCAGCGAACATATGGATTGATATCGGTTGATCGCACTACACTTGCTCGTGGACCGGTCAAACCTGGCGCTCAATATTATATCAATACGATTAAGCGATTTGCATAAACGAATACGCTTATTCTATTGGGTTTCTGATAAATAGTGCTTTTTTAGACTATGCAAAATAAACAGGCTGTAATTACTTGTCATCATTAAATTCATTGCATTTAGAGAAGTGCTCTGATTAGTATGTAATCAAAAAAAGAATGCTCTATTGTAAAAAAGGACAGCAATGATAAACGAAAATATCATGGTCGCTGCACAGCGCACAGAGATGCTTACGAAATTCATTCAAGCAATTACCCAAGCACAATTGCAAGATACACTCGAGTATGCCGGTCCCTTTACTCTCTTTGCGCCAGTAGATAGTGCATTTGAAAAGATATCAGAACTTGTGTTTGAACATATCCTAAAAAAACCATCACTACTCGAACAGATGGTTGCACTTCATATTGTTCCAGGAATCATTCCATCACATCAATTTGCTAAACAAGAGTATCTCAAAACCGTAGAAGGCATTCCCGTAAAGCTGGATTTTTTTAATGACACATTTCACTACTTTCAAGCATCCATTATTAAAGCAGACATAGAAGCATCAAATGGCATCATTCATCTTATCGATACGGTCATTCTTCCACCCAGAACATAAATGTATATCCTGTTAGTGCATTTCATATTCTTCTCGATCAGACTCTTCTGGTAAAAAACTGGATGCTACAAAATACATACCTATTGCCCCCACTACACAGAATAACGATTTTTTTAGTATTGCAGTATATGATATTCTGTGAGATTGATTATGATCTTTTTCATTCTCTTTATTTTTATCTACTCTTTTCGACAGATCAAATTCTTCTGCAACAGAAGTAATATTCGTAACTTCACCAAATAATTCTCGTAATAGTTGTTGCACTGCTGGATGAGTATGTTGTTCTTTCTTTCCTAGCGAATCCATAATAAATAGTTCACATGTTTTTTCATCAATAATATGTAGCACTGCGCTAATCCAATGACCGCTATTTAAGTAATCTTTTTTACTCCACTTGCTGGTACTGGATATCCCATTAGACATTGATCCTAGTATAAAAGCATGCACATAGTTATTAGTATGAGCGTTCGCTTTTACGTCATTGATATTATAATATGGGTGAGATTCTCCTGAGTTACTGATTTCATTTGGATCTGCATATATTGATATTTTACCATTATACTTTGTATCGATTATTTCTCGAATCTCTTCCATTTCAACCCAGTCACCATCATCCCATTCACCCATTGCTGCTCTTACACAACGAACTGCATATCTCCATATTCCTTCTTTACCAAATTGGGCCACAATCTTCTTTGTATCATACAAATTCTTATGTAATTCATACGTATTATCCTCAAGAGCTTCCATAATATGCTCTGCATTAGAGAGCGCATGATACCCACATGATGCTCTACCTCCATACTTCTTCTGATCAACAACCTTCAATTGTTTGACATAAATTGTTTGATCACCATGTTTGTTGATCCATTCATCACCCATGATTCTATGATTTCCGACTGAAATAGGGCTTGATAACATAGTACTCACTGATAGCAGTATCATCATGTAAGATAGATGTATTAGTATTGTCATAATCACCTTATAAAAAGGAATCCGCAATGGATAATGCTGTAATATATTACACTTTTTCATGGTTATTGCTCTTTACTATATCATGCAATTGTCATGAAATCATAACAAAAAAGATAAAAAACATGACACTCGATGAAAAAGTAGGACAGTTAATTATCGTTGCAGTCGTAAGTAGTCCTGCTCTTAACGAAACACTTATGCAAAGATCACCATATACAATGAATAAAGAATATATTGATCATCTCATTTGCAACTATCATATTGGTGGCATTATTGTCATGGGAATTAACAACCCTGAAGATCAGCAGCGTATGATTTCTGACTTCCAACAAAAGACTCGTGAGCCGCTTCTCGTATTACAAGACCTTGAACCGGGGATGCCTCGTTTAAATCCTGACAAAGTACCCGCACTTCCACGACCTCTAACACTCGGTGCGTTACCCGATCATTACAATCATCTCATCTATCAAGTTGGTCGTGAACTTGGCAGACGAAGTAAAGCTGTTGGTTGTCATGGTATTCTTGCACCAGTAGGCGATCTAAATACAAATCCTAAAAATCCTGTCATTGGTGATCGATCATTTGGTCAAAACCCTCAACGTGTATCATACAAAGTTGTGGAATTAATACGAGGCATTCATGACGAAGGCGTTGCTACATGTGCAAAACATTATCCTGGACATGGTGATACGAGCCAAGACTCTCATTACAATCTTCCGATCATCGACCATACAAAAGAACGTATCGACAATGTAGAACTCATTCCATTTAAAGAAGCAGTTGCTGCGAATGTTGATATGATTATGCTTGGTCATCTCTTTATTCCAGCATTAGATAAAAAACTTCCTGCAACTTTTTCTCGAAAAATCATTCATGATACTCTTATCAATGATTTGAAATTTTCCGGCATTGTTATTACCGATGGTTTAGGCATGAAAGCACTTACTGATTCATATGATGACGGAGCTATTGCTGTCAAATCATTACAAGCAGGAAACGATCTATTGCTCTGTCCTTGCAATGTTCCTATTGCTATACAAGCTATCAAAGATGCTCTTTGCAATGGCACTATTTCAGAAAAAGATATTGATACTAAAGTTGAGAAGATGTTGCGTTTGAAAATGAAATATATTGCATCTACCAATCAAGAATCTCATTACGTATTCGATTGTAATAATGATACTCTTAAGCAACTCAATAGAGATATCTATCGCTATGCACTTACTCGTGTAGGAGAGAATATTTCCTACCCTCACAATCATCAAGAATATATGGTTGTAGTAAGTATTGGAAAAGAAGAATCATTCTTTGTGAATGCTCTTAAAGAGTCCTTCAACGTAAAACATCTTTCTCTGCCTCAAGTAGCAACCTCCGATCAGGTTGAAGCACTTCTTGCACAAACAACGGATACGCAACAAATTATTATTGCTCTTCACGGAATGCAACGCATGCGCGCAAATAATTTTGGTATCGCTATCACTGATAGAGATTATGGATATGGCATTACATCGTCAACGATTTCTCTTATGCAAAAATTAAAAGATAGACATACTAACATATCACTTATTCTATTTGGCAGCCCCTATGCACTTACATATATTCAAGATATTGCCGATGACATTATCATTGCGTATGAAGATACACATGAGTCGCAAGAAGCTGCTGCTGGTATTATAGCAGGAGACTATCAAGCTACAGGATCATTACCTGTTGCATATCATTAAAAATTGAGGGGCATAGTATCTCACCTATGCCCCATATCTTTTTTACTATTTCCGATCATATGTTATATGGCAAGACCAAGTCTAAACCAAATGCTAAATTGACCATGTCCATTATTACCACATGGTGATAAATGTGCAAGCTCTACTGCACCACCAACACCTAAATAAGCACTTGCACAATCATCAATATCCCATGATCCACCAATATATCCATAGATTTTATGCGTATGTGATCGATTCATCAATGCAGATGATTCGTTAATATCGGAATCTTGGAGTAATATAGCAGGATGCGATGTATTGATCGGCGTCTGTGCAATCATGAGTGATGCACTATCAGCCGCATTGAGCTGCAGCAATTGTTCGGTATTATTAAATGCTAACGCTGGGTTATCTGCGTTCTCATTGGTATAAGAACTATTTCCATTTGATTGTCCACCATATATTGTTGCATTATGCTGAGAAGCACTTAATGGAACTGCATTATTGTTACTATCAAACCCATATACTTGCGCATCTCCTTTTATGGTATATCTACCACATGCACTATGATAAAGCGATTCGCGACAGATCAATTTTTCAGCACTACGAAGCCAGAAATTGTATCCGAAATCAACTTCTAATCCACATGCATGGAAATAACTCAAATTAAAGAGCACGTCTGTCTGCACTGAAATAGCTATACGGGATCGTAATGTTGTTGCATTAATAGCAGGGAGCAAAAATCCTTGGTATTGATTTGCAACAGCGGTAGTTCCTGCACCATCAATAAAGAGATTTTGTGACGGAGATCCAACATTCTCGAGCAACATATAACGGCTACCATTACCATTATTTTTCAGATCATATGAGCGATATTGATGTGTGGCAAATAGATGAGTAATATTTGCATCAGCATAGCATGCAACTTTATGAATTTCATCGCATGATGACCAGAGGTCTATATGACTCGTTACAAGTGCACCCACTTCCCAGAATTTACCATTGCCTGAAATAACATCAAACAAGAACTCTCCATTCGGACGATTCCCTGTTGGCGCAACTACGCGCAATGCAGCACCCGCATGATACCAATCTGACATAAACGGATTCCACCCAATCATAAACTGTAAATCACCGCAAAGTACTTCATTTTGTCTACCACCAAATATTCTACCCGATGCAAGAGGAAGATGCATATCACCAAATGTCATTGTTCCTTCCATTGCGCGATTAAATGTTGTAGGCAATGCACTTCTATCAATACGAGCATTACTCATATACCCTGCAGGAAAGAAAGCGGTCCCACTATTTTGTACGTTTTCACAGATATTAAGATCCCATTTTGCATGTACAACAGGCAATTGTAATCGCACAAAAATATTCTCAATCCAACATGTATTAAATGCAAAATACCAGTTAAATGCCATAACAAAATTGGTAATAACCGGAGCAACATGTATTTTGCTTTGATAATCGCGCGGCAGACCAAAGTAATCAGCTAAAATTGATCGCGATGCACGATTAGTAACTGAACTACCTTCACACGCAAATGTTTTACCACCAAATAAGAAATCTGCTAATTGTCCCGATTTTGTTGACCTACTATATTCAGGAACGATGCAAAGCGCCGAGTTCCACGAATCTTCAATAGGAATATTGATATGAGATAACCAACCTACTTCATCACGAACAATATTTTGACTTACTGATCTTCCAATAAAGGTAGTTCGAGGGCCAAATGCCTGAATACCTGCTGTGCATATCAATAGAAGAGATGATACGAGAATTATTTGCTTTTTCATTACGCACTCCTTAAGTAATCGGGCACTCTATTTTCCATAATACTAATCTTAACTAATCAGTTATATGGTTTTAATGACCTTTTTAATTTGTACAACTCATGGCAGTCTGATACCTGCTAGTCTAAAGAAACAATTTATTTCTCTCAACTATTTTGTACGATGCTCTCTTTTACATTGAATAGTGCAATTTATAGCATCGTGACATCGTACGAATTATGTATTACATTAAGCTATGTAAAAAATGGATAAGAACAATAATTATAGTATGAAGCATCAATGAAGCGCGCCTTTACACTCATTTTCTCGTTACTTGTAAGCATACATTCTTCGATTGTTGCATGGCCAGAAGATCACGATGACCCACGTGATAGAATGCATTCAGTACAGCCACATTTTGGTATACATGCACACGATGAGGATTCTCCCATCATACAGTTTGGCATACGATCAGTTGTATATGAGCAGTATGGTTTCCATATTCCACCTCCATCACCGCCATCTGCACCAAAGCCTGCACAAAAGATTCCGCAAGACATTATCAACAATCCACGAAATTGTGCCGATTGGTCAGTTGATGATTTTTATAATGCGATACAATTGCTCTTCACCGAAAAGACCGTTGCAAAGACCAATGATTCCCTTGAATTACTCACGAGCGCAAATAGCGTAGGTACGCGCGCTGACTATTATATGATCTATGGTGATGCAAAGAATTATCGATATGTGTCTCATGTTAAGCTAACGTCATTGATGGCTTCATGGGAGCTATTTGAGTATGATAACTTTTGGGCTGCAATTCATAAATTGCCCTATCATCCGTACATCACCCTCAATACACAAGCATTCATCAATGGTAATCAAGCAATTAAAGATGCAATGACTTTCAATGCACAAAAGCGTTTAAAAGAAGAGGTGAAAAAAGATTGGGAGCATTTTACATTAATCCGCGATCATCGTAGAAAGAAACAAGAAAAGGAGATCACAGAACGCACTGCTTTTTACGAAAGAGTTGCAAAGAGTTTTGATGAATCGTTTGAAGAGCTACACAACGAGAAAGATGAGTGGAGTGCTTGTGCACAATGGATTGAAGAACATGGAGCTGGTGATGCACAGCGAATCTATGATCGCATTGCAGCAATTTAAGAATTTAATTACTCACTTTTTATATACTAAGGATACGATAGGTCCCTTACTAAAAACATGACTATGCTAAAAAAAGACGATAAACGAATATTATATTGGCTCATTGATCAATATATATCAAAAGAATTAGATGCTTGGGGCTTTTGTCAACAATATGGCGAATGCTATAACATAGAGATCGATTACGACTCATTATCTCAAGAAGAATATGATTATTTTTCTAAGTTAAATGTAGTCGCAGTACGATTTTCAAAATTTGAAGATGATTTCAAAAATTATCCTGGTGTCTATTATACAGAGCAAGAACTCGATCAAAAAATTATTAAAACGAAAGAAGCTTTAAAAGATTGCTGGATCACCACAGACCAATAGCAAACAATTAAAAAACTCTGGAAAAGCAATCCAAGAAAAGTTGGATTAAGAAACATAGATTACCTACAAAAGGAAAACTCCGATATGTGCTGCCTAAAAAATGACATGAACAGAGGAACCCCCTACTGTTCCTCTACCCGGAAATGATGTTGGCTATATTGATAGGTTTGGAAACATTTGGACAAGAGGAACAAGCAGAACAAAAGGTCAACATATAGAATGGGACGTTTAACTTTCAAAACAAGGAAAACAACAAGTTGGATGAATGACACGTGATAATAGTCATTTAAACGTAAGTTTAGACGGAAGAGTAACACATAAATGAATAAATTAAGCATGATGATTAAATGTATTGTAAATATCGAGTCTCATATAAGTGATAATTTACTTACAGCACTAACTAACAAAATTCAGTCCCATTTTTTAGAGACTACGATTATAGTAAGAAGAGATGAAAAGTATTGGAAATATCAAGATTGTGATGTAATTATATACGGTCTTTCTTACAACAAAATAATATTGGTCCATGATATTATTGCACTATTTAATATTTCATGGGAATACTCACATACTAATGCTTATAATATCGATACAAAAACAGTAGAAGATTTTGAAGAGGCAATATGGAGCAGAAATGTATCTCCAGAAGAAGTATTTTTGTTACCAGCTGTTGAATGGGTGCATATTTACACATGGATAGAGTAATTATATGAATATAAGCAAAGACTCTTTTAATACTGTATGTTGCTTCTGCAACATATCTATTATTCCAACAAATGATGATCCTTGTGATATAATTATCTCATCTGCTTCAGAACGAGAAAGCGATCTTCCAGAAAGCCAAAGTTTCTACTGTCATGCAATATGCTTTAAAGAAAAACTTCACCCAAACATTGCATCGTATCTTATAATAGGAGAATAGATATGCGCATGAACGATAAGTTTATCTCCTATGATCAAATAACTCACAATATGCATCAAATAGAACAAATAAGCACTCAACTGTCACAGCAGCTACATGGCTCGAAGGTATTATTTCTTACATTTTTTCTCAAAT
Source organism: uncultured Pseudomonadota bacterium (assembly GCA_964575265.1). GTDB lineage: Bacteria > Babelota > Babeliae > Babelales > Vermiphilaceae > CAZNPD01. The sequence goes on along the minus strand of CAZNPD010000001.1, from coordinate 329,035 downwards.
TAAGCAATGTGATAATGAACTTGATGCACAAGAGTATTTTAATTGTTTAGATCGTATTCAAATCGGCTTAAGCATTCCTGATCGTCTATATCGATTTATGAAAGATTTTGATAATTTCGAAGAAGCAAAAAAGCTCTATTTTGCAAAAATAAAACAAGGAAGTTATACTTTTTAACAAACATATGAATAGTAAAGGAATCTTGGTGTTTATCATGAAAAATAGAATTCTCCTTTTTACTGCTACTATTATAGCACTGTTCTATTCTACAAAATCAACTGTTATTCCAAAACAAACGGGAACATATTCTATCGGAAGAACAACTATTCATTTAGTTGATGAATTAAGTATTAAATATGTAGGCTTTTTACACTAAGGAGAAGTTTATGATTTCCTCCTTAGTGCATTATTAATTTTTCGTTAAAAAATCTACTATTCTATCGTAAATTTTTCTAAAGAATGAGAAATGATTGATATATTCATGGCACAATTGAGGAAACACTGCTATTAGAATATCTAAAGTAATCACAAAAAAAATTATCGCAATTACCATATGCATCATTTGATTCATTGATTCTTTTTTCGCATATCGTGAATTAGTCGTATATATACTCGATTATATATGAGCACGTGTAATATAAGTATTAGAAGGTATATTTCATACCAATAGATCATACAGGTTCCGTAGCAGCGCCAAGTGCATCGATTATAGTACCAATACAGCCTAGATATATTGCGCAATGATAGCAATGACTATGATTTCAAAAAGCCTCAGATCATGCTGAGGCTCTGTATAGCATCAAAAATCTATTTTTTACTTTTGAAAAGTATGTTATAAGGTTCTATTTTACTATCAGCAACCATCATATATAAGTTGACATATTTTGAGTGTAGTTTTGCAGCTTTTTCTCTATTTATATACTCATTAATAGAGTGTTTCGATTTCTCTTCAAACTTTTTATGATGTGCAATCTTTTGTAACATAGGTAATTCGTCTTTTAATAATAGAACATCAACCGATTTATCTTTAAAATCTTGCCTATACTCATTTTTAACTTTTTCCAAATATAGTTTCGCATATATATTAAACAAGCAGCAAGCAACATAACCTTTGTGATCTTTATTGTAGTAATCCGCTATAGACTGCTGTAGCATTAAATGATCTTTTAATTCTGACAAGCTATAGTGTGAAAAAGCTTTACAACTCATTAACTTTTCATTAGACCTATTATCCTCATCAGCTAGATTAAATATTTCGTCACAAAATAATTCTAAAACTTCTTCTTTAATCATCGATTCGTCTTTATTCAGAACCGTTAATTTAGCAGCAATCGACTCATCCTCGCTTGCATGTATTGCAATAGTACCACTTATAAGTAAGATAATAAAAGAATACTTCATGAATAACTCCTTGGAATATTATTTTATAGATATTTATATCCTGCATCACATAAAAAATATCATTGCTATTATCAATCTTTAACTACAGACCCCAATTCTTTAGAAACGATCGTCATATACGACTGCGCAAAACTGTTAAATAGCGTGCTTGCCATAAGGCTATTCAATTGTACATCGATCGATTCTTGTGAAAAAGTATTAAATAGTGCTTTTCGACCTTCAATCATTTCAAGCACACGCAAACAGTTTTCTATCCCTTTTAATGATACTATATTTACATTAGATTCTTCTGGTGATTCTCTGTATGCTTGCTTAGATCTTTCCGTATAGATCTTCGTAAGCTTATTATATAAAATACCTGCTTGAGACTTGTTAGCACATTCAACCGCATAATGATCATCTGCAGCACACTTTTCATCTTGTTCTTTCACAAGTATATATTCAAATCTGTTCCTTTTTTTAATAGCATGCAATATCTTCAATCGATTATTTATTGTATATAGACTCAGCGGTTGCAATCTTTCTGTTGACTCATATAACATATTTAGATTATTCAAGACTGTTTTAGCTTTTTCCATATACAATCTTGCTAAATTATTAAAAATAATAGCCGATTTAATTTGATTTAATACCTCTTCCCCAGTATTAGATAAGTTGGACTTTTCAATAGCTTCAAGCTTATATAAACTATTTTCTATTTCTGATAGCGTTACTTGCTGTTCTTGCAATGAAAGATCGTTACTAGATCTATGCAAAAGATTCGATACATTATTAATAAATTCTGATGCTTCTTCACTTGCATACATTGCAAAAATACTGCTCACAAGTATAACTGCATAATATTGCTTCATAGATACTACCTTGTTGTTATGGAAGTTATAAAATACAATATATGTTATTTATTATCGCTCTGATAATCCAACAATGAAAATAAAATTTTGTGTACAAACGCAGCGCTTTCTATATTGCTTAAAACCGCAATTCCCATATCTTGTTCCGGACAGTATGCAAGCACTGCACAAATACCATCAATATGCCCCGGTGCATGATAAATAATCATGTCACAATAATCATGAACAAAAAATCCAAATCCATACTCTAACTTTGTTTTTCCTGGGAAATATATCTCTTGCAATCGAAGATACTCATCACCAAAAAAATCTTGTGGCGCTAATTTTACAAAAGGAGTCAGTATTTTTTTGAATGTTGACTCTCTTATGATAACTTTTTCTTTATATTCACCACGCTGCGTAAGCATCTGCAGCCAATGAGACATATCACGAATAGATAAACTTATTCCCGCTGCTGCAGCAATAGTGTCTAAGTTTTCATATATTACAACACGCACTCCAGATTCATCAACACGATGTCCTTGTACCTTATTTGATGTATGTAAAAGTTCGTCATGTGTTATAATTGTGTGATGCATATCAAGTGGATCAAAGAGATATTCTTTAAAAAATTCGAACAACGTTTTGCTAGTCACTTCTTGAATTACAAGTGCAAGCCACATGTAAAGCACATTCTGATATGAAAATGTGGTTCCAATATCATGGACTAATGATAATTGCGATGCGATAGCTTCAATTTCTGATATTGACAACACATCACATTCATTTTCAATAACTGCTGATCGCTCAAGACCACTTGCCATAGAAAGGCATGCCTCTATTGTTACATGTTCTTGAGCATATTGATTAGACAAGCGAAGTTGTTTATAGTGCTTGACAATAGGATCACTCCAATTAAGAAGACCTTGATCAACAAGGATCCCAATACCTATAGCCGTGAAATGCTTTGTTAATGACGCAATGGGAAATAGTGTATGTACATCAATAGAGTTCTGTTGAGAATCATAAATGCTCTTTTTCCCGCATACTTCTTCATATACAATATCTCCAGAACGCACAATAGAGACAGCGCATCCTGAAACAGTATATTGTTGCATTATTCTTTGTATAAGTTCGCTACACAAAGCACTGTGTGCTTTGTGCACTATTAATCCTAAGCATACGAGTAAAAAAAATTTACCATTCACTACTTACGCACTCTTCTTGAGCTGATAAACATACGATACCAAATCTTGTACATTCTTGAGTTTTTCTGCTTGTGTATCATCAATCTGAATATCAAATTGATCTTCTAATTTCATAATGATATCAACAAGATCCAATGAATCTGCGCCCAAATCCTGCAATGTCGATGTTTCTAAAATTGTACTCTTATCAACTTTAAGCTTATCTGCAATGATTGCAATGACTCTATTATGAACTTCTAATTTTTCTGTATCAATCACACCGATTCCTTGTGTTGCGCAATCAATTGTTCAAGTTCTTGAAAATCTGCGCGTTTGTTTACGGTTATCACATATTTTTGTGGGTATATTTTTTTAATACTATGGCCAAGAGCAGTTCCTGGACCAACTTGAATAATCATATCATATAGGCTCAGCACTTCAAGAATACGTGTCCAATTTACGGGAAGTCGCAAATGATTTTTGATCGTCTCTTTAACTGCTGATCCTTCGGTAATAATCTGCGTTGATGTACTCGAGATTACCGGGACCTGCGCATTCTTAAAATCTGATTTCTCTAAATGGGGCGCAAACTGCTCCACAACTGATTGCATAATTGCCGAATGGAGCCCAATCTCAACCGGAACAGTCGTAATTTTAACATCTGCATGAGCGATAGCAAAATCTTTTGCTCGAGTAACTGCGTCACGATAACCAGCAATAATAACCGATGTCTCATTTTCATAGAGAGCCGTAAATACTTTGCTTACTTCGTTAGAGGCTTTAAAACAGATATCTTCAACTATTTCACTTGATAAGCCTTCTATCTGTATTGCATCCATATCATTTTCGCTTAGAAATTCTGCATAGAGTGTCGCATACTTATTGATCAGATAGATGCCATCAGGAAAAGATATTGTTTTTGCTGCATGAAATGCTGAAAAGTCTCCCTGATTATATCCACATAGGATTGCTGGTTCAATGGCACTCTCTTTTAAGACCGCATATAATGCACTGCTTACTAAAAATACTGCTGGATATGCATTCTGTATTCGTGCTATTTCTTGATCGGACGAGGCAAAGCAGATCTTTACAAAATTAGTGTTAAGACAACTTGATGCCTCTTCAAAGTATTCTTGTACTGTTCTGCTCTCATCATACAATTGTTTGATCATGCCAACTGATTGGCTTAAATATCCGGGAAATACAACTGCTATCTTCATTTCATCCTCTTTTTTTAAGGAATATCATGCATTTTTTCAATTACGATAGGCAGAGTAGCAAGTCGTCGTATACATGTCTGTTTACCCAAGATCTTCATCATATCAAATACGCCTGGCCCATCACTTTTACCTATAAGCGCTATACGCAATGGCTGCAATATCTGTGTAAGCTTGATGTCTTGTTCTTTAGCAAACGCTTTCAATTGTTGCGCCAAGTCATCATGATTGGTAAAGTCAATTGCGTCACATCGCTCAATGAGCTTTGGTATCATTGCTACAACAGCATCGTTCAACCATGTGACAACATCGGCTTGATTATATGATGATGGTCCTGCATACAATAATTGCACTTCTGCTATAAGCTCTTGTATCGTTTTTGTTCGTCCTTGATACAATACAATTGCTTGATGAGTCTGCTCGATCTTCCATGAAGATACGCTCTTTAAAAAATGAGTGTCAATAGCTGTAGTTATGTATGACAACAATTCTTCAGCAGAGTATGATTTCATGTAGACACTATTTACCCATTGCAACTTTTGTATATCAAAAATTGCTCCCTTTTTTGAAACATGGTCTAATGAAAAGAGAGAGATCAGTTCTTCACGAGTAAAAATCTCTTGATCATGATGTGCCCACCCAAGACGAACTAAATAATTGATCAACGCTTCAGGCAAAAATCCTTCTGCTTTATATTCACCTACAGAAGTCGCAGCGTCACGCTTACTTAAACGTTCTCCGCTCGGCCCTAATATAAGTGGTAAATGAGCAAATTGCGGTACCGTATATCCACATGCTTGGTAAAGCATAATCTGTTTCGGCGTATTGGAAATATGATCTTCGCCACGAATTACATGGGTAATACGCATTGCAGCATCATCGACCACAACTACAAAATTATACATAGGAGTGCCATCGGTTCGTGCAATTACAAAGTCATCAAATTGCTCGATAGGAAATGTTACAGTACCGCGAATGATATCATTAAACGATATATGATCGATATCTTTAGGCAATGCAAAACGAATAACACTCGCAACAGAATCGTCAATCTGTTTATTACGGCAATGTTCATCATACTTGATAAAGAATTCATCGCCGACTGCTGATCCACATCGATCCGCAAGATCTTGTGGCGTACAGACACATCGGTAGGCTTTTCCTGCTTTAAGTAATTGCTCAATCACTGCTTTATGGTGAGCAATATTATGCGTCTGAATAACCATTGGCTCATCAGCACGAATATCTGCCCAATCAAGAGATTCTAAGATTGAAGCGGTATATTCGGGCTTTGAACGTTCAATATCGGTATCTTCGATGCGAAGAAGAAATGTACCATTGTTATGGCGTGCAAATAACCAATTAAAGATTGCAGTTCGCAACCCTCCAATATGCAAATGCCCCGTTGGTGACGGAGCAAAGCGAACGCGTACAGATTTGTTTGAAGTATCAAAATTACTCATGCGTAATATCTATTCTATGCTGAAAAATGTTGTAATAATGGCTTTACTGTTTGTACCCATGGTGATGGAGCCAATTTTTCTTGGCGTTGCGATAATGTCATGTCTTGCCATATTTGCATTGCATGCGCAGTCTCGTTGATTGACCAGTAATATGATCCTAAATAATATGCCGCAGTATCTTGATAGGCAGCACGTTCATCACGAACAATAGATTCAAGCTGCGCAATACCTATTTGACGGGCATCCTCTTGTGCACTATCAAGCATAAGGAGTGATTGCTTGATCTTAAAGAGATTGGTTAATGGTTCTTGATCCGACATTTTACTAATTGCATCGGTCAATACCGCTAACCCTTTACCACTATTTCCTTGCTTACGATATGCTTCTGATTGATATACTAAGAAATAGGGTGCCAATGCCGTATGTGCGTACGATTGAGCACCTTCTTCAAACATTGCGATTGCTTTTTCAAGCTCATCTTCTTTCATTGTTTTGCTTGCAGCTTCATATTTTGCACAACATTGAGCAAAATAGGCATGTGCCGTCTTTTCTTGTTGGTATGCATAGAATTGATATGCAAAATAAGATGCAGTTGCTATTCCTGCAAGAAGAATACTGAGCGCTACATATTTAAATAATTTTACGAGATCTATATCTTTCTTTATACCAAGAGATGATAACCAAGAATGTACAACTAATGACGCGGTGTCCGCTAGTTCACGCAATACCATGTAAAATCTCCAATATTCATAAAGTGAATCGGTCCTGTAATAACAGGAAAACACTACCATATAAGTCTGAAAAGATAAAGACGGAATAAAAAAAAGAAACGGCTTGTCACCGTTTCTTTTTTTATTCCGTCTATCAATTTAATTACTCTTGAGAGGAGCTTGCTTCTTCAGCCAATGGAGCTGTTTCTTGCGCTGCACGTTTTTGACGAAGACTACGAGTCTCAAAACGTTTAATTACGCGATCCATTTTAACTGACATTACCTTAACGCCCTTATAAAATCCGCAGAATCCGCACGCTTGGTGTGGCATAACTTCGGTATCGCAGTTAGCGCATTTAGTAAATGACTTAACTTCCATTCCTTTATTTGCAAATCGTTTATCGCGTCTAGCCTTAGAACGCTTACGTTTTGGTACTGGCATCGTGAAATCCTTGCTCTCAAAATTTGTATCAAAAATCTAATAGGATATGTTCAAAAATAGCCCATTTTTAAAAAAAAGGCAAAATATGATTCGCAAAACCCATTCAAAAAGAGAAAAGGACCCTTATTTTATATAAAGGTCCTTTTTTATCTCATAATCTAAGATAAAACGAGAAAGGTCATTAGTCTCTTTAAGAGACTTACGTGACAGCTTTCCTTATTTGGTGTGACAATTGTCACTGCAGCATCCACCCATGGATACCATCTTAAAGAACATTGCCAAGCTCCATGCACCTGCAATCCCTACGATATAGTAAGCAGGCATAATAAACTTAGGGTATCCAGCAATAAAGCTTGCCAAGAAATTATAGCCCAAGAGTGGGGTAAGCCCTATGCTAACAGCTACAATAGCTGTAATGATCCAGCTTGCAAATCCAACTACTTTACAGATAGGTGACTTCATACACACCTCTTTTTATGAAGGGTTAATAATACATAACATATTTTTTTAATTCGTAGCATATCCCAACCAAGAATGCAATCTTGCCGCATACCCTGTACTTTACAGCTCTGCTATCCGCGCATAGCAAGCAATTTCTTTTCATAAATATTGCCCCATCAATACCATTTTTCATTGTGAAACATTATTGTTATAATAAAGTCCATGGTTATCGTTCTAACATATCAATAAATAATATCTTCATATCCAAGCTTAGAAAGCCGTGGAGATAGCGGTTATGTTCAATAAATTATCAATCTTAAAATAATACCTCTATATCGTTAATAGACCGAAAGATATCAAATGAAAAATAGCTATCTACTATCACTACTTTCACTCAGCACAATTATAGCCTGCAATGCTGGCGATTTCTTTAGCGATATTCTGCAACAAGAAGTTGAAGACTACTTACAAGAAAAGGGAGAACAACAAAAAGAATTTAATCTCTATCAATATCCTCACTTAGCACTTGCACAACATATTGCTACTAACTTAAGCACTGATCCAAGTATTGATTTAGAGCAGATAACGCAATCTTTAAAATCACTTATGAAAAATAAGTATGCGCAAAAAGATATGGATTTGTTGTCTAACTGTTACCATAACATTACAACTGGTAAATGCCTCTCTCATAGCCCATATAATAACATCAGACTTATTGGCAAAAACTTAGAAAAAGAATCTCGCGATTTAATTACGGCAATAGTGAAACATTCAGAAAAACTTGTTCGTTATGGAAAACCATATGAATTGTATAAGCCTACAGATGCTCAGCAATTCAAAATGTATGATCTGTCCAATCGATAACGCCTTCGCTCGAACAAGCACGACAATTCTCAGAGCTCGTCATTTTTGACAGAGCTCTTTTACTTCTCCTTTTTTATCACCTTTCTCATCAGTTTCCTAAATCTCCATAGATGATAGACTGTCGATAGTAAATAAGTAGTACCCCTTTTGTAAGAAGCATAAAATATGTATCAATTTTCTCGTTCATATATGCGCACTATCGACTGGTTACTTGTCGTATGCATGCTCACACTCATGAGCATCGGTCTTCTTTTCGTCTTGAGCACCACATACACCTCGACACAACCATATTCTCTCTTTTTCAAAAAACAATGTTGGGGCGCATTTGTAGGAATTGGATTATTTATCATAACATCATGCATTGATTATCGGTCATTAATGCGATCTGGTTACTTTACCTATTTTTTCCTTATCGGTCTTCTTGGATTTACGCTCATCAAAGGTCATATAGGAATGGGAGGGCAGCGATGGATCAACCTCTTTTTCTTTAAATTTCAACCCTCAGAGATAAGCAAATGTATCTTTCCCGCATTTACAAGTTATTATCTCTATGAGCAGCGAAATCAAATCATATCATTGTATCATTCGTATGCACTACCATTAGTGATACTCTGTCTAAGTTTTATGCTCATTCTCCGCCAACCTGATCTTGGAACAGCTCTTCTTATATTGATTGCAGGAATTTTAATGCTGTGGATTGCGGGCATTCGAACAAAGTTTTTTGCGTATGCATTCATCTTTTGTGCATGCGCAACACCTCTCTTTTGGCATTGTCTTAAAGATTATCAAAAACAACGCATTCGAGTTTTTCTTGGCTATGGACAATCACATAAAGAACGATATCAGATAGAACAGGCTGCTATTGCTATCGGATCTGGTGGCATAACAGGAAAAGGATTTTTACAAGGCACACAAAACAAACTTCGCTTTCTTCCTGAAGGCAGAACCGATTTTATATTTGCTGTTATCTGTGAAGAGTTAGGATTTTGTGGAAGCATGACGGTACTTCTCATATATACCATGCTCTTTATCCACTTCTTTAATACTATCCGCAATATCAAACAGCCATTCATACAACTATGCGCATTTGGCTCAAGCATTCATATTGTGCTCTCAACTATCATTAACATAGGAATGGTGCTTGGTCTTCTTCCTGTAGTTGGCATACCGCTGCCATTTATCAGTGCGGGTGTCAGTAACTTATGGGTTAACTGTATTAGTATGGGAATCTTTCATAGCATTGTTATGCGTCACAATCAGTTTTCTGATTGATCAATATTTGTTTTTACAAATTCTTCTACCTTATGTAAACAATAGTCTTTACGATCATCTGATGCAAATGATCCAATAAATGAGTTACGTGCAGATTGCACCAAATCATTGAGCGATAACTTTAATTCTTTGTATGCAAAGCGATAATTGTCATCAATATATCCGCCAAAAAATGCTGGATCATCAGAATGTATAGAAACAATTAGTCCTGCATCAAGTAATGCTTTGAGTGGATGATCATCTTTTGTATGAATACCAAGTAATATGTTCGATAGTGGGCAAACTGTCATCCCAATAGAACGATCTTTTATTAGACGCATGACCTCTTTCATATGTATCGATTCGGTTCCATGATCAATGCGATCAACATGCAAAATATCTAATGCTTCTTTCATATAGGCTCTATTACCAATCTCCACATGTGCTACGAGTTTAAATCCTATCATACGTGCACGTGCAAAGATATCTGCAAAGAGATGGGGTGGATATCCCTCTTCAATGCCTGCCAACCCTATCGCAACAATAGCATGCTTATATGGAATTATTTTTTCAAAGACTTCGTATGCAGATTCTATAGTAAGATGGCGCATAATACAGAATATAAGTTTTCCTGAAATACCAAACTGTTCATACGCTTGTTGCAATGCGCGTGACATACCACTAACAATAGTGGATGGCTCAATATCGCGCATGTAATAGGTCTGTGCTTCAAATGAAATCTCAACATGCAGTACTCCCTTATCTTTAACACGCATAATATATGTCCAGACAACATCATAAAAATCTTGTTCGGTCATTAATACTTGCGTAATCGAATCATAGGCATGAATAAACGAAGGTAAGTCACGGAATAGATAGAGTTTATGCAATTCATCATTGGATAGCTTTTTATAGGGATGATTATTTCGCACTGCAAGCTGTCGTAATACTGATGGTTCAATGGTTCCTTCAGCATGAACATGGAGTTCTGCTTTCGGTAATTGTTCTATAATTGATCTATTCATAATATATACCCCACCATTATGATTTTTCTTTGCAAATTCATACAACTATCTTTATGCTATTGTAACGAAAGTATCTCGCACGCAATAGACGTACAATAACCTGCTAACAAAAAGACTCGTAATGAAAGATATCGTACCGTTAGATGTCATATCACTGCAAGAGACGCCCGAAGAACGTACACATGACTTTGTTCCCAAAACATTTGATGATTATTTAGGTCAGAAAGTACTCAAAGATAAGTTGGCTATCTTTACGCAAGCAGCAAAGATGCGTAATGAACCACTTGACCATCTACTTCTCTTTGGACCTCCAGGCCTTGGAAAGACAACATTATCACAAATAATGGCAGAGGTTATGGGGGTTGGTATCAAAATTTGTAGTGGGCCTATGCTTGAACGTACGGGAGATCTCGTTGCAATCCTCTCAAGCCTTGAACCGCGCGACATTCTCTTTATTGATGAAATTCATCGCATGCCAACAAATGTAGAAGAGGTGCTCTATAGCGCAATGGAACATTTTCGTGTTGACGTCATTATTGGCCAAGGAGCTGGTGCTAAATCGGTCAGCCTTCCCATCAATGTATTTACACTCGTAGGCGCAACAACCAAAAGCGGTATGATCTCTGCACCATTACGGAGTAGGTTTGGTATTATTGAACGATTAGATTTTTATGCAGATGATGAGTTACAAGCAATCGTTATCCAATCATGTAACTTTCTCCAGATTAATATGACTCCCGATGCTGCGCTCAAGATTGGACAAGCTGCACGCGGCACGCCTCGCATTGCAAAAAAATTACTTCGTCGCGTTCGTGATTTTGCGCAAGTACACAAGCATACACACATTGATGAATCATTTGCTATCAAAGCACTTCAATTTCTTGGCATTAATGAAGATGGACTTAGCTCAATAGATATTATGTTATTACAAAAAATCATAGAGACATTCAACGGCGGCCCTGTAGGATTAGAGACTATTGCGTCACTTATTGGAGAAGATCCTGAAACAATAGAACTCGTCTATGAACCCTATTTACTCCGTAAAGGATATCTTGAAAAGACTCCTCGCGGTAGACAGATTCCTCATAAAAGACTCCCCCTATTAGTCTCATTATTTGGCGGACAAAAGAACTTGTTCGAATAATTCTAAAGTATCACTTAATATATTGCTCTTAAAATACTCAATCTTGTATCATTATACTATACAGGAGAGAATTTATGAAAAAGAGTCTACAATTAGCAATATCGATACTTATACTATCAACAAGTACACATGCTGCAATGCGTATACATCACCCTGCATTTGAACATTGGTTGAAAAGAATCATCACATCCGCTGGTACTACACTATATCCACAAATAGTATTTGAACCATACAGAGAATCAACTCCACATGATGATCTTCCTTATCGTTCTTTTGATCGTGTATCAACGGCTGTCAATAATGCATTTGTCGATAACCCGCTCACTCCTGCTGATATGGCTGGCCTTAACTTCAACATTAACCAACTCTCAATGCTGTGCCAACGAATGTGTACTCTATTTTTTGCCGAAATATTTGCACGAGAAAAAATTTTAGATTCTTGCGAATGTGTACCTCCCGTACCACGCATTGCGCTCATTATTTATCTTTTACAAGACTGCTTAGCAAAATACTCTACTCAGAATCCATTAGCTATCACTTCAATTGCTTCTGGCGCCTTATTGCAAGACTATTTACTATTGAACGCATTCATTATGGCTGGATACATGCATATCCAGCTTAATATTATTGATGCACATAATATTCCTATTCCATATATTCCTCGTGGAATACATCGTAAGATATCAACTGATAAAGATCAATTTGCTTTCGATGTAGCACAATCAATAGAACTTCTCGAACAAAAGATCGGTAGACTCACTCCAAATTTTTCACTTAAACGATTCGACAGTACCTACTCATTCATTGCATATGACACAAAACAACAGCACGATCCACTTGAAAATACCATTATTCTGATGATTGATCCCGACTTCAGACCAATAGAGACGGATTCACCTGCTGAAGCAAACATGATAACACTCAATACCGATACCGGTCCTCATGATACGTTTTATCTATTCTTACCCCATTGGCATCAACCACATACATACTCAGCACCTTCATCGGGAGAGCAACGCCTCTTTCAAAGAACAGACTCTCTCAATACTACCGATCAAGCAACTATCGAAATACGTGATGCATTATTAGAACATATGAATAAATCTCGAAAAGAGATTGTACAATTTTTGATGAGCAATCAAATACCAGAATTCCCTTCAGTCCTCAATATTCTCAATCATAATATACATACTCAGTGGTACGTTGAAGCAAATATTGCGCTACAAGACCTATTAGAAAAGTATCCACATGCTCTTGTCTATACTATTGATTTTTTAGACCATCCAACAACCACTAACATCATTAAGCGTATCAATCCCTACGAATATATTAATGCTATTAGACGCGCACCATTCCCTCATAATGTTCCGTATACGCAAATATGGCCATATAATGCAAACTCTTTACCATATCCACAATTTTTTAATCTAAACCCATCGACAATAGCTCCATAACAGAGTAGGATTAAATGCATCAACGAATAAAACATCAATGCACTCATTTATTAGATTCTAGGAGCTCAGCCCTATGTCTGGTCATTCTAAATGGTCGACCATTAAACATAAAAAAGCAAAAGAAGATGCTAAACGTGGTAAAGCCTTTACGAAACTTATCAAAGAAATTACAATAGCTGCTCGTCTTGGTGGCGGCGATCCAAATGCTAATCCTCGCCTACGTACGCTTGTTGATAAAGCAAAAGAGATTAATATGCCCGTCGATAATACCCAACGTGCTATTAAACGTGGAACGGGTGAATTACCAGGCGTCAGCTATGAAGAAATTATGTATGAAGGATACGGTCCTAATGGTATTGCAGTTATTATCGATACATTAACTGACAATAAAAATAGAACTGTTGCAGAACTTCGTCATCTTTTCAATAGCAAGTCAGGAAATCTCGCTGAATCAGGAGCTGTTAGTTGGATGTTTGAGAAAAAAGGTGTTATTCGTGTAACTGGTGCTCATCTGACTGAAGATATGTTGCTCGAAAAACTTCTCGATTTTGACGTACACGATATTTGGCAAGATGGAAATACCTTCTCAATTGTTTGTGATATGAAATCGATGGAAGGTATTAAATCAGCTCTTACCAATGAGAGCATTCATGTTGAGAGTGCTGAAATTGAATGGGTACCAAATAGTACAATCGAAATTTCAGATGATGCTGCAGAAAAGGCAGTAGATCTCCTTGAAGCACTTCAAGATCATGATGATGTAAAAAACGTATATACTAATATGGCGTAAGAGGAGATAGCATGTTGCAGAGTATGACAGGATTTGCTTCAAAAACATTCACGATAACAAAAGAACCTGCAACATCGGTCTATGTAACCGCTAGTGTGAAAGCTCTTAATTCTCGTTTTTTTGAAGTATCATGCAAGCTTCCATATGCACTATCGCATATTGAAACAGCAATTATTAAAAAGATAAAAAAACAACTTATCAGAGGACACATATTTGTCACAGTGCATATGAGTAACCCAAATGCATTAAGCGGATCTGTTGAAGCCGCTATTAATACCGTTGGCAATTATGTTAATGCTATCAATCTTATAAAACAGACATTTCATATTGATCAACCACTATTGCTCGATCATATTGTGCGCCTACCTAATGTATTTGTTACCCAAGAAGAAAGGCTTGATGATCAGATAGAACGGCAGATTACGTCTATTATCGATGATCTTATTACGCAAGTCATTGTAGAAAGAAAACAAGAAGGCACAGCTTTACATAAAGACTTAGAATCTCGTATTAATCAGATGAAACAAGAGATTGCTCGTATCAGCAAACGGTATGAATTAGTTATGGCAGAACATAAAGATAAAGCACATGCATTGTTGCAAGAGCTACAGCATGATGATACTGCAGCAACAGAATCTCGAAAAAGCAATCTCTATACAACACTTGATAAGATAGATATTCATGAAGAGATTGTTCGCTTTGAAAGTCATCTTGAAAATTTAATGACTATTATTACCAATCCAAGTGATGAAAAAGGCAAACGAATCGATTTTACACTACAAGAACTTGCGCGCGAAATTAATACAATTACAGCAAAGTGTAATGATTACGAAATTGGCACTAATGCAATCAACATCAAAGTTGAAATTGAAAAAGCACGAGAACAGACACAAAACATTGTATAACAGGCCAAAGGAATCTCTCAGAGAAGATAACTAATAAACAGTAAGAGCATTCATACGGGTGGGACTGATAAATAGTCCTACCCGTATTTTTATTTCTATTGTTGCTCACTAATAGTACAGAGAATATCTTGGAATGGAATGCCTCGTTTATATTCAAGAGTAACAACATATGCTCGTCCTGATACTGGCCAAACGTCAGTTGCATACCGTTCCTTAACAGGCATTGTGCCATAAGTAGGCCCTGTTGATTGATTATTTGATGGCCCATAATATGGTTTGCCACTTCCATCAGGATTAACACTAATACAACGAATTATGTCATATGTTGCGCGTTTCTTATCATATCCAAAACCGTCTATATCATATGGCTTTTGTGATTTTTTAAGTGCTTCAAAATGGGCTTGTAAAGCCGGTATAGTTTCTCCTACACCACCGAGATAGGTCCAAAAATTTCTATGCTGTTCATCGCTGGCATGAATTAACATTACGGTAAACTCTGCAGAATTTTTTTCAAGATATTGTTTTACATCTTCACGTGATGTTACTTGCATAACTGATGTTGGTGACATACCATTACAATCAAGAGCAAATGCCACACGAAATGTATAAAATACAGGTTGGTTATTAGGACAGAGATAATCTTTTCCATCTATATCAACACATCGTTCAACGTTACCCGTTCCCCATCCACGAGGAATAGCGGCTACCTTCACTTCTTGACCTGCATTAACCGTAATATCTGATCGTTTAATAACCCCTTCTGGATGTGTCTCAAATTGCTGTATAGTAATACTCGTCTTTGACGTATTTTTAAAGGATACATAGGTATTTCCTGTAATGGAATATATCTGTATCCAATAGAATGATAGCAATCCTATTATTCCACTTATTTTCATCTTCATCTCTCATCTTCCTATTTAATGTAATTTCCACCACTGCTTTAAACCTTCTCGTGCATGATACTCTGGTGAGACATCTTTGATAGTAATAGTAACAGTACTCTTTGTATCAAAACTGACTGTTACAAGTATTGATTCAAATTCATATGTTTTTTGATCAGAATCACTCTCAAACGTCATACAATCGTGTCCTTTAGTAAAGCAATATCTAATAACTCCATTATCGTACAACATCGTAATCTTTGTGATAATAAAATCGGAAAATGAATCAGGAGAAAAGATCTTAATTTCAACGCTTTCCTGATTAAATTCTTCACTCGATTTATTAAGATATAGACTCAACTGTTTTTTAGTATTGGAATCAATAGTCAACTGCTTTGATACTTCTTGCGACCACTCAAGCTCTACATCTCCCATTATTTTCGCTTCTTCGAAGAATATTCTTTGTGACGATTGATTATCAATAACAATTGCAATTGTATTTTTATCTTGGAAGGATGTTGACGCTGCAAGACTCTCTATACTTGCAATAACCATCATCGCCATATAAATATATCTCATTTATAATCCCTCACATTTTTTATTATTGACTACATACTTACCACAGTACTTTAAGTTATAACAAAACAACACCGAAAGTTTCAATATTATACGCAAAATTAAGCGCTAACATGTAATCATATATATTCATAAAAATAGTACTCTACAGATTCTGAAAAAAAAGGTATTTTACAATAATATTGTTACATCTTATATAACCAAAATTATTGCTATAAACATTCAGTCAAACAACAGTTATAGGCCCGTTACCATGTCGCAACATTTTACTCACCTTCATTTACATACCGAATACTCACTTCTTGATGGCGCTATCTCGCTCGATAAGCTTATAGATTTCGGTAAAAAGAATGATATGAAAGCCTTGGCAATTACTGATCATGGTAATGTATTTGGCGCAGTAAAATTTTTTCAAAAGACAAAAAAGGCTGGCATCAAGCCAATTTTAGGTATTGAGACATATCTGACTGAAGATATCCACATTAAAAAAGATGCTGACAAAAAATATTACCATCTCATTCTCCTGGTAATGAACAAACAAGGATATCACAATCTTTGCAAACTCATATCACATTCATATCAAGAAGGCTTCTATTTTAAGCCTCGTATCGACTACCGACTCCTTCAACAATATTCTGAGGGCCTTATTGCAACAACAGCATGTCTTGGTGGCCACATTCCCAATCTGCTCATGTCAGAACAACGCGCATTAGTTGATGAACGTGTTGATTGGTTTTTGAATGTCTTTGGACCTGAACGATTCTATCTTGAAGTACAACCCGAAGATCAACAGGATCAGGTTACCCTCAACAAACATATTTTTGATTTAAGTAAGCGTACAAACTTACAGGTTATTGCAACCGGCGACTGTCATTATGTCAATGCGGATGACCATGAAGCGCATGAAGTGATGCTCTCTATACAGACACATGATCAGATAAGCAACCCTAATAGATATACCTTTGGCGACTGTCGTGTCTATATGCGTACTGCACAACAGATGCTCGACATATTTAGTAATAACCCAGAAGTAGTTTGGAACACTGGTCGCGTAGCAGATATGTGCGAATTTGATTTTGAAACTGGAAAACTCTTTTTCCCTAACTTTGAAATACCATCTCCACATACACAAGAATCTTTCTTTAAACATCTCTGCCAAGAAGGCCTTGAACGGCTCATAACCGACAATCTAATTCCTCATGAACAGCGTGATGTCTATCAAGCACGCCTTGATAGCGAAATGGATCTTATTACGCGCATGGGATTCATCGGTTATTTCTTAGTAGTGAGCGATTTTATTCAGTGGGCATACCGCGTTGGAATTCCTGTTGGTCCTGGTCGTGGATCCGCTGCTGGATCACTCGTTGCATGGACGCTACAAATAACAAACATTGACCCTATTAAGTATAACCTTCTCTTTGAACGTTTTTTAAATCCAGAACGTATCTCAATGCCTGATATCGATATCGATTTTTGCATTGAAGGGCGCGATAAGGTTATCAATTATGTACGCGATAAGTATGGTCACGATAAAGTCTGCCATATTATTACGTTTGGAACTATGCTCGCTAAAGGGGTTATTAAAGATGTTGCTCGTGCACTGGGGTTCCCATTTGAAGATTCAAATATGATCACGAATCTTATTCCTGATCAACTGAAGATAACGCTTAATGAAGCATTAGAACAAGAACCTCGCTTACAAGAACTTATCAACACTAATAGTCGCGTTAAACGATTATTTGAAATAGCCTTCAAGCTTGAAGGTCTCACCCGCCATGCATCCAAACATGCTGCCGGAATTGTAATATCTCCTGAGCCAATTGATCATGTATTGCCCGTCTATGTGCCGCCAAAGACAACTGAGCTCGTTGCACAATACGCAATGACCGAGCTAGAGAGTATCGGATTTCTTAAAATTGATTTCTTAGGACTCAAAAACTTAACACTCATTGATCGCGTAACTCGATTAATTGCAAAGAATTATGGCATCACACTCGATATGAATAAGATTCCGCTTGATGATCCAAACGCTTTCAAGTTGATATGCGCAGGAAATACATCGGGCGTTTTCCAGCTCGAATCGAATGGATTGAAAGATGTGTTACGCAAACTGCAACCCGATAAATTTGAAGATATTATCGCAGTAAACGCACTCTATCGTCCAGGCCCACTCGGATCTGGGATGGTTGATGATTATATTGAACGCCGACATGGAAGACAACCAATCCGCTATCTCTTTGATGAGCTTGCTCCTATTTTAGAAGAGACATACGGCGTTATTGTCTATCAAGAACAAGTTATGAAGATTGCATCTACCATTGGTGGATATAGTCTTGGAGAAGCTGATATTCTTCGCCGTGCAATGGGTAAGAAAAAAGCAGATGAAATGGCAAAACAACGTGAGATTTTCACCAGTCGCGCTATTGCAAAAGGATTTGATCAGACAAAGTCGGAAGAACTCTTTGATTTAATGGCATATTTTGCTGGATATGGTTTTAACAAATCACATTCTGCTGCATATGCACTAATTGCATATCAAACCGCTTTCTTGAAAGCAAATTATCCTGCAGAATTTATGGCATGTCTCATATCACTTGAAGCTGATGACGCTGAAAAGATGGCGTTCTATTTACAAGAAGCAAAAGATCTTGGCATTCCACTCTTACCACCTGACATCAATAGATCTGATATCCACTTTAGTGTTGTCGACAATCAAATTCTCTTTGGTCTTCTTGGCATTAAAAATGTTGGACTTGCTGCACTTGAAAATATCATCGCTGAACGAGATAAAAAGCCATTTACTGACATACTCGATCTTTGTAAACGGATCGATTTACGCACAGGAAATAAGCGAGTCCTTGAAAATCTTATCTGCTCGGGGGCACTCGATATGCTTCCTGGATCTCGTGCACAAAAGTTTACCGATATTGGTACTATTATTGATCGTGCAATTGCAATAAAACGTGATGAAGAGACAGGCCAGATGGATCTCTTTGGTATTGCACGATCATCGACACAGCAGAATAATACTTATGAATTTAGCACACAGGTTGATTGGAACAACCAAGAAAAACTTGAGCGCGAAAAGGAGGTCATTGGATTCTACTTAAGCGCGCATCCACTTGAGACGTATCGTGATGAATTACGGTGGTTCAAGCCAATCTCATTTGAACAAGCAAAGCAGAATGCCAATCAATATAATGCTATGAATGATCTGGTTGTAACCTGTTGCGGACTTCTGACTTCCAAGAAAATCATCACAACAAAAAAAGGTGATCGGATGGCATTTATACAGTTAGAAGATGCAAGTGGCATTGCTGAAATTGTACTCTTTCCAAAGACATTTGCACGTGCAGAAAAATGGCTTGAGACCTACCCAGTCTTTTTTGTACGAGGCGGTGTTGATGTAGCAAGCAGTATGTGTAAATTGAAAGCGAATGATTTTGTTCCAGCTGAATTAATGCTAACTGAATGGCCATCATTACAAACACTTACGATACATGTAGATCACGTTCAAAAAGAGACACTTGAAGAGATTAAAGCCACACTAGTACCAGGAAATACCAAACTACATATCCAGTTTGAAGAGAATAATAAACAGCTCTGCTTACAAACAAAAACGTCCGTTATGCTTGATAAGGCAATCTTGCAAAAAATAGAGCAACTCAATGTCACTCTCTCTATCGCATAATAAACTATCTTAATCGAGTAATGCCTTTTCAAGAATATGCACATATGCAGCATGAGAACAATGCTCAAGCGTATGAGCAATTGCATCAATAATATCATCTTGATTGGTTAATAATGCTCCATTTACAAATGTAGTAACATATCGTGTAACAAAAGATTCAGAAAATTCTTTATCTGATTGCGCTACTATTTCAACAACAAGTCGATAGAGCATCGTGCATTGCTGCTCATTGCAATATTGTGAAACATTCTTTATTGTTGTGTCTATAGTATCAGTATCAAGACGAGATACCGCTGCTTGTATAATCTGCTCTACGTGAAAATAACATTTTTGATAGAACGAAAGTTGTGCATAAAGTGTTGCAAGCGTAATGCGAAGAGTCTCTTGTTCAGCTCCCACTAAGAGTAATAAGAGATGATCCGCCACGCAACATGCTTGCAATAAACGGTTACTCTTTTGATAAAGCTCAAATGCGCTGTAATATCGTTGCGTTGCCGCAGAAATATCATGACAAGCAAGAAGAATATCTCCTTCTAATTGTCGCGCATACGCACTATCTTCTAACGAGTGTGATAATAATCGATAGACACCTAATGCTCGTTCCTTCTCTCCTCGAGAAACACACTCTGCTATTCGAAACCATGCAATCGTATGCTTGTCTGATTGTCCACGCTTCACGTTCATACTCCTCAAAAAACATGACCGGCTTACTAAATCACTCTGGTATCGTAACAAATAATGTCTGAAAAGAAAAAATTAATTCTAAAAACTGACTCTCTTCCGGTATTATACGTTCGTTTTTGAGTATATATACTATCTCTTTGGCAATATCATCAATAATAGTTATTTCGATAGGTTTTGATCTGAACATAATCGGGTAAAAATTCTTCTAAAATATTGCGATCATATAGAGCTGTAAATATACCCTCTTCAGCTTCTGATATTCTTGTATTTAATAAATCATTTGCGTCGTCATCTAAAGAGACTCCGCAAATTTCTAGCTGTTGGTCAAGCGCAAGCACTGCGCAGAGCGCTCTACTTTTAGATGTATCAAATGCACATGAATCAGTATCAATAAACGTAAACTTATTGTTCCTATTATTGATTACTAAGTTCTGCTGATCGCTATATGGTTTCACTAAATCAGTATATCCCAGCGCCATAACAACATCGGTAATATCTCTCATTTGATCAAGCGTTATGTTTGTATCTGAATTCATAGGCCTATAATCTATTTTCTGCGTAACAACTCTCAATCCATTTTTCATTAATACAAGATATTTATCAGGAACAGCCACATGCTTATATTCTTTTTCATTGATATATTGCTTCATGAAAGATGCAAAGAGCGGACGAGTAATATCATAATCTTTCACATAAATATCTTTTTGCTTGCTATTATACCAATGTAATTTTTCATTAATAACAGGCTCATCCATTATAATTCGTTTGAGTAGATCATATGGTGGTGTACAGCTTTGTACGAATTTTTTCATATACTGATGTCTACGCAAATGATAATCAACTGCTTTTTGATAATCACAAAGATCTTGATTGTGTGATGAGTAACACTGTTGCGTTAGGATTGTGGCAAAGACTATACCATATAGACTTATGCTATTCTTACTATGTTTCATGCAATTAACCTATGCTAAAACAGGTAATAGACATGCATCTTTTGCTACAAGCTTGTATGATTTCGATGTCTGTATATCAGTTACTGATAACGTAAAATCGGGCACAAATGACTTTATTGGTGTAAAGACAAGTCCATCAATAGATGAAAATGGATGCACAATCTGACTACGTAATGCTTTACGTGAATAGTCCATATCAAGTTGCCTATTTGCACTAGAAGATCCAATGCCATCTACAATTGCAGGAATGACTAATAATGGAAAGAATAGTGATCCAACTCCATAGCCTACAACACGTCCTGCCGTATTGGTATGTACCTTTTCAGCAACCTCCTCTGCCGTTATACACGGAAAACTAAAACATGCTGTCGAAAATGAGATATATCGATCACTATGATTCGTGAATGTAATATGTATTGGTTGATAGCCCTGTGCAATAACATCACGATCAAGATATTGCATGCAATCATATCTATCAAAAATATGATATTCAAGAGCTAAGGCCGAAGAAGTTTTATCAACAATGCCCGAATTAATTCGTATAAGAGGAGTTCTTGGTCTATACCGAGCACACCCTGAGAGTGTCACCAATAGAAGTAGAAGTACTATCACCCCTGTCAGGCTTCTTAATCTAAGCATATGTATATTCCTTGGGTATATTCATAAAGAGCACATCTTGTAAAAAGATACGCACTTCGGCTTATAAATTGAGTTTAGAAAATATCACGGTGTTTCGTTGCAGTTGATCTGTAGCGAATATGTTGTAAAGACATATCGTCTACATTACAACTACTGCTATTTTTTGCTTACATTGAGACTCTGAATTACGGGGCAATCTATGCCGCTATAATCTTTACTATACCGTATATCTATCGATAAAACCAGGGGGGGGGATACTATAAGTATACTATTCACTCCTAGCAATCTATCTGCAAAATTGATACAGTACAATAAAGACATATGTACTTTATCTAACACCCAAGGAATAGCGTGCTCAAAACATCACTCTTTATTACTGGAGGAACAGTAATCGCTATTCTCTGGCACATCTCTCCAATCATCAAACCCTTTCCAAAACCTACAGGTCCCTATATTCTTGGTACTACGATTGATGAAAATTGTTCAATGATCATTCTTCCTACTATATCACACAGTGATTTTGATGATCTTGTCTTTCTTAAGTGGCCATTGCGATCATGGAGTAATAATCCATATTTCATTATGACAATGATTAATAAATCTATTATGCAGTTTCTTAATCGGTATATCCCTATATAATACTTTAGAAACCACCATTTTGTTGATTGCACAGATTAAGATAGTTTTCTATACTAATAAACTCATTAACCGCATATAGATTTTACATAACTGTTATAGGAATGAATATGTCCTTTAAGAATATTCTTTTTAGCGCTATCATCGGCATTACCGCATTACAATCAGTAGCAACTCCTCGCACAACTTCCTCTCGAGTTTCCGCATCTCAATCACACCCAAAGCCAATCCCTACCAAGTATCGCATACTTCTCAAATATATACTTGAACAGATAGCCGCTATCGAACAGACATCTCTCGAACTTAATGCACAAGCAGATGATTTAGAAAATAGCATCGAACAATTGAAGCATACTTCCTCATGGATCACATCTAACAACCGCAAAAACGTATTAAAAAAAACTACAAGTTTAGAATAGCTCAATCCATTTATCAAACATACGCATAACAGATACTTGTTGCGTTGGTAGTAGTGCACGGTCTTTTGAAATCCAGCGTAACTCTTTCGATTCACTATTTTGCTGAATCGTTTCATCTGATGTTACACGAAGTAGAAACCGAACATCATAATGGAAGTGTTCCTCTTCTTTAGCGTTTTTTGGAATGTAATGAATATCAATATCAAATATTTCGCGAGAGACTGGTTCAATTGCCATAATGCCCGATTCTTCTTGAGCTTCTTTGATAGCAACTGATAGCACATCAGAATCACCATCACAATGACCACCCAATTGAACCCACATATCAAGTTTTGCATGATGCATGAGGAGCGCATGTGTACCAGCTTTATTCAAAAGCCACGATGATGCAGTAAAATGTCCATATGCAAGTGATCGTTCAAAACAATGGGGATTAGTTAAAAATCCACGCATCTCATATTTACAACGCATCTCATAAGGAGTAGTCGGATGATATACTTCAAGTAATTGTTGTAATGGTCTATATGACGTTGGTTCTTCTGATTTCAAAATCTCTTGTTTAATAGTGGTATGTTCAAGCATAGTGAGTACTCAGTCATAGGGTTAGTAATAAGTGATAGTCTGTGAGATGCACGTCAAAGCAGTCTACGCATAATACAAAAAATAACAATTTCTTTTATGAATCGAACTATGCCATACATTCATTAAGACTTTGAAAAAAATATTAATACAAAAAATACTAATATCCCACTCAATAAACTCTCCATCAACCTTTCTTCCATTGGTAACGAATCGGCTCCAACAAAATACATAAAACATCGAGTTACTAATACTGCAATTAAATAACAAAGAGCACCCAATAGCATTACATGTATAAGGGATGGCTTAATGTTCGTTTATTATCCTTTGGGACATTAGTCTATCTACAATTGGCCTATCTGGGTCGGGCATATCATAAGAATGTAGTTCTTCTATGCTTACCCATTTTATTTGTTGATGATCATACAGATTAAATTCTCCTGAAAAAGTGTTTACATAATAAACACGCATTTCCATAGATTGTCCTTTATGCTCAAAAAAACTTGAACATATATAAGAACCTATATCGGCCTGAATACCAAACTCTTCAAAAAGCTCTCTCCGCAAGCATTCATGCTCTGTTTCTTCTTGTTCCATTTTTCCACCAGGAAATTCCCATTTGCCGTATAACGCATCTTTCTTTGCACGTTGCGCAATGAGAACTTTATCATCTTTTTTAATAACGGCAGCAATAACTTTTTTACTTATCGAATTCAGCATTTTTATATATCCCATTTCATTGAAAATGCGATGTCAATGATGACAATTCTGCACTTACCGTATATATAGAAAGAATATCACTCTTCACATATTAATACACAAGAGATCGTAATGAATGCCACATTAACACCGCTACAAGCCTATTTCGCCATGACAATCTATCTTGATAGTTATTATAATCACACCAAGTCTGATGATATTGGATTGCTAGTAGGCGGTATGCAATTTGTAGAAAATAGAACCGCTGACCCTTCTGCATGGAATGATTGGATAGATGTGATAGATACTACTTCAGAAATACTCACAATCACGAATGCATTTCTTGCTATGAAAAAATATCTTCACAATTATGCTAAACGCATCTCATCGAACGAAGTTAAGGCGATGCTCGAGAAGATGCAGTTACCATCTGAGATGGCTACAACTAATTCGGTATATTGGTATAATTGGGTAGAATGTTGGAAGATTGTTACGGAAAATGCTGGTGATGCAAAAATCATATCTTGATTTGCAGTATAATAAATAGAAACTTTAACCTTTTTGCGATCTATTCGCATCAAAATATATGCAAAAACCTTTATTCGTTTAAAAAGAATTTTGTCTTTTATACATAATTCTTCTAAGCTGGGTACGTTATTTTTTTAACATCCGTGATTAAGGAGTAGCAACAATGAAGCGCACATCACTTATATTCTCATATCTTATTATTACCTGCACAGTCTTATTTGCTCAACATCAAGAAGTCGATACAGCTTCACAAAACCAGAATAAAATTATTCTTCACCAAGAAGGCTTTATTGCGGGTACATTAATCAAAACTTTACATGGTGATGTTCCTATCGAAGAGCTATGCATTGGTGATATGGTGATTGGTTATGACAATGATACAGGATATGTAGAACGAGTAATTATAAGCACTTCAAGAAACTTTGCATCACAACATATACGGGTAGGTTTTAACAATACTATTTATGATGTTGGCTCTCATCAGCGATTCTATGATTTTTCCGATAACAAATGGATCTCTGCAGAGCAGATTGTAGCCAATAACAATGGTCAATCGCAAATCATTCATGAAGATACAACGCTCTATCTTTTAACCGTTGAGGGCGAAACATTTTGTCTTGCACCGGATGGTATTGTAGCACATAATGTTGCTGCAATAGCACCTATAGCTATGATGGGATCTCTTGTAGCGTATAATCCAGTGAGTCTCACTATTGGTGCAGCAATCGCATTAGCATGTATAGCGCGCAAATCATATGAATTTTTTAATAACTGTAGCCCAGAAATATTCGATGCTTATCTATCAGGACAATCTATTCCTGGCTTGATTACTGAAAGAGATTATTATTACTCACGAAAAGATGAGCTTAGAAAGATACTCAATGAGTTTGAGCAAATCATACAAGGGCTCCAAAGAATATCAGTCTCTCGACAAAGCAACGCTGCTTTAACGTGCGCTCTTCTCGGTTCTGTAAAATATGTACCCTCTATATCAATCGCAGAACCATCATTCAGCCAAGAGATCAATTATACAGATGCACAAAAGAAGTTTTTGCGTAGACAGCGAGAAGCTGATCTTATCCATATGGAGCAAGAAATTATTAAGATGCAGCTTACTCTGATGCTTCATCTTAATGAATTAATAGGAAGAAGAAATAGAACATTGACTGAGCTTATTGAAGAAATGAGGAATGCTAAGCATGGTACTAAACAGTGGAGCTCTGCCATTAAAATAAGTGATATTAATAATCCAAATGCTTTAGCCATACAATATGAAAAAGCCATATACGTAGAGCAATTAATAAGAGACGTACAGATTCAATGTGCAGAGCTTGCACTTGTAATGAGTTACTACAAAAGCGTAAGCAATAATTCGCTCATGAGGAAAACAACCAATATATTTAGCATATTGCCAAGTGAAGAAGCAGATAATAATAGAGCGCTCAGCTATATTGAACGATATGCAAAAATTAATGATTATAACAAAGCAGCTATACAGAAGCATTCGCTTGTTAAACAGGTTGCGCTTGCTGCTATAGAAAACAAGGTTAAAGAAAAACAGAATACTAAACGAGCTAAAGAAATCTCTGATGCTCAGTCAAGACGGGGATCGATTCAACCAAATCTACCACCTACTGATCCTGAAAAAGATCCAGAAGATGATGAAGATAAAAATGGTTTCAATAGTAAATCAACTCCAGAGCTATTAAAATCAAGACGAACTTTATCTGAAAGACTCGAAGAGCATGTACAAAAGCTTGCTGAGTTTATACAAGATCCTGATAAGTTTGACAATAAAAACTATCTTAAGAATGCACCGCATAGACGAGATGAAATAATTAACAGAAGAGTTGCAGGTTTAAATCACGAAATAAGAGAATTTAGAAGTCAAATTGAAGCAATTAATAGAGTCTTAGCTCGTAGAGGTCTTTAAGCGTGAAACTATCTATACAAGAATTGCACAATATTACTAAGCTATTGCTACAGTATTTGGTGGATCATGAATGCAAAACGATACTATTTTCTGATACAGACTCCTATTATCAAAAAGTATGGCATGCAGATCGCAATCTTTATCAAACACCAACATTTACTCTCGGTATATTAGATGAATCTATAGAGCGTCTTAAAAAGCTAATGTATGATAATGACTATGTTCCTAATTGTTATGATTTTCAACTTTTGGGATCAATATTAACAGCGTTAGGTGCAATAATGCATAAATTGCCGTACGGCGCAGATGAGCCATTGCATACAGCAGAAGTATTGACAGTTGATGAATTATCTCAAATTATAACAATATTATTGCAAGCGATTGAGAACGCAGGATACGAAACAATATCTTTCAAAGAAAAAGATTCATATTATCAAAAAATAGCCCATGCCGATAGAACATTTGAACATACGCCTACAATTAGGGTTGGATATCTTGATGAGGATATGCAACATCTTAAAGAATTACTATGTGGCAGAGCTCCAGTAGATTATGATTTTGAAAGACTCGGAGCAATATTTACTACGTGGGGAGCTATTTGCAAAATTCTATAAAGTATTTTAGGGCAACATAGAAGATTGCCATTAAAAAAGAGATGTTATGCTTCTGAATTTAAATGAATTATTACAAATTACTGCAATATTATTACATTATGTACAAGCATTAGGATGTACAAAAATATCTTTTTCTAGTAACGATTCGTATTATTACAAAATCTGGTATGATGATCGAAATATTGTAAGAACTCCATCTTGGACTATTGGAG
Source organism: uncultured Pseudomonadota bacterium (assembly GCA_964575265.1). Lineage (GTDB taxonomy): Bacteria > Babelota > Babeliae > Babelales > Vermiphilaceae > CAZNPD01. Next base: position 300,869 of record CAZNPD010000001.1, on the reverse strand, counting down.
ATATTAATGAAGATATCAAAAGCATATGGAATATTATACAAGAACTATACACGGCTATGCATTATGATATGGAGCGCATAGGAACAGTGCTTACGTTAATGGGTGCAGTATTAAGTCATAATAAACAGAATATAGAAGAGCAAAGTAATAAAGCTTCATCAAAAGTGCTTTCAATTGACGAATTACTGCAAGCTGCAAAGATCACAATGCAAACAGTAGGTAATAGCATTTTCTCCTCAAAAAATGATCTATACTATCAAAAAGTTAATTATCAAGATCGCGATTTTGAAGTAGATAATCCTAAGATAACTCTTGGTTACATCGATGAAGATATGCAGCGATTAGAAAAAGTTTTAGTGGGATCAGCGTCGCTAGAATATTATGACCTAGAAGGATTAGGAGCAGTGTATATTGCTGTTGGAGCGATAGCTGCAAAATAGTACTACTATATCAGGAAAATATGAATATTACACTTTCACCACTCCAAGCATTTAATGCTATGACAAAGCTTTTAGATGAATATTATAGTAAAACAAAATCTGGTGATATAGGAGTATTGCTTGGAGGAATGTCTTTTTTAGAAGATGATTGTACGGTTGATGCAGGGGCTTGGAGTGTATGGATAAGATCTATACAAAATAAACCATTTGTTACAAAGCAAGAAGCGTTTGAGGGAATGATTAAGTATTTAGAGAATTATCAAAAGAATACGTCTTCTCAAGATGTTAAGGATCTCATAGATGCTATGGTGTATTCATATAAAATCTCGTTATCTATGTCGTATAAAAAGATGTGGGAATTATTTGTAGATATAGCTTTACATGAATCCGAGAGAGCACGATACTACCTTAAACTTACAAAGTAATATAAAGAAAGATAAATTATGAATCTTATATTAACACCACTCCAAGCATTTAATGCTATGACAAAGTTTCTAGATGATTATTATAATAAAACGAAATCTGGCAATATTGGATCATTACTCGGCGACATGTCTTTTTTAGAAGATAATTCAACAGCAGACGAAGCCATTTGGGATGATTGGATCGATGCCATAGGAAGTGATAAACCTGTAACAGCACTTGATGCATACCAGTCTATGATAAAATTCTTAAATTATTATCGCGAAAATACTTCTGCTAAAGATATCATATATTTACTCAATCGTATGTACTTATCTGAGTCAAATGAATCAGAAGATCCTACTATGTGGAAACTATGGATACAATATGTTACTGAAGCATTAAATGAGTCAGAAGGATCCCGATATTATCTCAAGCTTACGAAATAGTAAATGCTTTTTCTGAGTCTTTAGGATGCTTCATGCTTTGTTGGAGAATTAGTAAATATAATCCCGCATGTCGATCTAAAAGTGGTGTTTACTTAAAAGATGATTGGACTTCATATTCAGATATTGGAAAAATATATAACAATGCCTTGTTAACTGCTGCAGAATATTTAAAAATAGAAGATGCATATATCTTAGCAGTAAAACTATTTCTGGAATTGGCACACGTAACGTCCATGAGAGTTATTGGTTTAGAAAAGCACTTTGATCCTGTTGGCGACCTATTCTATTCACAAGAAATGATTGAAGCATATACTCATTTACCAACTTTCAAGATGTAACAGTCCCTATGATTCTCATTCACTCTCGCCTTATATTAAGAGAAGATATGTGGTGTAAGTTTGAATCTGATAACGTATCCATTCATTTTGGCTACGATTACTATATGTATATAGGAAGTAATGCATCATGCGATTCAGTTATCGAGCAAATCAGATTGAATGGACTTTTTGTTGAGCCATATAGATCACCATATCTTAAAGAATAAGTTATGAATCTTATCACCATTACCAATTCTCACAACTTCAGATACATTTTAACCGATACTATTTTCATTACTGACAACACATCACATTTGAACAAAGAGATAGAAAATAACATGTGGGCACTATCCGTTTGACGAAGCATTCATACAATCAATAGAAGAGGTAATATTTTAATCATGAATCATATTGTTATCACTAGTTACCAAGATTTTAATTTCATTCTTTCAAGTGCCATTTTTATAGCCAACGATACAACTGCTTTAAATGAAGAAATAGAAAACAATATGTGGGTTATGTCTTTTAGTGATGTCTTTATTCAATCAATAAAAATTGATGAGTTAGAGTTATTTATATCTCAATTATTGCAAAGAAGATCTGAGCAACTATCACGCCGTAACCCAAGCCTATCTGCAATCTTTTATTTTTGGTTTGATATGCAAGCGTCACAGTTGCGGTTTAATATTATATCGAGCAAATACGATAAACTACCATTTGGCTGTCATCTTACTATTGTGCACTCTCCAGAGAGTATACTACAAGAGGCTATTACCGATCTTACTGCTCCGAAAGAAGATATTATTATATATGACTATAACTTTGAAGAAGATGACGGTACTGACGATGAAGATGACGATAACTTTACATTAAATGTATATGTAGAAAGAATTCCGTTACCTATGCAGTAGGCATACAAATCGGACTGTCTACATTTCTATAAGTTTAAATTACATAATAAAGGCGAAGACTGGCGTGCCAGACGAAGTTCCGTCAGGAACGTAGACTGGTGCGCCCGACAGGAATCGAACCTATAACCTTCAGATTCGAAGTCTGACGCTCTATCCGATTGAGCTACGGGCGCTTATATATATTCTTGATTCAAAGAGTTGACTTGCTGTCAAAAACTGATTTACTGTTGCTAACAGTGAGATAGTTATGGCTAGTATAAAGAAAAATAAGGTAAAGTACAATATGGATAACCACTATTCACCCAATATGTACATTCGTGATCTCCTATTATTTGTGGTTCTCATACTGCTCAGCATTGCAGCATTTAAGCGGTCTCACAGACCCAGTATTTCTGCCGCTACCAAACCCGCTGCACCAACTGCCTCTCATCAACCATTTATGGTACATGAAGTTGACCAAGAATTCTTACAAAACATCAATCGCGCTCAAGAGCAGATTGAGGTGCTCTTTAATAAGAATCTTCATACTCCGTTAACATTTGAACAGCATGCAACATTAAATAGTATTAATAATCATCTGACAGACATTCATGATCAATATACAAAAACATCTCCTGGCATTGCACTACTCGGACCAATCGGCACTACGTCAGTAGTTCTTAAAGAACGTAAACTTGCCATTCTCTTTCTCAATCAACTGCATGAACTTGCACAAGCAGTATTTACTATCGCATCACAACAACCAAGTATCAGCGCTACTCCACCAACTTCGGATACCATTGATGAGACATTGGCATACATTGATCGCTTAATCAAACTTTTGTAATTTAACGTATTTTCACACAGTAGGTTAAGAACTCTTTATTCCCTGATCCACCGAGAATTGGTGATTCAATTACACCTTTGCATGCAAAACCATGTTCAGCAATTCCAGCCGTTACGCGTTCAATAACTGATTGATGTACAGCAGGATCTTTTATAATACCGCCCTTGCCAACATCATCGCGTCCTGCTTCGAATTGCGGTTTAATCAAAACGAATAAATGGCCACCCGGTTTTAATATGTGCGTTATCACATCCATTACTTTGAGTACTGATATGAATGATAAATCGAGCGTCACAATATCTACCAATTCGCCAAAATTGGATAACAACCGTAAATTCGTTCGTTCCATGAGATGCAATCGTGGATCTCGCGATACTTTTTCATGCACCTGACCATATCCAACATCCACACCATAAACCTTTGCAATTCCACGCTGTAATAAACAATCGGTAAATCCACCGGTCGATATTCCTGCATCGAGTGCAACAAGTCCGGTAACGTCTATGCCAAAATGATCTAATGCTTTTTCGAGTTTAAATCCTGCTCTACTGACGAATTTAGGTTCTTGTGCAATAAGTTCAATTTTTGCATCATCCGATACTGATGTTCCTGCTTTTGTAACAGGCTTACCATCTACCAGTACCTTCGATTGCATAATCCAACTCTGAATTTGCTGTCTACTAAATTGTGGATACTGTTCTTGCACAAGAACGTCTAATCGTTTTTTTATTTTCATATTAACTTACTGTTTGCGCTCCGATAAATTGTTCTTCAAGACCATCTTGTACACGCGCTGCTTGTAAAATATCTTTTGCTGTTTGCGTTAATGGATATCGATAATCATGAGAAAGTTTTAATTCTTCTGCAAGGACTTCTTTCCAATCAAGTGCTATGAAAATATTATCCGTTGCGCGCGCTACATGATCCGATGCTCGCATTGTAAGAATATTCGTTGCTAAACTATCTTTAAATGCTGCACGCAAATCATCCAATGTATGCACCTTTCTACCATTCACTTCATTCAATGTAGAACCGACTGATATTGCACGAGAACGATACAATTGAGACGTTGGAAATATGTGCGTTATTAATAGAACAGGATCGGCTTGGAATCTCATTTCGGCAAATTTAGCAAGCCCAGGAGCTTGAGCATGCATTCCTTGAATATGATTCAACGTAAGTTGCATAACAACCATACCACCAAACACTTCATAATCTATCTCTTCATATCCAGGATATATACGACGAATAGTTGGAAGTTGTGCCATTTCAAATGTTGCTTTAATATCTTTGCGCTGCCCATTACGATAAACCGTTAATCGTAACTCTTGTCCAATGGCTAATCGTGAAACAAAATCAATAATCGATATCTTGTCTTCGCACCATGGTACAATCATTTCACCAAACATATCAACGGGATAACCGTTAATTGCATAGACCATATCGCCCCGTTCTACACCAGCTTTATCGAGCGTACTTCCCTTTACCACTTCAACAACATAACAGCCGCCTGGTTGCGGATTTTTCAAGTATCCTAATAACGCTTCATTCGCATTATTGTAGTAGATACCAAGATATGGCTTTCGTAATAATGGCGTCTTATACAAATCTGGTAATACTATTTTCAAATCATTAACGGGAATTGCATATCCCACATTCTGTGCATTCTGTACCATTGCAGTATTGATACCAACCACTTCACCATGCACATTGAGTAATGGGCCACCTGAATTTCCCGGATTAATCGGCGCACTTGTCTGAATCATACATTGCTCGTTACCACTTACAACGCCCGTTGTTGATTTAAGTGATTGTTGACCTAATGGATATCCGAGCGCAAGTACCTCATCAGATCTACGTACTAAATCTGAATCACCAAAGGATAAATATTGTACTGATCCTAGTTCATGTTGTATCATTTCAAGACTCGATGGACTTATACGCAATAATGCAAGATCACGCTCTGGAGCAATACCAACAACCTGTGCATCAATAATGCGTTTTCCTAATGAAGGAACTTGAATCCAGATTGCACGCGCCTGATCAACAACATGTGCATTCGTTATGATATCACCTTGATCATTAATGAAGAACCCACTTCCTGCTGATGAACTCTGATGGGGCGTTTTATATGGTTGCAACATATCAATTTCTGAAGCATGCACTAAGACTTGTACAACAGTATCACGAACGCGATCTTGAACAGGTCTCCATAGCTGTGACCCCGCAACTGTTTTCTCTACAACATGCATTGGTTTGCGTACAAGTTGCGATGTATGTTCACATGATTGTTTTATAACATCAAGATCATGTGCAATATCTTGATAACGATTAAAGACCAAGAGCGATAGCATTGCAGCACCGATTATGATAAGCAATCCACCAAAATATGTAATAATTCTCTTCATTAAATCAATTCCTCTCTAAAGGATATTCACGTGTTCAATCATTCTTCACGCACTAACACAATACGGCTTTGATAGTCTATCGCAATAGCAGCAATATGGCCAGATGAAAAATGATATAATCATGCATCACACATGATTGTTTACACACATAAACTGCGTGACAAAGATCTATCTTTGATATAGAATATTCGACGTTTTTAGTAACGATATAAAAAAGAGAAAGCACCAATGAAGTATCTATCTATTCTTCTGTTAAGCGCATCTACCATCACATCATTAGTAGCAGAGAGTCTCACGATAACCTGCTTTGATCCATCATTTTATGATGACTTTAAACCGTCGCAATTTATTGATGCTCCAGATAATAATAAACAAAAGAATGAAGCTCCTATATTCCCAGCAATCCACAACCATCACACGCTGAACGAAACTTTCATCATGCTCGCAATGTTGTAGAATGGTTACGTCAAGACAATCGAAATAAGCCCTATCACGAACCCATTAATGATTTATATCACCACCCATGTTGTGCTTCAGCAGCAAGAGCATACGGTTGTATTCTTGCGCAATATGGAACTACTGATCTCAAGAAAGGTAGCTTGTGGGATCCATACTATCAACGATACATTCGTTCCAGTGATATACAACATTTGTTTAATCACTTAAAATTTTACAATTATCCAGAAATAGTCGCAGCGTTTCGTCGTTTACCTGGATTTACAAAGAATATCGAAAAAATCTTTTATAGTATCTTAAAGAAAGAATCACGCGTTGATGATCTACCCTATGAAGCAAGAGAGCGCATCATACATGAATATATCCGCACGCTAGAATTACAAAATGATCTTTTTTCTAAACGATATAGAGAAGATGAAGCCGCCGATCTTGCAATGTATGCGCAAATGTATCAAGAGATCATTGATACAATAAATCCATATGGATACAACACATGGCGCACGAAATTGCGCATTAACGCAATTCGTGAAATGGAATCTGGAAAGATTGCGTATGAATATAAAAGCTATGATTTTAGCCCTGAAGTTGAAGATCTTCTTGAAAAAGAATCAATTGATTCTGCAATGTTTCGTTTTTGCTATGGCAATCAACTGCAACAATTACTTCATCGAGAAGCTCTTAACGTTCTTGATGCATGGGGCCGCGTAAAGAAAAGCGACGAGCAATACGATTATCAATCAACAATTGCTGCCGGTGCAGAAGTATCACGCGCTTATAATCAAGCCGGATCAATGAAAAAAGCAATGGCAGTTCTCGATTTTTGTTGGGGATTAACTGCTGCATGTGTTGGCGGCGCAATTCATGCTACGTATCAGATGGTTGCTAATCCTGTAGCAACAATAGCTGGCATTAGTAGTCACAACTATATGCTCTACATGAGCGCAGGGATGCTTCTCTATGATGTGTGTGAAATAGGATACACTGCACTCAGTGATCCTAAAAAAGCTAAAAATGAATTGCATCAACGATACATACAACCAGTTGAACAGATAATTGATACTATTGCTCAATCAGAAAAGGGCATGGTTCGTGCAACGCTTGAGATGGGAGTTGCATGCGTTTCTGAATATTACACGCGAAAGTATCTTCTTGGGAAATTAGGAAAGTTCTATTCGAAAGCAAAAGATCGCATTTCAAAAGCTATCAAAAAACTCAAAAATGGGTATGACAATGTATATGCTACAACTCCTGAAGGCGCGATCATTGAGAGTAGCAAGCAGTTCATTGAACAAGAAAATATGAAGCGTAGTCATTTTGATGCGATGAATACACAAAAATCTAGAAATGGAAATCGACGGCCAAACCCTCCTTCTGGATCTGGAGACTATAAATTCTCTGAAGAAATAATAAATCAGGCAAAGAAAGAAGTTATGATAGAGAATAATCGACACCATATATATGATAACCCTGACCATAAATTAGCGCCTTTAGTAGAAGAATTCGGCAGCCAAGAAAAGTTAGCTGATGCCATTATAAGAGAGCTAAATGGAAAAATTAATCAAGATGGCATCTTTAAAAACATTCCAGTTGTTATAAAAGACCGTATTGTACTTGTAAGAGGATCGGTAGTTAATGGACTTGTTAAAATTGGTACATATTTTATTGAGTAAAAAAAATGACTTGGAAAGAAACACTTAGGAAACTAGAACTCGCAGAAGAATGGGATAATGCAATTGAATTTATGCAACATATCATTCAAGAATATCCCGACGATATGAATACATACATATATATGAATTTTCTTCTCATGAACTTGCTTGTTGAAGAAGATTATGACGATACAAAAGTTAATACATACGTAACACTCGCTAAACATTACTTTAATGAATCGTATAAAAAGTTTCACAACAATGCAGAATATCTTTTTTATACAGGAAAAACTGCGTACATGTCTGTTTGGCACTTTGGTATTGATTATGAAGATGCTGACAATATGCTCAATACCGCTTTAGCTAAAGATCCCACTAACCTTGTGTATCAATCGAATTACTATATATCGCTCAATTATGAAAACTCTCATGAATTAGAACAGATGAAAATCTATGCACACAAAATTCTAAAAAAAGATCCGTCCATATATAAACCTTTACAAAGCAAAGGGGCTATTGGCGCTTATATTTTAAAATTATTAAACGGATGGGCTGAAAAAGTAACAACTAATAGCTTAAAGATTCGATAGTCAATATCAAAATGATAAGGGCATACCATGCAACAACTATCAAAAACAAACAATTCCGAAAGCACATTAGGCTTTTCAAGAATGATTGCTCTTATCAATAGACTCTTACATAAAATACAACTCTGCGAACAATACTCACAATCTAAGCCTTACTTTGATATATTAATGAAAATCCATGGAACAGTGTCTCATATGTTATTTGTTGAAGAAAGAGAGTTACCAACTCCTCTTGATATTTTTCGATACGATTGCGAACGACTTGATGATGAATGGATGCGTCGCTATTTATTTGTAAAGATTAAGCTTGGATGTTATAGCATATTTCCTAATATGCCAGAATATCCCATCATTAATCTTGAGCAGATAAAGAATGAAGAGAGTATTGCATGTCCTGATTTAGAGATATTTCTCAAACAATATCCCGCAGAACTATCCTTTGAGCATTGGCAAAAGAATCTATCTAATCTTCGCAATAATAGTAGATGGAACTATGCTATTTCATATATGATTTCAGCAGTTCAAGACAATCCTACCGACATTGATTGCTGGCTATTTGCACAAGAAACTATTATTACCACGCTACTCGATGAAGAATATGACGAATCACTTTTGTATGAATATCGAAATGCTATAACATACTTATTTAAAGAGTCATATAAACGATTCTACACACATACAGAATATCTTTTTTTCATTGCTAACATTCTTTATCGCGCAACATGGCTTATTGGCATTAGTAATCAGCAGATAACTGAATGGCGCAAAGAAGCATATGCTTTAGAGCCAACCAATTATCTGTATAAGTGGGCTTATCTTGTCTATTATGAGCAAACAAGCTCTGACATTAGTTTTCTAAAAAGATTTCTTAATCCTCACACACACGAATATGCATACATACAAAATATGCTAAAAAAGAAAAACTTCATTGGACAAGAAATATGGGATGATTTGTTAACTCTAACTGAAGAGATTGTTCCGTAAATAAAATCGAATGTTGCCAATATATATGAATACTATTTTACAAATGATTCAATCAATCATTAATAATGATTTTTCCAAAAATTATACTCACGCAGAAGAAGCACTTTTACAGCATGTAAAAATCAATCCTCACGATACTGATGCATGGCTCCTTCTTATGCGCATAGAATGCAATTCTCCCTTAGAAGATCCATCTTATATCACCAATTATGCAAAAGCTGTTTTAGCATACGACAATCATAATGCCTATGCACTTCTATTTTTAGCCTATGCACAGTATTACATGTTAGGAGGAATTGAATCGGAAACATACACTCTTCTTTGCGCAGCCGATGATCCCAATCCAGAAATAATGGCAATGATAGAGATTGCTAAGGCTCACTATTGGGAAAATAAAGAAAAATCCAGCAATTTCGTAGAAGCATTGCAAAAATCGATCTCTTACAGTCATCAGCAAGCCTTTAACTATATATACTTGGGCAAATGGTATATGAGCAATGGTAAATCTGATTTGGGTAAAGAGTACATTAAAAAGGGATTGCATAACGTCAAAAAAATAACTACTTTTGATGATACTCCTGATGGATATGATCCATTGAGTATCATAGATCTTTTTAATGAATTCTATACTGGCACTCAAATGTCAGAAGTATATTATGCTTATATACAATCGTTTCTACTGCAATAATTATGTGGAAAGAAATACTTAGGCGACTCGAACTCACTGAGCAATGGGATACTGCAATTGCAGTTTATGCAACAGATAATCCTAAAGCACCTTGATGAAATAGATTATGACGATGTAAAAACTAATACGTATGTATCACTCGCTAAATATCGTCTTGAAGAACTTATATAGCATGAAAGCTTATTCACGAGACTCAGAAGCTACAGGTGATTATATTGAGTTATTATATCAAATACTGATGGAGCAGGTGATTTTTTATAATAAGCATCAATAAGTTGAGCATGGGTAAACTCAAATGGCGGACATGAATAGAAAGAATTATTTTCTCTTATGTTATTTAAAAATGATGTAAAGTCACAAAGATTATTTTTTCCGCTAATACCTTTTATAGAATATATGCGATTTTTGTATTCTTCTGATAGATATTTACTGTCATTTAATAATCTATGCATATAATTATCTATGATAATAGCATCAACATAGGGTGATACATCCGCTATCATGTAGACATCTAACGCCATTCCAGTATCAATATTTTCTGTGCGACCTTCTTTTTGGAACTTGTTAGAAAGAGCAAACAGTAATGCTGCAATTATACGAAACATAAAAATGTTCTTTAGCTGCTCATGAATTGAATGATTATTCTGTTCTAAAGCATATTTAATAGGAATCCTTATGAACTCTTCACTATATTCTTTTGTGATTACATTTAATATATCTTCAAATGACAATTTTGTACGCTTAAGCCAATTGCTTATTCGAAGAGCACATTCAGTGCGGAAACTACCATCGTTATGATTTAAGTTTAAAGATTTTATATCAGACAGACAATGCCAGCTATTACGATCTCCGTGTAGCACCATATCAACAGAAGTAGATTTTCCTGAACTATTTAAAATCAACGCTTCAACAATTTCATCTGTATGCTTAAAGCGCATATCACAAGCATATCTTATTGATAATCCATAAGTAGCGTTACGATGCTTAGGATCTGACATGTAATGTGTTTCGTTATTGTGATAAATGGATGTAGGAAAAACTGCATATTGATTTCTAATCAAGTATTCGATTAAATCTTGTTGTTCCTTATATTCACCTTTACTTACATTACTTATGAAGAATTGATCAAGATAAACTACTTTTTTATGAAGATATGGCAACTGCAATTGTTTAGAATCGCTGCACTCTATACATAAAGTGAAAAGATTAACAGACAGAGATTGTCCATGGCTTATACTAATACGATAGCTATCACACAATTCACACTGAGGGCATTGTGCTGATAACGGCTTTCCATCTGAAGAACAAATATACATAATCATCTCCAATCTTAAATATACTTTTTATTCGCAATACGATAGCTTTTTTAGCAATACAGCCCTTGTTTGATTGCCACACTTTCCCCATCCAACTATTTCATTGTTATTATTGATGCAATTTAATCCTTCTATGGTTTCGATTTCAGTTGTCATATCATTGAAAAGATCTAGAGTATCATCTGCGATCGTAATATTCCCTTTTTCCCACACTGCACCTTGAAGCGCATTGGTGTAACTATTTTTATATGTCCCAACTATTATCTTTTGGTCATTAATTGATGCCGCTTGAAAATTTTGAATAATTTCTAGAGAATCACTTCTCGGATTCCATAAAAAGCTGTGCGGAATCGACGTTGTCCGAAAATAGCCTACAACGTCTCCAAAATTATTAATACCAGTCACATCGCATGAATATTTTATAGGAAGAATCTTTTTTATATTTAGTGCTATATTAATGTATTTTACTTTATATTTGTTATGCTGCGCTTTGATTTTGCCAACAACTTCTTGTTTATTATTAATTCTTGTATAATCGATGGTATCATGAGATTCAACCCACTCAGAATCACTATCAAGATGAATAGCTTTAGGATATTTCACATACAGCTCCGCATTTTCTACAAATAGGCTCTGCTCAATATCATTACAGAATGACCCAGAAATCATTCCTATATTATTTACATATGGCCCACACCCAGTTCCTCCACAACCTGATTTTATAAGAAATGGGAGTTGCTTGAATTTATTTTTATTAAACGAAAACCACATGTAATATGCCGAGCTATTAAAATTATATCCAGGGTAGATTATATTAGTACCAACTATTTTACCACTATCATTAATACCCGTTGCAAAACTGTCTACTCTTTGTGATGGACAGCTTTCATTGATTATATTTCCAATATCATAAAGAACGTAACGCTCTGGCAGTTCTTGAGGCTGCGATAAAATGTTACCTATTATGCTTAAGACAATTAAAAGAGATGGCTGCTTTAAATTTAACATGTAATTCCTTGAAGAAATGTCTACTCGCGTTGCTTATTGTAGCTATGTTGCTAGTATTGTGACCCGCTTCTTGAAATTGTCAACTTCCTATATTTTATTGATCGTATGATAACCTCACTTGACACATAACAAACTCATCCAATCACTCTCGCACAGGGCAAGATTGCCAAATATGCAAGATATCAGTAATCTAATATGATATTGATAAAACCATTAATAAGCGTTTTTCATGATCAGACCATTGATCATCAACTGCTATCATACACATGCTTAAGGAGCTACTTATGCACGATCAGACAACTATTGCCACACTTGAAAAGATTGTATCTCTATGCAAACGCAGAGGATTTGTCTATCCATCCGCAGAGATATATGGCGGTTTGAATGGTGTGTATGATTTTGGCTACTTAGGTCATCTATTAAAAGAGAATATACGAAACGCGTGGTCACAATCACTTCGCGAAGAAGGCCATGACATTCTCACAATCGAAGGTGCTACGCTTGCTCCTGCTGCAGTCTGGAAAGCATCGGGGCACATTGATAATTTTAACGATCCCATGGTCGATTGCTTAAACTGTAAACATCGCTACAGAGCTGACGATATTGATATGGCAGCGGGATGTCCTAACTGTGGCAAACATATGTGGACTGAAGTTCGTCAATTTAACATGATGTTCAAAACAGAAGTTGGTGCCGCTACTGGCAATCAATCAACCGCATACTTACGTCCAGAGACTGCTCAAGCAATCTTTATCAATTTTAAAAATGTAATCTCAACCAGTCGTGTAAAGATCCCATTTGGTATCGCACAGATTGGTAAATCATACCGCAATGAAATTACACCAAAACAATTCCTCTTTCGCATGAGAGAGTTTGAACAGATGGAAATGGAATTTTTCTGCAAAGGAGAGACTGCCCCTGGATTCTTTGATGAGTGGTGCACTATCCGAAAGAATTTCTATACCAATATTGGTCTTACTCCAAGTAAGATTCGTTTACGCGATCATCGTCCTGATGAATTAGCCCACTACTCTACTCGATGTACTGACGTAGAATACGAGTTTCCATTTGGTTGGAAAGAGTTAGAGGGCATTGCTCATCGTGGTGCATTCGATCTGACACAACATAGTAATCACTCAGGTAAAGAGTTGAGCCTCTTTGATGAGGAGACAAAATCTTCATATATCCCTCATGTAGTTGAATGTTCTGTTGGAACTGATCGTCTCTTTTTAACATTATTATTTGATGCATATCATGAAGATGTCGTTGAAAATGAGACACGTATTACATTGAAATTTCATCCGCGCATTGCTCCAATCAAAGCTGCGTTCTTACCATTGGTTAAGAAACTTTCAGAGCCTATGCATCGTCTTTATAAAGATATTGCACGCCTTGGAATCGCTGTTGATTTTGATGAGACAGGATCTATTGGAAAGCGCTATCGCAGACATGATGAGATCGGAACACCCGCATGCTTTACGTATGATTTTGAAAGTGAACAAGATCATTGTGTAACCGTTCGAAACCGTGATACACTTGCGCAAGAACGTATCTCAATTGACTCTGTCAAACAGTATATGAAAGATTTGTTACAATTGCCGTAATATACAAGGAATGCTGCCGTGTATAATTTATCGTCGTTAAAAGATCGATCGTACAATGCAACACGGCGTGTACACCAAGAGTTTATGCGGTATCTCACTCTGTTATACACATGGATGGGATCGAACGTACAATCAGTATATGCTGACTATATATTAGGAGCTCTCTTTTATATTGAAGCCATCTGTTTCGTTCCTACCGATCCTGTTCTGCTGCTCTATTGTTTTGAACGTCCACACCATGCATTACGATTTGCATCTATTGCAACCTGTTGCTCGGTATTAGGCGGTATTACAAGTTATTATATGGGCGCATACATCTGGCACTACGTAGGACATGATATTCTTACAACACCTCCATTATCGTGGATCATATCGCAAGAGCTCTTTACTTACTTGCAAGAACTTTTCCAACGCTATCCATGGACAGCATTACTTATCGCAGGATGCATGCCAGTTCCATTTAAAGCAACGACCTTTGTTGCGGGCATATGTGCAATATCACTCACACCATTTATTATTTGCTCCACTATTATACGCGGAGTAAGATTTTTCATAATCTCATTCGCAATTCAGCACTATAGCGATTTGATTAAGTGGTATATTGACCGCTATGGAAGCATTATAGTATTGATAATATGTGGTCTTATAATAGTAAAATACGTAATTAGGTAATAATAAATATTATGAGTAATTCAACACGTTGGTTCCACTCTCCAGGAATATTGCTTCTTATCTCTTTCATAGCATTGATTATCATTGGCACTGGATTACTATCGCTACCAAGTGCACAAGTATATCCATTATCATTCTTTGATGTCTTATTTACCGCAACATCTGCAACCTGCGTTACGGGTCTTTTGACTATTCCGCTAACAGCATTTACCTTTTTTGGACAATGTATACTCCTTGTACTTATTCAGCTAGGCGGGCTAGGGCTTATTACTATGACACTCTTTGCAGCATCATTCTTATTAGAATTAGGACTTTCAACACAGCTCATGGCAGGAAAACTACTCGATATCAATGGATGGCATAACTGTAAAAAGATTCTTGCATATATTATCATTATTACATTAATTGCTGAAACTATTGGCGCATGCGTAATGGGTATTGATTTAGCAACATTTACAACACTTGAACATCCATGGTTTATGGCCACATTTCAATCAGTATCTTCATTTTGCCATGCAGGTATCATCTTAACACCCGAAGACGCATTCATATTTGGAAGAAGTCCACTCATCTTAGGTATTTCAATGCTTCTTATGCTTGCAGGCGGAATAGGATTTATTACATGGCGTGAAGTTGCACAAGCATTACGTGCTGCATGGTATCATAAACGATTCCGTTTCTCGCTCCATAGTAGAATTATTTTCTACACCACTATCATTTTAACATTGGTACCTACCATTATATTCTGGTCACTTGAACAGAACCATAGCCTTCATGGAACTGACATCTTTCATTCAATAAGCAATACACTCTTTAATGTCGTAACATCTCGCGGTGGTGGTATGTTTACAATCGCTGTTGAAGATTTACAACATGCAACACTATTCATGATAACAATGCTCGCATTTATTGGTGCCGCGCCTGTCAGTACAGGAAGTGGTATCAAACTAACCACTGTTGCACTCATATATGTAACTATTCGATCGGTTATTGAAGGAAAGACTGCTGTCACTATTCAAGGAAGAACTATCTCAGTTGAGCAGACATACAAAGCTATGACGATATTTGTCATTGGTATTACCTGGATTGCACTCAGTACATTTTTGCTTCTCATTACTGATGCAGATAAGAATACTTGGCATCTAATATTCGAATCATTCTCTGCATACACCAATTTAGGATCATCATTACATAATACAACGCCTACATTATCATTAATCGGAAAATCTATTATTATGATTAGTATGCTTGTTGGTCGTATAGGATCACTTACCCTATTATTTGAATTAAAATCTATGATAAAAAAAGAGACTGCTGAATTTAGTTATCCATTAGAGCGAGTGATGCTCGGCTAGAAAATCAGAAAGGAAGACATCTATGAAATTCTGCGTTATCGGATTAGGACGATTTGGTTATCAGATAGCAACAACTCTTTCTGAACAGGGTATGGAAGTTCTTGCTATCGATAGCAATGAGACGATTGTCTCATCAATCAGCAATGTGGTAACTCAAGCGATTTGTATGCGCGTTATCCAAGAATCAGATCTACGCACATTAGGCGTTGATCAATTTGAAACGGTTGTTGTTGGTATGGGCGATAGCATAGAACAATCAATTCTTATTACCGCATTACTTAAAAAACATCTCAATATTCATCGCGTAATTACTCGTGGAATCAGTGATATCCATAAAGAAATTCTTCTTCTTGTAGGAGCAGATCGAGTAATTATGCCAGAAGTTGAAATCGGAATTAAGATTGCTGATCAACTGAGCGCACCACACAGAGCTAATCGTTAATATAATTAGAAAGTATTTGTCCGATATGAACATCATGTTGCGCTCTTAACAAGAGCGCAAGTGATTCACTCTCTTGTTGTTTAGAGTCTCTATCTCTATGACGTACTGTTTCTTGCCGCAACTGAGTATCGGGATACAAATAAAAAAGACGTGCAATCGCTTGAGTAAAATCTCTCTTTTGCGCAGACGTTATATCACTTTTTTCTGTCGATATCACATCCGTCAGTAGTTGATATTGATCATGTGATAACCGTCTTTTCAACCCAAGATCCCACATAAGCATTCTATCATCAAACCCTGTTGCCAATAGTTTATCATTTTCAAGAGAAACAAAGTTATAGAGACGAATAGATGGTTCCGATCTCATCACATTGATGGATTGTTCTGCATCTTTATCCCACAATACTACTTGTCCATCAGAGTTTACTGCTATAATATAGCGCTGAGAAAAGACATGCATATTAGTTGCCTGTAATTTTTGATCTTTATGCATAGCTATCCATCTGCCATGATCATCAGAATGCCACATTTTTACACTTCCATCGCGTGAAGAACTTATGATACTATTATCAGATAGAGACGCCAACGCTACAATGCTATCAGTATGTCCATCTGGAAGCGGGCTATTACTCTTTTTATAGTTTTCTATCATCCAAGATATATCTCGTGTTTTGTAATTAATTTCACGAATTCCTCGATGCTGTGATGTCGATATATGTGCATCATATATTGCATCAAGCCATCCAATTTTTGCATGTTCATACCAAATGCCATTTTGCTTCTTCCACTCGCGAATAGTTCCATCACGAGATCCACTAAGAAATGTCTGCGCATCTCTGATTAAGAAACAATTGACTGGCCCTCTATGACCTACCAGCATAGTATGCTCTGTATCACCTAAGACTGATTTCCATATATGAATAGATGAATCGCCCTCATCATTTGTAATGATAGTAGTATCATCAATCAGATGCATACGGCTCACATCACCTTTGTATATATGAAGACCAAGATTTTTTATTCTGCGCCAATTATCTTTATGTCTCCATATCTCAACACTATTTATTCCGACCGCAACTACTTCACTTGTCAGAGAAGCTAATGAATTGATCTGTCTTTTTCGTAATGCGTCATTGGTACAAAATAATGATTTTTCTATAAGCGCATCTTGCTTCACCGTGACAAGCATTACGTCATTATCAGCATTTGCTACAAGTATTGTCTCATTGTCATGCGGCACTATTGCACGTATTGCTTTTTTTGATGCGAGATGTCGATGCTCTTGAAATAGCTCCATCTCTTTTATGCGTAACCTACTTGCGTATAATCGTATCTGATCTAAAATGCCCTGTGGAATATTGTTGCTATTATCGGTTAGCTGGTTCATATAATAATGAACGCCAACAATACGTAATGCTAAATTTTTAAGTGTTGGAATTGATAAATATTTTTTTTCATCTGATACAGTATCTGCTGCATAGACATATATAAATAATAAAGCAAGCGACAACGTTCCATATCGACGCATGCGCATGGGAATACCTCCATTCCTTATAGTTATGCATCATTTATGTAAAAAAGATTGGCTCAAATCAAGGCTACATAACATAATTAACAAAAAATTACTAAAAACTGCATAAAAAAAGGAGCCATTTTCCATGGCCCCTTTTTTTAAATTTTTACATCTGATCTGGGTTAGATCGATTCAATTCGAACAACAGTGATCGGCTGACGATGTCCACGTTTCACGCGAACCTTTTGACGACGTCTAAAACGAAACGCTATCAATTTAGGTCCTTTCATCTGTTTCACGATCGAAGCTCGTACAGAACCTGCAACAAATGGGGTTCCAAACTCAAAACTACCATCGTTTAACTTGCGGAAAAGTACCTCATTAAATTCTACTGGGGTCCCAGCGTCACCCTCAATTTTTTCTATAGCAAGGGTTTTCCCTTCTATCGCTTGGTATTGTTTGCCGCCTGTTTGTATGATAGCAAACTTTGAAATGGTAGCCTCGCGTGCCATTGGAGATCCTTTTTATGGAGCTAAAATATGCTAATATTAATGCTTTTATTGTAGCAGAAAGAAGATTTCTGTCTAGCCCAAGCCAGTCTCTTTCCTAAAATTCTCATGTCATGATTTCTTATCGTGCAACCGCAATAGACATCTCTCGTCTTTTTGCCCCCTTAAAAGGCTCATCTTTCATGATCGCATAACCCTGAAGCTCTTCTAACCGTTTGAGCATAAGAGCCTTATCATGTGGAAACTCATTAAACAACTCTTCTATATTTGCACGCATTAATAGTACATCTTCTGAATGAAATGGCTTTTTATGTTCAAAGGCCTCTTTCAATCGAATAATAATACTACATCGCCAGGAAGCAATATCAACTTCCATTGTATCTTGACTATCAAATGGAGCAAAGATCTCATACCATGGTTGTATCATATAGATATTATTATGTGATGATTGATCTGCCGTGATCCATCGAGAAGAGATAATCAATCTGCTTGAATCGACTCCTCCTATATGCTTATGGTTGCTGCGCTCTCGTATTATATCTTCATACAAGCAGATAGGTAGATTTTTCAACATAGCCAGCTCTGACATCCACATAGTACTACGCACATATTCTTTAAGTGCTAATGTTTTCAACGATTGCACGTTGCTCGCACATCCAATTAAGACATTTGATACATGCACAAGAATAGATGCAAGAAAGATTCCGTATATTTTCATACTATTTCCTTCACAATGATACGAGACTAATCTTCACACATTATTAAGAAAGAATACTCTTTAATTGCCATAAAAAATCAAGTGCTAAACGTGGAGTCATATTTTCAATATCAATCGAAGAGATTGCATCAACTACTCTTTGATATTCTTCAGGAATGCTCTGTTCTGTAGAAACATGCGTGGCCTGTGATGAGATATGTGTATGTGGCAACTCTGCAAGCACTTGCTGCGCACGCGCAATAATTGATGCTGGTAATTCTGCTAATCGTGCAACTTCAAGTCCAAAACTTCCATCCGCAACCCCAGGAATCATCGTATATAAAAAGAGAATACCCTGCGCTGTTCGTTTGCTCGCTGCGTAATAATTAACAATTCCTGCATACTGATCATGTAAATGTGTCAACTCATGATAATGAGTTGCAAAGAGACATCGCGCACCAACAGAATGATAGATATACTCTATAATGGATTGTGCCAATGCAAGACCATCAAAAGTACTCGTCCCACGACCAACTTCATCAAGAATTACCAGACTTCGCGATGTTGCTTGTGTACAGATTGCCGCTGTCTCTTCCATTTCAACTAAGAAAGTGCTCTTCCCTTCCGCTAAACTATCTCCTGCTCCAATACGCGTAAATACGCGATCAAGTATAGAAAGATTTGCTGATTGTGCAGGAACAAATGAGCCACATTGCGCTAAAATAGATATCAATGCATTTTGCCTCAAGAACGTCGACTTTCCTCCCATGTTCGGTCCCGTAATAATCCAGAGTGATGTATCATCTGAAAGTTGCATATCATTGGGAATAAAACATGATGAGAGTGTCTGCTCAATAATGGGATGTCGACCTGCTTTAATAGAAATGAGACGATCAGCGTTAAATTGCGGACGAGTATAATTATTATTATATGCAACCGTTGCCAAGCTGAGTAATGCATCTAAATGTGCTAATGCATGTGTCAGTTTTCGTAATGGCGTAACATACGTAGCAACTTGAATTCGTATTTGTTCAAAAAGTCGCTTTTCGATTTGTCCTACTTCTGCTTGTGCACGCACAATATTATCTTGTAATTGTTGAAGTTCTGGCATAATAAATCGCTCACGACCAACTAATGTTTGCAAACGTATGTAATGAGATGGAATTGCATCAAGATGAGTCTTTGTAATCTCTATTGCATACCCATGAATCTGATTATATCGGATTTTGAGTGACGATATTCCCGTCTTTTCTTGTTCTGATCGTTCAAGCTCAACTATTTTTTGATGTCCATGCTCAGCAAGATCTCGCATTTCATCTAATTGTACATCAAATCCTTTTTTAATAATCCAATCTTTTGTCGCATCATCATTAAAAGCTGCCTGTAGTAATTGCGTGAGTAATGAAAAGTCACCCATATGTTGCAGAATAATAGCAAGCAATGGTGGTAATGCATGTGATGCAAAAGCTTGTTGAATAACCGGCACTAACGATAGTCCTCGTGCAAGCGCTACATAATCATGATATGATGCTCGCTGCAATGCAATCCTACCAATAGTACGCTCAAGATCTCCCATTTGCGCAAGTGCTGCCTGCACTCGGTGTAATAACTGTACGTCATTAACCGCCATTTCTACTACATCGAGACGTTGTGTTATTGCTTCTTGATTAACTAATGGTCGTTGTAACCACTTTTTAATCATACGCGATCCCATAGCAGTTGACGCTTTATCAAGTACCTCTAACAATGTATGCTTAGTCGATCCGTCACGATTATTTTTCACTAAATCGAGATTACGCTGCGTTGCAGCATCAAGCATAAGAAAATCTTCTGGTTGATAAAATTGTAGATGATTAAATTGATTGAGCGCATCACAATGTGTTTTGTGAACATATGCATAGAAGTAAGTAAGTGCTATCTTTATCGATTCATGACGAGCAACTATTGTTGTTGACGATTCTTTGAATTGTCTGGTCATCCATTGATTCAATTGAGTATGAATCTGATCGTCTGAATCAATAGCGGCAACAGTCGTAACATAATATCCCAATTGCTTACACAATTGTTGAACAGATTTTCCTGCAGTAGTACTTGGAATAATAATTTCATCGGGAAAGAATCGTGCCAATTCTGATTCTAATGATCGCACATTATGCGCAGGAATAACGGTTGCAAATAATTGTGCCGTTAATAATTCTGCACATAAGAGTCCAACTCCATCTTCTCCTGGCACTATTGAAAAGAGATATGAAGCAGACTTGTCATCAAGAAGCGTTGTATCTGTTAACATACCTGGCGTAAGCACGCGAGTAACACCACGCCGCACAACACTTCCTGGTTTTGGTTGCTCTAATTGATCACATATTGCAATCTTAAAGCCACTTTTTACCAATTTTACTACATAATAATCACGCGCATGAACAGGAACACCACATAACGGAATAGGATCTCCCTTATTTTTTCCGCGCGCAGTTAATGCAATACCTAATGCTGCTGCTGCTTGTTTTGCATCATCAAAAAAGAGTTCATAAAAATCACCCACTTGAAACATGAGTAATACATCAGAATATTCCCTCTTTATATCATGATATTGCTGCATTAATGGTGTTGGTGCGTTTTCTACTGCTGCCATAATAGTATGTATTTATTTAAGAGTATAGAGGCGTTCGAGTCTACTTGGCCATTTTGAATCTTCAATATATGCAATTTGCTCACATATACGATCAATAGTAGATTCTGCACTCATAATTATTGTAACCATAGACCGATATTCATCACGCTCTAAACGCGCTTGTATATCTCCTACCAATGATGTTACCGTCTTATCAAGAATATTCTTAACAGTCTTCAATAACAGACGATTGGATTCATTTTTGATCTTTGTCTCTTTATATACTAGATAACCCATTATTTTCTCAGTCTGAGAAATAAGTTGTACAAGATCATTACGTAAAGTATCTCTTGCACTCTCTTGAGAGCTTTCAACACTTATAATTGGTCTATCAAGAATATCTGCACAATCTCTCATACGATCAATAGTTCTATGCCATGGCGCACTCGTATAGATAAACCATGTTAATGTTTCATCATGCATAATTGATTTATAGAGCGTCTGTATACTCTGTGCAAATAGAGCTTCTGCTATGATACGACTACAATTCTTTGCACCATTAATCCACGTATCACGAGAAGTAAGCCATGTATATATTTTGACAGGAAAATATATATTTTTTTGTGATTCATCAGAATGTACTGTTGCGATAATCGGCTTTTCTGGTTCTAGAGATTGAGACCTTGTAGTGCCATCATTAACAAACTTATAGATTTGATAGGCTTGATATGATGCAAGTGCGGCAATTCCAGCATATGTAACATAACGAATCTTATTACGTTTTGCTATTTGCTTTTGTATCGCTTGAGCATGCATTGCTATTGCCTTGCTATCAAGTACATTCGCCTGTCCCTCTATACTTATTGCAAATGCTATTATCATCATAAGATATTGCGCATATCTCTTCATGTAATTCCTCTCAGTTGTTAATCTTTATTATCATCATGGTTACTCTTAGCTTCTTTGCATTGCATATAGGCTGTATACTTATCAGACTTACCTTTTACTTTTTCAACAGGATATTTTTGTCTATTGAGTGCAAGTTTTTCTTCAAATGCTGTTGCTATATCAATCTGCAAAATATCTGCGAGTTCAAGACATGCAAACATCACATCTATTAACTCATGTGATACATCAGTACGTTTTTCTTCACATATACGATATGATTCTTGTGCATCAACCCATAGAAAGTGTTCCATAAGTTCTGCTGCTTCAACTGCGATTGCCATACTCATATTCTTTGGTGCATGAAATTGACGCCAATCCCGCTCATGCATAAATACTTCCACTTTTTCTTTGAGTTGCGCAATTGTTGTATGTTTATCTTGAGTAGCCATACCAACCTTTTTATTGCAGAGACGCCATATTAATATGGCGTCTCTGATATTTTTTCTTATATAGTACTATGCATCTTCATAGTCATAGTCTTCATCTTCATCATCAAAATCTTCATCGTCTTCGTCATCTTCGAAGTCGTCTTCATCCTCATCTTCGTCATCGTAATCTTCGTCGTCGAAGTCTTCATCATCAAAATCTTCATCATCTTCGTCATCGAACTCATACTCTTCGCCATCTTCAAGCTCATCAAGTAGATATTCAATTTCTTCAATTTTTTGCTCAATAAGGTCAGCTGTTTCGTTTTGAGCTACAGGATCAGTAAGCTTTTCACTTTTTGAAACAAGATTACGCAGTACAACTAGCTTTTCATGTAGTGCACCAGCTTCAGGCTTATCTTGACAATACTCTTCTAACATAGTGATGACGTCATCATATGATATGTTCTTTTGATCCATGAAAAAATCCTTTAATGATTCTGTGTATATAAATAAATCTCTTAATATTATTCTGCTACTTCGCCACTCAACTTCTTTATCTCTTGCTCTAAATCGTAAATAAGTAATTGCACTCTCTTGATGGATTCCTGTACATCTTCAATCATTTCTTGCGAATCAACCTCTCCTATCCTGATAAGAATATCATTCAAGAACTCTTGATATGCATTTATACGATCAACTAATGCAAGCATTTGAGTAATAACCTGATATTTTTCTTCAATTGTCCTAAATGCTTCTTCTACCTCATCCTTTACATCATCGATATTACATACTCCTTTACATTCAGATACTACTTCATTCTTATTTTGTTGCTCTTCATATGCTTGATTTTCATTAGCATACAAAAGCAGAGTAAAGAGTCCCAATATCAATGTACTTTTATGCATAACCATATAACATACCCCTATAATTATTTGGTTTTATTTATAGTGTCAACATTTATAGCCTTCGTCAAGAAAGACTAATACGTAAACGCTTTTTTCAAATAATGTCCTGTATAACTTCGTTCTACGCGTGCAACTTCTTGTGGTGTTCCTTGTGCAACAATCATACCTCCTTCATCACCACCTTCAGGTCCTAAATCAATGATATAATCAACCGTCTTTAACACATCGAGATTATGCTCAATAATAATCATTGAGTTGCCCTTATCAACTAAGCGATTAAGCACCTTAAGTAACTTATCAATATCATGCGTATGCAAACCAGTTGTTGGCTCATCTAAAATATAGAGGGTATTATTACCACGTTTTGCGAGTTCATCAACAAGTTTAATGCGCTGTGCTTCTCCGCCCGATAACGTAGTCGACTGTTGTCCTAATGCAAGATAATCAAGACCAACATCACATACTAACGTAAGTTTTTTTGCTATCTGCTTGTGCGCTGAAAAGAATTGCACTGCTTCTAATGCCGTCATATCAAGTACGTCAGCGATAGTCTTGCCTTTATAGGTAATCTGTAATGTCTCTTTATTGTATCGTTTACCTCCGCAACTTTTACATGTCATGACTACTTCAGGAAGGAAGTGCATTTCAACAGTAACAGTACCTTCTCCTTTACATTCAAAGCAGCGTCCTTCCACTACGTTGAAGCTGAATCTTCCAACACCATATCCACGCGCATTACTCTCTGGCAACATTGCATAGAGCTTACGAATATCATCAAATATTCCTAAATAGGTTGCGGGATTTGAACGAGGTGTCCTTCCGATAGGGCTCTGATCAATCACTACCAGAGCTTGCACGTCTTGCGCACCGTGCAATTCATCGTCACTTCTTCCGCGCATGTATGATCGAGTATACCCTCCCAAATCACGTTGTAATGCGGGAACAAGTTCTTGCATGATTAAGGTACTCTTACCAGATCCAGAGACGCCTGAAATACCACACATCACACCCAGCGGGAATGTTGCGGTTAGATCTTTCAGGTTATTTTTACGCGCATGCGTTAATGTCATAAACCCTGTCGGTTTTCGTGTTGTTTCCGGAATTTGAATAGCTTGCTTACCACTCAAATAGAGTCCTGTTAATGATCTCGGATTTTGTGCAATCTCTTGTGGAGTTCCTGCTGCCATTACATTACCTCCAAGCACACCCGCCGCAGGGCCCATATCAATTACATAGTCTGATTGCGCAATAGTATCCATATCATGCTCAACTACTACTACCGTATTTCCTAAATCACGTAATTTTTTTAATGTCTCAATAAGTCGATCATTATCTCGTTGATGCAATCCAATACTCGGTTCATCAAGAACATAGAGCACGCCACTCAATGCAGAACCAATTTGCGTTGCCAATCTAATACGCTGCCCTTCACCACCTGAGAGTGTTCGTGCTGATCTATGAAGTGTCAAATACCCAAGACCCACATCACGCAAGAACGTTAATCGATTACGAATCTCGGTTAAAAGCATGCGACCAATCTCTTCACGCCGCTCATCAAGTTGTAATCGTTCAAAGAATGGTAATAGATCTTTAATTGCAAGGGCAGATAGATCCATAATATTTTTGCCATTGAGCAGAACAGCTAATGCATACTTATTCAATCGTGCGCCATGACACTCAGGACATGTCTGCTCTTGCGCATATTTATCTCCAAAGAACCCGGGATAATCCGCCTTCCATGCATCCTTATCACCCTCTTTCCAAGGCCAAATATGTAAGATGCCAAGACCATGGCATTTCTTACATGCACCAATTGGCGAGTTGAATGAGAATAGTCGTGGCTCTAACTCGGGTACTGATACTGCACAATCTAAGCACATCTGAGATGAAGAATAGAGATACTCTTGTGCACCAACTATAATTTTACATGCACCATTACCATGCTTAAATGCTGTTTCAACTGCTTCATTAATTCTGCTCTGTTCTGTTTTTGAAACATCGATTGCATCAATAAGAAGATCAATCGTATGTTTGTACGTCTTTTTTAATTGTAGTTCTTTTATCTGCTCTAACGAACTAAATTTGTATCGTTGCCCATCTATTGCAAAGCGATAATATCCTGCTTGAAAAAGCTTTGTTAGTATATCAACAAATTCGCCCTTCTTCTCATGTACAACAGGTGCTGCAATCGTAATAGTCTGATCATCAAATGTTGAGAGTATTAATTGGGTAATAGATTCTGGTGATTCTGCCGATATTGGTCGATGACACTCGGGACAGTGAACTTCGCCAATACGTGCAAAGAGTACTCGTAAATAATCATAGATTTCGGTAATAGTACCGACTGTAGAACGAGGATTTGCTCCTACCGTCTTTTGCTCAATAGCAATCGACGGACAGAGACCATCAATACGGTCAACATCCGGTTTTTTTGCCACTCCTAAAAATTGTCGTGCATAGGAGGATAGAGATTCCATATAGCGACGCTTACCCTCAGTATAGAGAATATCGAGCGCCAAAGAACTCTTACCTGATCCTGAAGGACCAGTAATAATGGTTAACTGTTCTTTTGGAATGGAGAGATCTATATTTTTCAGATTGTGCTCTCGCGCACCAAAGATAGTAATCTTACGCATGGCAAACCTCCTCATCTGACTCAAAAAAGACTACTTATTTCCAGTTTTATATATAAATCATGGAAATAGCCCTATATATCGATCCATACGGCTATTGCTATAGCCTAACATAGCAGTTAAGAATTACAATGGACTCTTTTACTTATCGACATATTGCGATAAATAATTGCATTTTCCCCTAAAATACGTATACTTTGAGTATTATTTTGATATATATGGTGGATGTAGCTCAGCTGGTAGAGCACCAGATTGTGGCTCTGGTGGCCATGGGTTCGAATCCCATCATTCACCCCAAAATTCCAATTTAGGTATAGTACATACTATGATACGTTGGTGCATAGACCCCACTCAGCTTTGGGGCGTAATCTTTGTCTTATTAGGCATATCATTTCTTCTTCAAGCATGCGGCATCGAGATACCGATACTGCGTATCTTCTTTGGCGTCTATCTCGTCTATTTGGGCATACAAATTTTACAGCAGACGCATCATTGGTAAGCAATCTGCAACAGGAATATGGAAATGCACAAAAAAGATATCTTCTTATATTTAGCCTGTTCTGCAACACTATTTACTCTTATATTACGAAGCATCACACTCTTTTCTGATTACACACATTTCCTGATTATACCACTGAAGATTGCATTTGGATTTACCTGCATACTCTCAGTCAAAATGATTAGCGCATTGTATACGGATATAAAAAATAGATAAGTTAGTCGCTTTTACTCTGTTTCAAACCAGACTGTTTTGCCATCGTAGAAAACATCAACTTTGCTTGGTTTATTTTCTAGTATTTGTTGCCAATCATCGAGCATTGTAAGAAAAATAGATTTTTCAAATGACATACCAAAGTCACTAAATAGTTTGTTTGCATACCAAATTGTTATCATTGGGTCATCTATCATCAAAGATGTTTCTGTATTATTATATCTCTGCTGAGATCTATTCATAACCAACTGCTTTATATGAGCTATATCTTGCGTATCTGTACTTGCTAAAAAATAACTTAATGGGGATGTTATTTTTATACTTTCGTAATGATTTTCATTATTTACAAACATTGCTACACAATCAGATCTACTTGCTACAAAGTTTATTGTTGTTCCATCGTAAAATACATCTATAGCCTCTGGACGAATGTTGTAAATTTCTATCCATCCTTTTATAGCTTGTACAAATAACGTATTCTTTGCATGAAAATAACTTGTAAATGTCTTAGTATTATCGTAGATATTACCTAGATGTATTTCATTATCAATTTTCTTGATAATGATTCTATTTCCATACATCTCCATTGAACGCCTCGAAGTAGTATCACTACTTAATAACCACTCAATATCTCTATTTGTGGTAAACCCATCACGTAAAAACTCCATCAGATAACTTAATACATAATCTTTAGGTGAATACAATCCATGCCATTGTATAAGGCGTACAATAAGATGATTTTTAAAATTCATACTTATATTCATTTACTTCATTTCAAACCAGACTGATTTACCATCATAGTAGACATCAACTTGATACGGTTTATCTTCTAGTATTTGTTGCCAATCATCGAGCATTTTGAAAAAAACGTCACATTTAAGCTCATAAGAGAATTGTACAAGCTTTTTGCATTTATAACCTAATTCTACATAATTATCTTGTATAGAAACATAATATTCTTTTTGATCTATACAAGATAATTTACCAAACATAATCTTGCTTTTGAGAAACTTAATAGTAGCAATCGAAAGATTTTCTAGCAATTTGACTAGCAACGTTTCATATTCAATTGATATTTCATATCTATTGTTATTCCTTGTTAGCGATGATTCAAAACAATCAGATTCATTATTTACTTCGAAACAAAATTCATCGTTGTAATAGTAAACATTAATTGCTTTAGGTGATTGTTCCATAATAGTTCGAATTGATGAAATCATTTTTAATAATGTTACATCTTTGATGGTATAATAGCTTCGAAATGGCTTATCAAAGTCTAGCCCAAAATAAATATTTCCATCATATTGACGAAGCGATAATATATCTCCGCCCATAAAATTTCGTTTTGATATAATCCACTTATCAAGCCACTCGTACCATCTGCTGGTTATAAGTTCTGCAATCGGATTGACTATCATATTTCGATACTTTCCGTTTTTTTTAGGAATCACCATTAATCGCTGCTTTTTTGTTAAATAACGTAATGTAGTATGATGTTTATTCATAGAGTTTCTTTATAACAAATATGATTTTTAAGTTACCGTAAGTTCTTTGATGTGTCTCATGGATTAGGAAAACTAGTTATTATTTTCAATATATTACTTAATTGTTTTTTTGTGATGATGGCTCTCATATCGATTTGTCTAAAGAATCCATCTATACGATATTTTTGCCCACTAGACATTTGCGCTAATGATAGAGCATTTTGATTGTATACATCCTTTATTGCATCAAAAACTTCTCTCATAGTCCAATGCTGTGGGAAGAAGCTTTTTGTGTATATTCTATTATTCCACTTAAATGTAAGTTCATATCATCTGAAGGATGTATTGTTTTTCTAAGAATCTCAAATATTCCGCTCTTTTCCCACATGCCATTTAGATCCCAGTGTAATCCACCTAAGAAGGCGTCTGGCTGCCCTAAACCGTCTATATCCATTGCAAGAATATGTTTTAGTCCGACCAGAGTATTTCTATCAATCATACCGCCATTTACTTGTCGGATAAACTTCTCGTTCTATTTATGGCTTATTATTTTGTTTCAAACCAGACTGTTTTGCCATCATAGAAAACATCAACTTGATGCGGTTTATCTTCTAGTATTTGTTGCCAATCATCGAGCATTTGAATAAAGGTCGGTTTTTCAAATGCTATGCCAAAATAATGGAATAATACATTTTTATATTTAATAATAACAAAAGACTCTTCGTCAGATTGTGATTCTATGAAAGTATTTGTTTGCTCATCTTGATATGTTCCACCTTTAATCATATTTTTTTTTATAATAGATATGCTATTGTATGTTAGATCTTGCAAAAAGCATCCCATAATAGTGACATACCGTTCGCTTATTCTATAGGCTCTATTCTCGTCTCTAACAAGCTGTGTAACAAAATTCGAAGACTTTTCTCTTATTTTAAAATTAATCTCGCTTCCATTGTATAATACATCGATTTCAGCGGGTTCGTTTTGAATTGCTTTGCGCCATGCATATATTAATTGTATGAAAAAAGAGCGCTTAGCATGAAAGTTATTTACAAGACATTTATCCACAATGTCGCATAAATAGATAAATTCTCCATGCTTCTTTAAGATAAGAAAATTGCTGCCAAGAGTTTCGCTTTTAGATAATATCCAACCTTCATGAAACTCTGATGTTAAATCTTCAACTAAAAACCGAGTTAAATTTTCTAGATACCGATCTTTTGGATAATAATATGCTGTATCTTCTTTTCCAAGTCGTGCAATAAGACGATTTTTAAAATTCATACTTATATTCATTTACCTTGTTTCAAACCAGACTGATTTACCATCATAGTAGGCATCAACTTTGCTTGGTTCATTTTCTAGTATTTGTTGCCAATCATCGAGCATTTTAAGAAAAGTAGATTGTGTAAATGCAATGCCAAAATTGTGTATTTCTGGAGTATTATATCTAAGACTAATGGACGCTAATTGAGAATCGCGTGTAGGTTTTACTTCTATTGTGACATCAGAATATAAATGTAATTTTTTAATTTTACTACTAACTAGCTCTTTAACATGCTCAATATCATTATTAGTTATCTCTATCAAAAACAATCCCAACGCAGTTTTGGATTCCTGCATAGTATAGCTATCATTATCTCTAATAATAGTGGCTACAAAGCCTCCTGATTTGGTTGAAGTTTTGAATAGGATTTGTTTATTGTCATATACTATATCAATAGCACTAGACATTTCTTCAGATACTTGCTGCCAACTATGTAGCATTACTATAAAATGTTTCAAGCTCATAGAAAAATATGAATTAGCATGAATATATAATGCGCTTTTCCAATAGATGCAATTTTCTATATTTTCAAGCATAATAGCATTTCCTATTAGTGGTTTACTTGATTCGATAATTGCCCAATCAACCAAACTATTAATACTAAACGCATCATATAATAAATGCGATATGGGGTTGCTCCATCGATCAATAGAATTATATATGTGCGAAGATGTCTTGCAGAGTCGAGCAATTATTAGCATTTATAGCTTTCGGATATAAAAACATTTCATCTCAGTAGTAAAGAACCACCCGATTCTGATCTTCTGAATAATCAATTCTTTTGTTAAAAGAAATAATATCACCATTATAATAAATCAATACATCTTTAAGATTATCGTAAATAATATCTCGCCACTGGTTAAGCATTTCAATCATGTTTTCTCGCAACAAGGCAACCCGAAATGCTTTAAACTTTTCTACAGCATAGGTAATGATAATAAACTGACCTTCATGTATTATGATAAGTTCTTGCATAGGATAAAAAAGCTTACCGCCTTTTATAATCATATCCTTAATTTCAAAAATATTTTTATCTGTTAACTTGCATATAAATCTCTCAAGAATCGTATGATAAGAATCGACAAGCTCATAAGATCCATCGCTATATTTAAGGTGCGCGATAGGACTTGCTATATCACTAATTGCCACAAAATTAATAGACTCGCCATCAAATATAACATCTATTTTACCTGGCTTAGCTTTAACTATTTCTCTCCATGCAGATATCATGCATAATAATAAAGAATCTTTCATATAAAAATAACTATCAAAATTCTCATCCCATGTGTTTCCCCAATACACTTGTCCATTAATATGCTTCATCGTTAATATATTGCATGATATATGATAATTCATTGCATTATGAGATAATAACCATTTTTCCAAACTATTAAGTGATGATCCAAATTCATTAATTATTATGGATATTGGATTAGCACAAGGTCCTAACAACACATATTCATTTGATTTATTATTAAGTAAAAAAGATGCTACTTGTTCGTGTTCATATTTCATAGAGACTCTATTAACTGCTATATTTTAAAATAACTTGTGATAATTTTGCCAGTGTTATTATTTGTTTTTTTAAAGAAAAGGAATATTGGCATTCCATTATAATTATAAGTAATAGATTTTGTTATTTCGCTAGGCAATAGTGACGGCATATTGTTATAAGATACTTTTACCGCATCGAATATGTCCTTTATTGTCCAATGAGATGGAAAAAAACTTTTCAAACCTATATATTTGTCATTTCATGTGCAATCAGCTACATACGCGCCCGATGGATGTGATATTTTATTAGTAAGTTGTATTATCCCACTCTTTTCTAACCTTCCATTTGGATCTCAGATATAGCATATGGCATTCTTTTTTACTTCGTTTCAAACCAGACTGATTTACCATCATAGTAGACATCAACTTTGCTTGGTTTATCTTCTAGTATTTGTTGCCAATCATCGAGCATTTTGAAAAAAACGTCGCATTTAAGCTCATAAGAGAATTGTACAAGTTTTTTGCATTTATAGCTTAATACGACATAATTGTCTTTTATAGTAACAAAAAACTCTTTTTGATCTATGCAAGGCAATCCATGAGATGTAATTTTCTTCTTAAGATTTTTAATAACTTGAGAAGACAGCGTACTTAATAATTTACTGAGCAATGTTTCATATTCATTTGATGTATCATATCTATTATTGTTTCTCATGAGATATGATTCAAAATAATCAGAGTTATTATTAATTTCGAAACAAAATTCATCGTTGTAATAGCAAACATTAATTGCTTTAGGTGATTGTTCCATAATAGTTCGAATTGATGAAAGCATTTTTAATAACGTTACATCTTTGATGGTATAATAGCTTCGAAATGGCTTATCAAAGTCTAGCCCAAAATAAATATTTCCATCATATTGACGAAGCGATAATATATCTCCGCCCATAAAATTTCGTTTTGATATAATCCACTTATCAAGCCACTCGTACCATCTGCTGGTTATAAGTTCTGCAATCGGATTGACTATCATATTTCGATACTTTCCGTTTTTTTTAGGAATCACCATTAATCGCTGCTTTTTTGTTAAATAACGTAATGTAGTATGATGTTTATTCATAGAGTTTCTTTATAACAAATATGATTTTTAAGTTACCGTAAGTTCTTTGATGTGTCTCATGGATTAGGAAAACTAGTTATTATTTTCAATATATTACTTAATTGTTTTTTTGTGATGATGGCTCTCATATCGATTTGTCTAAAGAATCCATCTATACGATATTTTTGCCCACTAGACATTTGCGCTAATGATAGAGCATTTTGATTGTATACATCCTTTATTGCATCAAAAACTTCTCTCATAGTCCAATCTTGTGGGAAAAAAGTTTTTGTATATTCTCTTCCATTCCAATCAATCTTAAGCTTATATGCTCCTGATGGAAATACTTCTTTTTCGAGTACTTTAAATACTCCGTTCTTTTCCCACATGCCATTTGGATCCCAGTGTAATCCACCTAAAAAAGCGTCTGGTTGTCCTAAACCGTCTATATCCATTGCAAGAATATGTTTTAGTCTGACCATAGTATTTCTATCAATCATACCGCCTTTACTTGTTGACAAAACTTTTCGATCTCTATGCGCATAAATACATAATATTCGATAAACGCTGATGTAGCATATGGCATTTCTTTTTACTTCGTTTCAAACCAGACTGATTTACCATCATAGTAGACATCAACTTTGCTTGGTTTATCTTCTAGTATTTGTTGCCAATCATCGAGCATTGTAAGGAAAATAGATTTTTCAAATGACATACCAAAATCACTAAATAGCTTGTTTGCATACCAAATTGTTATCATTTCATCATCTATCATCAAAGATGTTTCTGTATTATTATATCTCTGCTGAGATCTATTCATAACCAACTGCTTTATATGAGCTATATCTTGCGTATCTGTACTTGCTAAAAAATAACTTAATGGGGATGTTATTTTTATACTTTCGTAATGATTTTCATTATTTACAAACATTGCTACACAATCAGATCTACTTGCTACAAAGTTTATTGTTGTTCCATCGTAAAATACATCTATAGCCTCTGGACGAATGTTGTAAATTTCTATCCATCCTTTTATAGCTTGTACAAATAACGTATTCTTTGCATGAAAATAACTTGTAAATGTCTTAGTATTATCGTAGATATTACCTAGATGTATTTCATTATCAATTTTCTTGATAATGATTCTATTTCCATACATCTCCATTGAACGCCTCGAAGTAGTATCACTACTTAATAACCACTCAATATCTCTATTTGTGGTAAACCCATCACGTAAAAACTCCATCAGATAACTTAATACATGATCTTTAGATGTATAAAATCTACGTCTTTGTATAAGACGCACAATAAGATGATTTTTAAAATTCATACTCATATTCATTTACTTCATTTCAAACCAGACTGTTTTGCCATCATAGAAGACATCAATTTTGCCTGGTTTATCTTCTAGTATTTGTTGCCAATCATCAAGCATTTTGAAAAAAATATCACATTTAAGCTCATAAGAAAATTGTACAAGTTTTTTACATTTATAGCTTAATACGACATAATTGTCTTTTATAGTAACAAAAAACTCTTTTTGATCTATGCAAGGCAATCCATGAGATGTAATTTTCTTCTTAAGATTTTTAATAACTTGAGAAGACAGCGTACTTAATAATTTGCTGAGTAATGTTTCATATTCATTTGATACTATGTATCCATTAACAGTCTTTACTAGCGATAATTCAAAATAATTAGGTACATTATTGCTTTCAAAGCAAAATTCATTGTCATAGTAGCAAATGTTAATGGCATTAGGTGACTGCTGCATAATAGCATAAATTGATGAAAGCATCTTTAGCAGAGTGATATTATGTATGCTATAAAAGCTACGATGTGATTTATCAAAATCATATTGAAAGTGTACAAATCCATTCTTCTTACGAAGAGATAATAAGTTTCCACCGAAAAAATCACAATTTGATTGAATCCATCTTTCTAGTCCATCATACATTCCACTTGTTATAAGTTCTCCAAGAAGATCGTTATTATTATTTTTATACCTTTGATTTTTTTTGGAAATTACTGCTAATCGTTGTTTATTCATAGGTATATATTTCTTGGTTTCATATCGCTTTTTTATTATACTTTGATTCATTGAATTATGGCATTAGAGACTTAAAGAATTTATCTAAATTGGGATATGTAGTGATTACTTTATTGTGAGTATTGAACCTTTCTTGGAGATTTATAAAGATATCAATTGTATCAAAGATTCCATTAATATCTTTAGTGTTTGGAAATTTACCATTCTTTCTACAGCCATTGTTATATACATCTTTTATTGCATTAAATAGATCTTTCATTGTCCAATGTTGTGGAAAGAATGTCTTCGTATACATTTTATTATTCCACTTAAAATTAAGTTCATAGGCACCGGAAGGATGCATTTTCTTATGAATAATCTCCTGAAATATACTACTCTTTTCTAACCTTCCATTTGGATCCCAGTGGAGCCCTTTAAATGTTGCATCCGCTCTTCCAAAGTGTTCTATATCCATTGTGCAAATATGAAGTAAATCAATCAAAGTATTTCTATCAATCATACCACCATTTGTTTGTCGACAAAACTTTTCGATCTCTATGCGCATAAATATATAATATTCGATAAACTCTGGTGTAGCGTATGGCATTCCCTGCAATACACGTACTAGCTCTTGCTCAAGAGGAATTTGAAGAGCATCAAGTTCTTTGTCTGTTTTTGCTGCTTGTAATGCATTACGAATGATTTCTTTTGGTGAGATAGGCTTTGGAACTGATGGTGTTGATGATGTTCCTGTCTGATTCCCCACGCCTACTGCAAATGCGAGTGGCATAACGTTGTATTTTCCAGCCGCAACGCTATCAGCAATTACCGTAATAGCAGCATCAACTGCAGGTACTGCTATTGCATTCCCTGCATCATCAATACCAAATAGACCGCCACTTGATGGAGGGAGATTATCAATAACATTACGCGCTGTTCCTGCAAAGTGAGATATGCCCTTAAGGAGATATCCTGTTGCAACTGTATCTACAATCAAAGCGGTTACTTCTTGTGTAACATCTCGTGCAGTAAGATATTGTAGATCTGAACAAAATTGATATATACGATTACCTGCTTTGTACAAATCACTCTTTTCTGGATCGAGTGGTGCATGAACACCATTATAGACATTCTTACCTTCATGAAAGAGAAGTGAGCTTATACTATAGAGGCCATATCCAGCTGCGCAGACGATTGATGCAAATCCTTTGATTGGTATCGTAGGATCTTTTATAAAATCGAGCGTTCGATCAATACCTTCAAATGCTCCTGCAATAATGCCAACTGCTGCATTACGAATGGTATGCGCAAAAGCGCGAGCGCAATCGATCATCATACTTGCTTCAAGATATTTACCCTTTTTGATTGTTAAACAACCTGCATAGTTTATATCCGCAATTGCAAGGACATGTGTATGATATTTTGTAACAATTTCTGTTGCAGCAATGGCATTTAAAATATTAAGACAATCGTTATGAAGAAAATGAGCAAATGCAGGACCCTTACAGCTTTCATAATCAGTTACATTATGTCCGCAGATTTGAGTAATATACAAAGCTGATGATGAGAGCGTACCAATATATTTCTTCTCTGATACAATCTGTTCTGCATTGAGTGCGGCTAGTCGAGAATTAACTGTTTCAGCCATCCATTCATTGTTAGCAAATTTTTGATAATAATTTGTAAGCACCGCTCGTTGATTTACAAAATGATCAACTGGTTTTTGTACAATATTTTCTTGACGCTGTATCTCTTTCAGAGCTCGCTCTCTTCGAAAATTAGATAAAGGTCCAAAATCTCCATTGCAGATTTGTGTTATTCCTTTTATAAACGCAGAGCGAACTCCATAAGAAGCATCTTCTAATTGCCGTTGTAATTTACTTGATGTTTTATACTCTCTTTGTAACTCACAGGCTTTCCCAAATGCTTGCCATGTAACAAATTCTAAAAAGCCTTCAAATTGATAGAGTGGATACGCATGAACAATTGCATCCAATTGTTCAGATGTATATCTTTCTGCACAACGACAATCAAAGATATTGGTAAAATAATCATTAAAGTCGTTAGCATCCCATTCATTAAATATATTATACGTCTCTTGTGATAGCCCTTGCGTATGAGGATGTGTATTGGTACACCATTGACGGAACTTCATAAAGAGACCCATTAGCATATTAAAAGCATTAAATTGCACATTAACAGGACCTATTGGAATTGAATAATTACCCAAAAGATCAAGAATCGAGCCGGAACGCTCTTTATTACGTGCAAATTCTGTATTTGCCCAGATGTTAAAGGTATTGGATACGGGTCTGTCATATGTTCCGTTGTATGAATAGCATGATCTATTATTATTCTCTGCTACTCTCCTATATTCTTCATGATATTCCCGATAAGGATCCGCATAACAACGAAACTCTCTTGTACATTCAATCCGTATTCCATCCTGCATGCGAACGGTACTTGGTGTATGAAGTGCAATGATAACAGCTCTTTGTGCTGGCGTTGAACAGGAGCTTGTATCAATCCAACGACCATCTGCTGATTTATACATGCTCCATGCATTACTGTGTGCTAATAAAACAAGAAAAATAGTGAATATGCGTCTAAAAAAAGATGGGCTTTGCTTCATAATGCTACTTCCTTTGTATCTATTTTTATGCAAATAACGATGTTTATAAAAATTATGTCCATATATTTACAATATTATTCTCGTATCGTCAAGAAACTATAATCCTCCTACGCTTATCCGAAATCTTTGATGTAGGTATGTCATTACGGATAGACAAGCTTCGAACGGATAAGTTCCGCATTACTTGTTTTTTATGCATCAGTTCTGATATGTAATAAGCATATTACGTATATAAGTA
This sequence comes from uncultured Pseudomonadota bacterium, assembly GCA_964575265.1. Taxonomy (GTDB): domain Bacteria; phylum Babelota; class Babeliae; order Babelales; family Vermiphilaceae; genus CAZNPD01. Next base: position 263,156 of record CAZNPD010000001.1, on the reverse strand, counting down.
TCATTAAGGAGAATGTCGATGATGAATATTGACAATAAAAAACTGGTCCCTGTTTTTGCTATACTTGCAGCGCTCTTGATAGGGACAAGCTTGTGGCAAAATGGTAGCACTATATGGGAACTTTTTAATTCTCAAGAATCGTTCAGAATGTATGCTATCATTGCTGCGTTAGTGAGTAGCGCAATTACTATAGTATACGTAGCAATGTTATGGCGAATATTTTTCGTTGCGCAAGATCATTTGCTTAGAAAACTTACATTGGCGGTTATTGTGTTGAGCATTATCCCACCATTACTTGCAACCATTGTTGCATCAAAAATAGAATCGCAATATGGAGTTGCTCAAAAAATAGATGCTGGATTAAGCGTATTAGAACAACAAGCAACCGCTCCTAGTGAAGTTCTTGATACAGAAATTCAAGAGACAATTGAAGATATCAATAGCCCTATATAAATCAAAAGATTTTCGATACAAAAAATGCCTCGCGTTTTGTTGAGGCATTTTTATTTGATACTAATTACTATTTACTACTCTATAATCTCTGGATATTTCTCTGCATCATTCAGGCAATAGCGCTCTCCGAAGCTTCCTTGTGGATGCTCTGCTACCGTCACAAATTGTCGCTCGAAGAATCCACCACGATGCGCTTTGCGTTGCTCTTTGGATACTATAAGTTCATCGTGTGAAATGGTATGCAATGCCAATAATGCATCAATTACTTCATATACATCTGCCAATTCTGCAACAATCTCTTCGCGTGATAATGCACAATTAACTTCATGCGCTTCTTCAAGAAGCTTTGTCCGCAATTGATTGTCATACGCAGCATCATCAAGTTGCTCTACATGAATAATTGAACCTTGCGCCCGCATTATGTTCGGCGCTTTATCGCGCCATAACTTATTTTGTCTAAATTTTCTCATAATTTGCCAATCGTTATTGTTTTATACATCATTATTGATATTTGATGATAGTATAATCTCACGAATTATGTTTGTTAATTTGCCAACATTGAATCATCAGCGAGATAAGTGCTTCTGACGTATCAGATATATCGCGATGTGGATATATGATCGCATCCATAGTATCCATTTTGGGTTTGATCACATCTCTGAGTGCAACCTTAAAGTTTTCTCTTGTTGTCGACATGTAATCACTATCATCAGCATGCGTACAACAACTCATATCATAGTCATTATACTCTGGTTTAAATGTCAGCATAAGGTTTATGATGCATACGGCGCTATTTTCTTCATATGTCGTGTGAAAATAGAGCGATGTTTTAAATTTTTCGATAGTTGCAACAATTGGATCGCTGATAGATACTATCTCTTTTTCTAACGCAGTAATTGATTTTTTAGTCATTTCTTTAGAAGAATTCTCTCTTGGTCGATACCGTACATCAGATTGTATTCTAATAGCATACTGCTCATATCGTTTTTGAAAATCACGCTTACTTGCTATGGGTTCTTCTGAACAATTGATAGATAATACATTTACACAATAGATAATGAATATAATTGTCTGGCCAATACTACACATTCCCACAATCCCCTATAGATTTGTCTGTATAGCATTCTAGTAATAATCAATAGATAAAAACAATAATCCAATAGTATCAATACTTTACATATGATTACACGCGTAGTAGTTGTACATTCACTTACAACGCGGTATGCATGTATTCTTTTGCTATAACCATACAATATGAAATGGTTCGCACATCAGACAATGGTACTGCTTTCACCTGATGATAGAGTCCACTCTGCTGCGTATCAACTATACGCGCAACGCCCAATCCTTGTGGAAAAATAAGACCATGCCCACTTGAGAGCAATAGCTCTCCTGGTTGCACCGTACTTAAATGATTAATGTAGGTAACCATGGTAGTATCTTGATCATTATTTCCTTCATGCAGACCCGATGCACGATTCTTATCGCTATAGACCGCAACTTTACATGACCGATCTGTCACTAATAACACTTTGCTATACCATGGATAGACATCTGCTACTTTACCAACCAATGTATTTTTATAGATAACGGCCATATCACATGAAATGCCATCGCGCGATCCCGCATCAATCAATATGTACTGTTCTTTATCAGAAAGATGGCGCCCAATGACATTGGTAATGCAGCCCTGTTTTGCGTAATAGCGTTTGCGAAATGTGAGTAATTCTTGAACATCATCATAAAGCGCAACTTGCGCTTTCGCTTCTATCAACTCTGCTTGCAGCGATTCTTTTTCAGCAGTCAATTCAGCAACTTTACGAATAAGATCTGCGCTATTGCAATAATGAGTAGATATTCGCACGAAGGGTGCAATAAATTTGGCGTGTAGTTTGAGAATTGGATAGACAACATAAGAACAACTTGTTGTCACTATCTGATTAATAGCCTCTTTATACGTGTAGAGAGCTACACATATTCCGACAAGAAATAGTCCACTTCCATATACTCTCTTTTTCATTCTTCGCTTATCCTAGTAGACCAAAGGCCTGGTGCAGTCCACTTTTCACTTCTTCAACTGACTGCGCAGTAACTATCTTTTCTCTAATTTGCGCAGCTCCTTGCACACCACGAATATAGAACGGCACATGCTTTCTGAAATTATAGAGCCCACGTTGGCCGTAATATTCCATCATATATTCAAGATGCTTGAGTGCACACGAGAGCATCATCTCTTGTGAAATGGCATAAGGGCGACCTTGTGAGTGCTCTTTGAGTTCTAATAATTTCCATGGACGTGACCAAATACCACGACCAATAAGAAACCCATCAACTCCTGTCTGCTCATAGACCATCTTCGCTGTTGCCCAGTTAACAACCCCGCCTGAGATAATGATAGGAAGCGATACTGCTCGTTTTACCTCAGCTGCCAAGAGATAATCGGGGCGACCTTCAAAGCGTTGTGTCTGCAAACGCGGATGAATTGCTATGGCATCGGCTCCACAATCTTGAATAAGCTTTGCAACATCAACTGCGTTTTTGCATTTAAACCCTGCTCGTATCTTTACCGTAAATGGAACAGGCAGTTCTGCGCGAAATATTTTTAAGATCTGTTCAAGCCGCGGCAAATCTGCCATAAGTGCTGAGCCTGATCCAGACTTTACTACATTATTTGCAGGACAACCAATGTTGAGGTCAACCATATCAATTCCCTTTTCAAGGATCTTTTGACATGCTGCAGGGATAAATTCTGGTTTGTTGGCAGAGACTTGATAATTGAGTGGGCGTTCAAAGACATCAAACTTCAGAGCATTGAGCGCTGCTTTATCATGAGCAACACATGCGACATGGCGCATTTCAGAATAGAGCAACTCCTCTGTAGAGAACTCACGTACAAGACGTCTGAATGGGGAATCAGTGATACCATCCAATGGTCCACCAATAAATCGCGGAAATGATAGGTTTGCTATCTTAATATGCTCATGCCAATAGCTCATGAAGTACCTTATAAATCATGTGGAAAAACAATAGTTAATGGTTCTAGTTTAACATAAAGGCGTTAATCCCTCTAGAGGTGGGTTCGCTAATGACTATTCTCATATTTTTCTACTACAGATTCTGTTCATACAGATATTGAGATGTCCGCGACTCAAAGACTCGACGCATATCAAATTGCAGTACTCTTGATCTCCATTATGGCAAGTATTTATTTTTGCAGCAGCATCCATAATGAGTTAACGCATGTGGTTAAGAACATCATTCACATGAGGAAATGCGCTCATGCATGTACGAGTAATGTAGCACTCATAACACTTTATGCTTTTTTCAAGCTTCTCATTATATGCTTATCAATCCATTGTTCAATAGTATCACAACCGATAACATCAATCGAGGGTAATTCTAATGGCATAGAAGATAAGGAAAATCGAATATTATCAACATTTTTACCTTGTATATCATTCTGTATTAGGCGCTTAATCTTCTGCTTTTTTCGAAGCTCTTTGCATATATCTGCTGACCATGGAACAGCATAATCTAGAATCTTATTGATAATTTTAATCGGCAAGAATGGCAAATCTACCCATTCTTCTGCTCTCTTTGATTCACTCTGATTCCATTGTAAAGTACCTGCACGCGCGTTCTGCTTAAAGATTCGATGATTCACCTTTAAATTCGAACGCCATGTATGATAGACATCTTTACATAGTGCATAACAGTCCAAGTTATGCGTACGGGCATCATAGCTCATCTCCTTAAAGAATGATGTTCGTATTTCACCCCCTTCCGATTCCACAAGGTATGGATTTGCGCCGATTCGTAATAATCGAGCCAGGGTTGGCACAATATGTTTTCTCGGTCTTAATTCACTATAAAATTTTCGAAGTGTGCTGCAATCTATATCTGGACAAGCTCTATGCGCAATCAGTTTAGGAATCATATGATAATTAAGAGATGCTGCTGCTGCATTAAGCAATTGTGACGACCAATTTTGTTCATGAGCAGATCTTGCATATCTATCGCTTAATAACAGATCTAACAATTCTGATGCAACTGAATCCTTGGCATGAGGCGTTGAGCAGAGTATGTCAAGCGCCGTCCGCTGATCACCATCCTTTGTATATGTTTCTGCACAATATTTACGTATAATTTCCAATGCTGCAGCAAAGTTTCTATAATATATTGCATAATGTAATGGCATAGCCTCAGGAACCCATTGGTGCATTACTGTATCATAGCGATAATGGCGGTAATTAACATCTGCTCCGAGTTGCACTAGTGGTTTAATAAACTTATTTTTCTTATGTCGAATAGCATGTTCAAATATTGATTCATTATAGGTATAAGAATCTTCGTCACATCGCACTAACATATTTAAAAAATACTTACCATCATATATGCGCATCAATCTTACAATAGAGGCAACCTCTTCTTGCACATTAGATTCATTACTCTTATCAATGATAGCAAATATTTCTTCAACCACAGGATTACTGCAAGAATGTATCTTTTCTTTTCGTTGCGTTGAGTAAATATCTACATACTGTAAAACCAATAATGCTATAGATAAAAGTCCATAAAGCATACGCTTTATCTCCTCTATGATACGTATTGATAAAATGGAGTCTATTTCGATGGAATCCTGCTTTGCCAATACTGTTGATATATGCCCCTGAACGTTAACCATATTAACTATTTCCATTGTAAAATGAGGAGAATATATAATGATAGCTACAAAGAATATCTTTCTCTTTTATTCGCTACTCTATTGTGTGACATCATACACATTTAAATTCGTACATTACAAAAATGATGCAGATGATGGATCGCTCCATACTAATTTCATGCATGAAGTTAATGCTACATTTCATCCTGATATATTTGTGGAAACAGGAACATATCGTGGCTATACTGCACGGACGGCAGCATCTATTTTTAAAGAAGTATTTACTGTTGAATATTCAGAATCATTATATAATCGTGCACAAAAACTTTTAGAACCCTATAGCAACGTACATGTATATCATGATAGCTCACCAGACATGATTCGTAGAATTGCTCCACAACTTAATGGCCATACCTTCTTCTGGCTTGATGCACATTATAGTGGTGGCGAAACAGTATTGAGCAACTCCAATGAAAGGGATGCTGATGCCGTTACTCCTGTACGCCACGAATTACGCGCAATAAAAGAATCTGGTATAACCGATTGTACTATTGCCATTGATGATATTCGTGGATTCGGAACGGTTATTAATGGGGTGGAATATTTAGGATGCTGGGCATATCCATCACTACAAGAAATAGAAGTGCTTGCTCGTGAAATAAATCATAACTTTGTATGCGCACTTGTAGGAGACATTCTACTGATATACGATGCAATGAGATTCTCTCCAACACTATCTCCTATCGTACAAGCCTGCACCGCTACGAGATTATACGATGGCAGCAATCTTACTGATGATAGTCTGATAGCATGTGAAAACGTTATTATGCAAGCAAGTGATGATGAAAAAGCATGTATTACCAATCTTTATCGCCACATGACTCCATGTAAAGATCCATTATTTTGGCATGATCTATGGTTTGGACTTGTCTCTATGGGATCGCAATCATGGAATGAGGCATTAGCTGCATTAGAAAAAGTTTCGAATCGCTATGAAACACTGACTAAGCATAAAGAAGTTGTTAATCGGCACATTCCATACCAACATCCACGCATTGCTAACTATATTGCACAAGCAAGAGCAGAGCTCATTTCATTCGAAAACTTATTCGCAGATTTTTAACATGCAAAACAAATACGACCGGGAGACTATCCCGGTCGTATTTTATAACCCACAATTTCTATTGCTTTATTGTGCTAATGTATGCATGTATGCTTCAAGAACATTATGCATGTAGCTACTTGTTTCATCAATTGTACCAAATAGTGTATTTACCAATTGACTTGTTGCCCGAAGTTGTGCTGGAGTCAGCTTTCTACCACGCTCTTTATATTGCGCAAGAACAGATAAGAAACTTAACTGCTCGATAGATAACTTATCCAGCAACTTCATAGGTAGGTATGTTATTTCATTAATAGATAATTGGCTCGTTGCCTCATTAACGCTCGCCACCATAAGACCATTACTATTTGGAACCTGTACTATTGATTGTACTGTCGATTTGCCACTATTGTATGATACTTCTTGTGTAATATCACCACTTCGCGCATCTAAGAATGAGAGTATATTACGGTGTTGATCAAAGATACCAATGGTATGTTCATCAATTGCTACCACTTGGCTGATAGTTCCTTGGTACTCTACGCGCATCTTTCTAGTAATATTGTTAGAAGCATGCCAAATATTGATACCATTCTTTCCGATTCGATTTGCAAAGAGGTTTTCACTCAGAATAATTAATGTATCTATGCATCCTGCTGCTGCAAATTGTTGTACGTATGAGAGTGGTGCTCCAAGACCCCATGTTAAGAATGCTTCGCTATCATCCTCATCAAGAACACCTGCTATAAGCGCATTGTTTTTCATATGATAGAGACTTGAGCAGATATAATTATTTAACTTAAAGCCTGATTTAATAATTTTACGACTATCTTCGTTAAGATCCCAGATTGCAAGCTGCCCATTACGATAGACGCCAATAAGTCTGTTATCATGAGTAGCAGTCAACATTTCAAGAATTTGCGCTCCAGTCCCATATCGTTTAATAAGCGTATCTTGTGGAACTGACCAGAGTAACATCTGTTTATTATCCATACTGATAGCAAACATCTCACTATTGATTGGCAATATTTTCAACACATTTGCAGCGCTATGTATATTTAACGTATTACTTGATTGCGCAATAAAGTTAATAATTTGTACTACATTTCCCCAACGATAGACTACTGAGTTAAGCCCAGGCACAACCATTTGATGAGGACTATCTTTTGACTGCATAGCAATAGTATTACTATAGACTGATTGATGAGTAGAAAGACTCATTCCTATATCATTTGCACGAAGTCTATCAACTAAATCTTCTGCTAAACGCTTCTGATCTGATGCAGATCTAATTATTTTTTGCACATCAGAAAGCCACATTTGTGATAATTCTGTTTCATATAATGCATCCATTATTACGGTTGTTTTTGGATGCTTATGATGCTGAACTGCTTTTTTATGCGCAACTTTAACTTGATATGTTGGGGCAGTTTTTACAGCTTTATGTGATTCTAACACCTGATTTTTTGACATACGTTTGCTATAAAAGACTGACATTCCTGCACAAAATACGGTCAATATAGCGAAAAATAGAATTTGATTCTTGTTCGGTCTCATCCTTCGTAATGATATACGGTCCATAACACCCACCCTATATTTTTAATAATTTCATCTTTACATCACCATTACGATTCTAATTGTAATTCGCAAAGACAAACTATTGCAATTTAAAAACAAAACTCGAGACCAAAGGCGTTTCAAATCAAACTTTTTCAACAAATAATTGTTATCAAAAATCATATGAAACATTGATACAAGGTGATCCATTACGATCACATGCCACCGTAAGATGAAGAGACTCTTCAAGTTTTTCATCGATAAGTCTATTTGCTGCAACGGCATACATTGCTCCAAGCCCAACACCAGCAATAAGTTGCGAAGTATAGTGACGATTACAGTTAAGAAATGCAGCACCTAAGAATGTAGCCATCAATCCGAGTGGTATCGCATATTTAGGACCATAGCGAAGACCATAGAGAATTGCTATGTATGACGCTTCGGCCATATGTCCCGAAGGAAATCCGCCATGCGCTCTCTTTTTACAACTAAAATATTGATTCCATGGCCTCAAGCAGGCATCAAACTTTGCTCGTTTAATAAGATCTTTTCCAAAGATAACAAAGGGCATTCCTATCAAAAAGACACGTCCCGTTGTTCGTAAATCATCATCGGATGAAAATAATGCTTCGAGCCCAAACAGAGTAATAGGCACTGCCAAACTATACTTTGCTATATCTTTGCACCAATGTGGCATCTGACAGATATTCTTATGACAGCATGCGTTATAAAAGCAATTTTGTATCTTTTCATCAATCATTCGTGTTGCAATAAAGAAGGGAAACATCGTAGAGATAATTTTAAAAGAATCCCATGTAATAAGATTTTTATGCAATTTTGCGACATCACACAAAAGATCTTCGGTAAAACGTAATACTTGTGGAATCAGATATGGATTTCGCACACATCTCTCTTGAGAATCTGATAGTATTGGACATTCTCTATGTAATCTTTTCTTACTTGTAGCAGCATCTACTTCATGAGTAAAGATCAGCATGCAACTCATAAAAATAATAGTAGGCGAAAACAACTGCATATATTCTCCCCTAACCGAATTATGCAATGACTATGGAATTGTTTCACATCTTATTGTAAGAATAAAGAAGAAGAGTAAAATTTAGCAAGAATAGAGACGACAAAAAACCACAGATGCAAGGGAATACTATCTGTGGTTTTTTTAGTTATCATACTATTATTATAGAAATGCTTGAGGATATTTCGTATGCCAATCGGTCTCTTGCTCATGTGCATGTGCGGCTGCAAGAATCAAATCTTCTGATAAATGAGGTCCTACTAACTGCACTCCTATTGGTAATCCTTGAGAACTCATACCACATGGAATTGAGATAGCCGGAATTCCTGCTAAGTTTATCGGACAGGTAAAGTAATCTTGGAGATCCATTTGTAACTTATCAACATCAAAAGCACCAAAAGTAAATGCTGGTGCAGGATGAGTTGGCATAATGAGGAGGTCACATTGTGCAAACGCATCTAAGAATTCTTTTCTAATAATGCGTTGTACCTTTTGAGCATTATGATAATACTGATCCGCATGACCCGTAGAGAGTACATAATTTCCTACCATAATACGCTTACGAACTTCTTCACCAAATCCATCATGTCGTGTCTTTTCATACATTTGTTGCAATGTATGAGCAGATTTATCGCGAGCTCCATATCGAACACCATCAAATCGTGCTAAATTTGAAGCTGCTTCTGCACGACTAATGATAAAGTAGGTTGCCGCACTATAGTCAATCGCTGGCAAATCGATAAAACGCATTGATGCGCCTAATCTTTCAAATACTTTAATCGTATTCTCAATAGCACTTGAAATTTCTGGATCAATACCATGCGCTTCTACGGCATTACGTACAATACCAATACGAAGCCCAGAGACTTTTAAACTTGTTAATGTTTGTGTATAATCTTTTGGCGCAACTGCAAGGCTCGATGAGTCATGCGTATCTTGACCTGCAATAACAGATAATACTGCTGCAGTATCATACGCTGTTCGTGCTGCAATACCTATTTGATCAAGTGATGACGCATACGCAATCAGACCATATCGCGATACTAAACCATATGTTGGTTTAAGACCGTATACACCACAGAATGCTGCTGGTTGACGAACAGATCCACCCGTTTCAGATCCCAATGCCCACGGCACCAATCCGGCCGCCACTGCCGCAATTGAACCACCACTCGAACCACCAGGAACTCGATTCCTATCCCATGGATTTCTTGTCTTTTTGAATGCTGAAGTCTCTGTTGAACTTCCCATTGCAAATTCATCCATGTTTGCTGTTCCAAGAAGCAATGCGCCCTCTTTTTTGAGCCGCGCTACTGCAGTAGCGTCATAGACAGCTTTATAGTTTTCTAAAATACGAGATGCGCATGTTGTCAATGTATCTTTGATACAAATATTATTCTTAATTAAACCAGGAACTCCCGCAAGCTTACCCGTAGCATTCGACATAGACATGATGGTCTCTTTATCAAAGATCTCAAGAGCGCTACCCAAATCTGTATCGTATGCTTCAAACCGCCTCAAAAAGAATTCGGTCACTTCTGCTGCTGTTATCTCTTTTGCAGCTATATGCTTTTGTAATTCTTTAATGGTTATAAATGGAGAAAGATGCATGAATTTCCTAGACGTTTTCTAATATTTTTGGAACCACAAAATAATCACCTTCGCGCTCTGGCGCTAACGAAAGATACGCTTCTCTCTCTTTTCTAATAATAACATCTTCACGTACTACATCGGTGTTTTTGTTTGATGGCACTTCCATATCTGCTGCAATCTCTTGAACTCGTTGTGCATATGATAGCACATCACTCAATTGCTTCATCATAGATTCAACCTCATGAGGTTTAATCTCGATGTTTGATATTTTAGCCATTTTTACAACATCTTCACGTGTTATTATGGACATTAGTTTCCTTCAGGTAACGATTTTTTCCATGCATGTCCTTTAAATCGGACAACATAGACAACGCTCATAAGAGCATTGCCAATATAAAAAGATCCATAGATTAACATAAATTTAAACGCTTTACTTTCCATTGGAATGTGAGCAATCCAATAAGAAACAGGAATAAAATAGAGACAAATTACAAGAAATCGTACAAGCATCACGGTACGTACATCTCCAGCGCCACGAAGAGCTCCCGATAAAATAAGTTGTACTAAATCAAAGAAAACAAAGAGACTCAAGTAAGGGAAAACAGTCGCAGCAAATGGTGTAAATGTACCTGTTTTATCAAAGAAACTGAGCGCCCAATCAATATGCGTTGTTACAAAACCGAGTGTAATGGCAACACAAATAGCGGCAATTAATAAGACTTTCTTTATATTCACTTTAATCGCACGCCAATTATGAGCTCCTAAATCATTACTTACAAGAAACGTAATAACTTGTGCGAGTGCAACTGCTGGTAAAAATGAGAATCGTTCAATATCTTTAATCGCATTAAATGTTGCTGGAGCAACTTGCGTATCGATTGACCACATCATTTTACAAAGCCACATATATGCACCTGCAAATAAGGCTTTATCCAGCATAACAGGTAGACTCAAGACGATAAGTTCCCACGCATATTGAAGATGAAAAATTCCTCTAAACAATTGTATCGAATACTTTCTATTCTCTTTATAAAATACTACATAACCAAATGCGAGCAAAACCATAATGCTATATTGTATTAAGGAAGCAATTGCCGACCCTTGTAATCCAAGAGTAGGAAATCCCCAATTTCCTGGAATTAATAGATAGTCACATATAACAAATAATATTGAACCAATTGAGTAGATCACCATCGGAACAAAAGTGTTTTTAATGCCACGTAAAAACCCAACCAATGCTGCAAATATAAAAGCAAGAAAAATTGATATCGCCCGAACGCGCAAAAACGGAATTCCATACGGCATAATTTCTACAGGAACACCATACCAATCATAAATCCAATACGCTCCAGTATATAAAAATAAGGCTAATGATAATCCAATAATAATGGTCAACCAAAATGCATCACGTAATGATTTTCCAACTTGAGTAAAATACTGCATTCCATTCAGCCTCCCTGCAACGATTACCGTACCAACCGAGATACCTTCAGCAAGTTTTAATAACCAATGTAACAATGTATTAGCAGTTCCTAATGCATTGTACATAGTTGTTGATTTCAAATGCCCTATAAAATATGAATCCAGCAATCCTGGTAATGAATAGAGGAGGAAAGCAGTGATAATCTCTGGTATAAAATAATAGAGTATTGCGCCATATCGTTCGCCATGAGTATCGCTTAAAACCTCTGAGATGTTGTGTAACATACTTTTTTTCACTGTTTCTCCGATTTAATGTGCTTTAAAGAATACAAGCTTTCGATTGCGGTCGCCTACTCTATAGGAAACAATATGATCAATATATTGATCTTCCTTCCCTTGAGCTGACCATTTTTCTGATGCCCAATAGATCATCGTGCTTGTATAGTATATGCTCTGTCTATTATTAAAGATCCTCACTAATTCTTCAGGAGATAGCGCAGCTCGTGATACAAAAAGATCTACTGGTTCTTTATACGTACGTAAAAATGTACGCCAATCCGATATATCATATGTCACATCAGTCAATGCGAGCTCTGCTGCAACATGTTCCAAAAATGTGATCTTTTTTTGATTAACTTCAAGTAATGTAAGGGCAAGATGCGGATATTTTATCTTCAATGGAATTGCAGGAAATCCAGCACCAGATCCAATATCAATTATTTTCTTTACCTTCGCCATGTCGTATGAGTGCCCCAATTGAAGAGAATCTTTAAAATGATACTCTATAACATCTTTAAGATCGGTAATAGCCGTCAAGTTAAACTTCTCATTCCATTCAATTAATGCATGATAATAGCGCTTGAATTGCTCAAGCTGATTTAAGGATAGCTCTTCATGATCTTGGAAATCATTCCAAACTTGCTGCTCTAATAAACTCTTCAAGATCAATCCTTATCGTAAACAAGGGTCATTAATCATAGCTTTTACAATTCTGATTATGATAAGATACCAATGGTTAGGTTGAAAATCTTATATGGAGTAAGAAAGTAAATATGCCATGAAATTTGCAATATATATAGCTATTATATCATCTTTTTTATTCTTTCCCAGAATTGAGGCTGCTCCAATACTGACAATGTTCTTTAAAGCCTATCCCGGCGCCTCTGCACAGACAGTAGAGCTAATTGAAAAACTGAAGCGTCCTCCCTATCTTGCACAGCATAGATTGGAGATAAGAGTACCTCAATTAATAATCTCTGGAGTCATTTCATCCTATGCTGGATTCATGGAAGTATCGAATATCGATGGCGAAACCATCTATCCAAGAAAACATACAAATCCTGCTTTTTACCTTGTTATAACACCCCAAGCAACTCCTAATGTTATCAACGCTAATACCATTGACCATTGGTCACTTGATCCTGATGAACCAGTAGAAATCTACTATATTGAACGAAAAGTTGATGATGAGACTGGCATTTACTTTTGGGATATGAAAGAAGCGGATGCTAATACTATAAAAAATAATATTATTCCGCTTGAATCAATTATTATATTTGCTCAACCAAAGTATATCTATGTCCCAATCGGCATCACAAAAACGTCTGCTGGAGAAAATCTTATTTTGCCCGATATTTACATAAAAAAAGGTATTGATATTACTGGCCAATCACTCTATCTTTTAAATCTTGCTCACTATTTTAGACCGCTTACTACCATATATGCCAAGAAGAATTTACAATATTCAGTTGTCCCTGTAGAGTAATATAACTTCATACCCTCTATATGGGATTTTTAACTATATTAAAATCATGATATACTAACGGTTATTAGTGCGTCATAACACAAAGTAGCAGAAACATACCTTCCGCAAAATAATTAAGAGGAATTATGCGTATGAAACTACAAGTATCATTTGACTTGTCTAGCTTAGAAAATGCCTTAGAAATTGCAAGTGAAGTGGCCGAGTATACTGACATATTAGAAGTTGGCACACTGCTTATTTACAATCATGGCATTGCCGCAGTATCTCAATTTAAAGAAAAGTTTGAGCATAAAACTATTCTTGCCGATAGCAAAATTGTAGATAATGCAAAAGATGCAGCAGCTCTCTTTGCACGTGCAGGAGCAGATTGGATTACCGTGCTTGCTGGAACCGATCGAAATATCATTCATGCTGCATGCTCAAGCGCTAATGAGCTCAATAAAAAAATCATGCTTGATCTCATCGATGCTCCAGCAATTGGACAATCAGCTCTTGAAGCAAGTAAGATGGGTGTTAATGCTTTACTCTATCATCATATCCCTGATACAAAATCAACATTATCTGAGACATGGGAAATTATTCGTGGAAATACCGACCTTCCCATATTCGTATCAGGAAAGATAACAAAAGAGACCATTGATGAAATATTATTGCTAAAACCCGACGGCATTGTCATTGGCAAAAGCATATTATCAATGGAAAATCCTGCACAAGAAGTTCGCTTATTACGCGAAAAAATTGATATGTTCAACGCGTAATGATTATACATTATTTTTTATATTGATCTTCGTACATGTGTATAAGTTCGGCTGTATGCGTTGCTTCATACGGCCCTTTATCCATTCGATAATCTATAAATCGTGGAAAGCGTAACGCATACCCTAATGATATTGTCGTTTTACCTGTCGTATGCAATGGAGAGCGTGTTATTTCATCAGCACGAACAACGCAGACTATTTCTGGATAAACCCATTGGTCTGGATATAATTCCTTTGGACAGATAACATTATGCGGCTTATCTTCTGCCTTTACAGCGTCACATCGCTGCTTAAGTTCTTTCCATTCATGATCTTTTAAGCCTGTTCCTATTTTTGCAACCGTCTCAAAAGAATCATTCTTTTTGTTATAAATACCGACAAGAAATGCTCCTATTCCAAATAAAGCGCGCTTACCTTTTCCTGCATAGTATCCAAGAACAACACAATCAATGGTATCCTCCAAATGACCTTCTTCAACTCGTTTAAGTTTTATCCAATTAAAATTCCGCTTACCCGGTTGATACGTTGAGTCTGGTTTTTTAACCACAAGACCTTCCAACCCTTCAGAGACTATCTCATAAAAGTATGCTTCTAATTCTTGCGCTGTTGATATCCATTTTTCATCAATGATTCGAATAACATCACGTACATGAGTATCTGCATCTACCTGATCTGCCAACAACTGCTTCATTGCCTTTAGACGATCTTCATGAATCTTTTCCATTAAGTTGGTGCCATTGAGATACATAATATCAAACATAAAAAACTGTAATGGCAATTCTGCTGCTACTTGTTCAACATCATGCTTTCGCTTACGTTTTACTGTCTCTTGAAAAGGTAAAAATGTATTTGTTTCTGGATCATATCCAATCGCTTCTCCTTCACACACAAGTGACTGAACATTTTTCAATGATGCAAATGCCTTTTTTAGTTCTGGAAACATATTTGACATATCTTGTAAGTTTCTTGAAAAGAATCGAATCACTCTTTCAGAACTGCGTGTATCAACATGTACTTGTAAACGAAATCCATCCAATTTAGGTTGCGCTACGCATGGTCCAATCTTATCAATAATAGCTTGAGGAGTCGGAAGACGCTCAGCTCCTGCTGGACGAATAGGAATCCCAACGTGAATATGCATTTTCCGAATTGCATCAAGACCCTGCTCTTTGATTCTTTGCGCAATTAGGCCAATGTCTGCACAAACGCTATAGGCATGTTCTATCTCTTTATGTAATGACTTGTCACCTGCTTCCATCCATGATAACGCATCGATAATTGTCATATCTGAAAATCCTAATCGCAACTTACCGAGCATAATGCGTACAACATATTTAGCACTTTCAGCATCAAGTTTCATGCAAAGCTGCTCAAATAATGTAGCCTTTTTTTCTTGCGATCCGGCGCCTACTGTCTGCTCAATCTCAGATAACGCATCATATACTTGTGTAACACTGATAGATGATCCCATAAATGTTTTATATTTTTGTAATACGGATCCTAAATCACCTGTTTGCTTAAGCTCAGCCTCTACTTCATGAATAGTCTGTTGGGTAATCTGTGCAACTGATTTTATTAATGATTTTTCTGCAACATTAAATTGTGTTCCTACATACGGAGGATGGAGTAACCCTAATGATAGATTACAAATAATTGATGCTTCATATGCCGTCGCTTTACCCAACAATGTTGCAAGATGTTTTGTTATCTCTAACCGACTCGATACAAGCTCTATTTGATTAAATATTTCGGCTACATAGGAAAAATTCATATAACCACCAGGCATTTATATATAATAGTATGTTTTCGTCACATGTTTACATACTATCACGTAATAGTAGTATTGCACATAGCAAGAATTGATTAGACATGCATTGATGATAATGTACGCATACTCGCATTATAATATTGCAGCATTGATATGATTGCTAAAAATACTGAGACTAATACTAATATCTGCTCTATGCCATTCCAAACAGGCGCAGCCCAGAATGAATCAAATCCATACGGATTGAGCATGATATACATAATCATTATCATCTGCAATGCTGTTTTCATTTTTGCAGTATAAGAAACAACAAGAGTCACACCATACATAAGCACATATTGTCGTAAGCTCATAATTAACAACTCACGTCCAATCATAATGATAACCCAATAAAAATAGATTCTCTGCAATGATACCAATGCAATCAGAGATGAAAGCACTAAAAATTTATCGGCTATAGGATCAAGAAATGCGCCAATGTTACTCGTACTTTTATATCGTCGAGCAATATATCCATCAAAAAAATCGGTGATCGCAAATATAAAAAAAACAACTGCAGAAGTAAGATTATAGTCAACCCTATGCATTGGAAGCATAGTAACTATCAAAAATGGAATTATAATCGGCGATACTATAAGACGAAATAACGTGAGACAGAGAGGAAGATACGTAAAATTGAAAATCATTAAATACTTTGAGTTATTCTTGCATTACATACTAAAGCTACGTGATTACTATTATAGAATGGTATATTTTTGGTGGCGACGCAGGGACTCGAACCCCGGACCTACGGATTATGATTCCGCCGCTCTAACCAGCTGAGCTACGCCGCCACATAATTTCAAATGTAGCTTATAGTATACATTAAATTTTTAATTTTTGAATACCAAAGTTATCTAAAATAAACTTAAAAATTGAACGTTGGAAGAGAATTGCTGTTACTAATGTTGCAACAATACCGATTGACATCGTTACTGCAAATCCTTGAATTGGACCAGTGCCAAATGTGTAGAGCACAATACCAATTAAAAATGTTGTAATATTTGCATCAAGAATTACTTGCATTGCTCCAGAGAATCCAGTTTGGATAGCATCATGTGCTGAAGATCCATGCGATAATTCTTCTTTAATGCGCTCAAAAATTAATATCGATGCATCAATTGCCATACCAATAGTTAAAATCATGCCACCAATACCAGGCAACGTAAGCGTTGCTCCAAACCATGAAACACCGACAAGAATTAAGAGTAAATTATAAAGTAACGTAGCAAATGCTACAAATCCAGAATAACTATAATAAAAAAGACTAAATAATAATAAGAGTCCGAGTGAGACTGCACACGCTTGGAATCCTTGTTTAATCGATTCTTGTCCAAGCAAAGGCCCAACTTGACGTTCTTCTTCAAAAGTAACTGGCGCTGCAAACGATCCAGATTTCAATAATAGTGTTAATTCTTGTGCTTCTTCTATGCTCGATTGTCCGGTAATGCTACCGTCACTGCTAATCACTGACCTGATTTGAGGAGCTGATATAACAACACCATCAAGTACAATTGCAAGCATTTTATTCATATTCTTGCTTGTCAGTTCTTTGAAGCGCTCTCCACCATCTCGTGTTAAAGAGAATGCTACAACGGGATCTACTCCTGCTTTAGACCGATATGACCCTGCGCGTGAACTAACAGCCTGCTCTTCGCTAAGAACTGTTCGCACTTCTTTCAGATCTTTTCCAGTAACATCGCTATATTTTGAAACTAAGAATGATATACTACCATCTTTACTTGGTAAAATTTCAAATCCTTGTGGAAGTTCTCCATCAAAATCTTCTAATACATCATCAAGTGATTGTCCATATTGTACAACTTCGCGAAACTCAAGACGCGCTGCTTTACCTATCATTGCTTTTGCTTGTGCTGCATCCAATACATCAGGCAACTCTATAACAATATTTCGCTCACCTTGTGCAGCAATTGGAATATCTGCTACCCCAATTTTATTCAAACGTAATCTGAGAATATCAATATCTTTTGCTACTGCTTCTTTTTTTATTCTCTGTGCCATAGATGCTGGCATCTCAATTTTTACAACTGACTGTGCAACTGTTACTCTGTAATCAGCCAACTCGCGCTCAATAAATTGTGCCGCTTGTTGCGCTATTTGCGATGATGCAAATGTTACATGTGCTGTTGTATCTTCAACTGATTTTGATGTAACTTTGATCTTTTGTAACTGTTGTAACTTCTTTTCTATTGCTTGTACTTTTTCAACGATTTCAACCTCTACTGCTTTCTCTGTCTGCACTTGCAATGTTAGATATGTTCCTCCTGCAAGATCCATACCTAATCGCACATGTTTTCGCAATGGGAATAAGAAGTAGGCAAATAATCCTGCTAATGCGATCCAAAAAACAAATTGAGAAAATAGTATACGGCGAACAGATATGTTCATGAAAATCCTTTTATCTGCACTGATGCTTTGAAACTCTACTTTTTATTGGTGCCGAAGAGGGGACTCGAACCCCTACGAGATTTCTCTCACAGCCACCTCAAGGCTGCGTGTCTACCAGTTCCACCACCCCGGCACATACATTTCAATACAGAGCAATATACTATATTTTATAGCGGTTATCAAACGTTATTTACATACTCTTTCTAGCATTTGATTACTTTTATACGATTGATACAGCATACGCGTTCATTATTTTTGATTTTCCAGACTTGTTTGATTATCTTCTGGCAATACAGTTGTTGCTTCTTGCTGATTAACATCTAACGCATCAAGTTCCTCTTCTGTTTGAGGTTTTTGACTTGATGATCTAAACCATCGTAATGGTGATGTCACAAACCAGACAATTCCATCCCACAATCGAGATACCATTCCCTGATTAACATCAGGAGTCTCTCTCTCTTGCTCAACAGATGTAATAACGCATGCATTTTGTGATGCTTGCTGTAACAGCTCTATCTGCTTTTTGAAATCAATACCTTTTTCTTTAAGATCCTCTGTCATCTTTCTAATGCGATCAATACTCGTATTAATAGTCTCAACAACAGAGTCAAAATATGTTGACAATGTCCTTTCAACATATATCTGCGTATCAGCAATATTCTTTGCAATACCATTCATCACATAATAGAGTTCTCGCGCTCTTCTATCATTCAACACACGAGATATTTCTTTAAACTGTTTCCATGCTTCTTCTTCATATCCTCTGATACGATTAATTTGCTCAATAATCTTTGCAAGAACATCATCAAGTGCATCATCCATTCTCTTTATATTTTGTACATCATTTTTAAGTTGTTCTAATTTCTTTTGCTCCTGCGTAAGAACACTTATAAGATCTTGATTTTCTTGCGCTGCTCGATATCCTTTATCATTTTTCATACCTTGAATATAAGCTATTAATTGAGAGATAATGCCTTCAAGTTCACCTTGTGATAGTCCCATTGATATATAAAATGGATCTAATACATCACGTTCTATGGCTGTACGTTTATTAATAAACATCAATCGAGATTCAACAACATTATTTACAATACCTCGTATTTTTTCAAATTTTTCCTCTGCTCTTTCCCACCATATACGCTTGAATAGCCAATTACCTTGCGGCTCTTTTAAACTAATAGTATCTATTCCTTCAATAACATCCTCTGATTCTGGTTGAGTCGTTATTCCACTTGATGATGGCTCAGGAATATTTTCAATCTTTTGATCTTGAGTAGGTGGTAAATCTATTATTACACTTCCAGCTTCAGGAATTGTCTGATTAGACATTTGAGTATTTAATGATGCTCCAGTACTAGCATCACCAGCTTGAATATTCTCTGGCAATAGCCGAGTTTCAGAAGACCACTTATCTTCTGTTGGCACTTCTTCTTGTGTAAACCCATCTGGAAATGATGGAGATACCACCTCAACTGGTTTTTCAAATGAATCCACAATCTGTTGATCTACTTTTTCACTCTCTTGCGCTGGAGGCGGAGTGATTGTTTCAGGTGACCCATTTGATAATGGTTGATCAGTATAGAGCGTTGAAGACGTTATTGGAGGAGGCGTTTCAACTATCGGTTGTGTTAAATTCTGCTGGGTTGGATAAAGAGTTGGCACAATCTCATTAGAAATAGGTGAACTCACAGAAACTGGTTCTGATGTTGTTGGAAATTCTGAACTTCCTGTATCCAATGTAGATAAATTTGGTGTCAAAAATCCTGATCCAAACTTGTCATCATCTTCTCCTGATGAAACCTCTGCTTGTATCATGCATGCAAATCCTGCAACGAAGATTATCGTGGATAATCGCACATTATATCTTTCGTGCATATGCCAACTCCTTATGTATGTAATTTTATAAAACGTCAGAAAGATCCTGAAGCTCATCCATTAATGCCTTTGAGAGCTCTTCTGCTTCCCATGACGTATAAGACCACTTAACACCGGCATCAACTTTTGTAAGTACAGATCGATCACTTTTAATATCGATAATATCAATCCGTACAACATTCATCAATGGATGAACCAATGATGGCGCTCGCACTACACCTGCACGGCCAAGAACACTATACGCAACATTATTTTCATCTAAAAAGCAGATCATTACTTTCTTCTGCCACACCATATTGTGGTAACCAGCATGATCTTTATTGATAGTCATTAAAATGCTTTCTGGTCCTTTAGGATATAAGCATTGAATTGGAGTAGTATGAGGCAATCCTTTTTCTGAAAATGTTGCTAATATCCCTACCGTTGTACCCTTTTTTAGAACTGCAATTAAATCTTCTGGTAGCTTAACGCCAACGTGTTTAGCCATGGATCCTCACATCGTCAATTGTTTGGTTAGTTAATAGTTATATCTATAATAATTATAAAATAAGACGCGAAACAATCTCATTTTCAATAACAAGTCCTTGCGGTGTCAATGCAATCGCTCCCTGTTTTTCAATTAAAAAGCCATGCTCAATACCCCAGTCTTTCTGTGTTATAAAATGATTACGTTCTATTTCTGATAATGAGACGAGCAATGAATCGACTACTATTCCTTCTCGTCTACGCAGCCCTAACATAAGACGCTCTAAATGTATCTGCTTAGCAGTCAATTGTTCTGAAAATATTATTATTGGCTTATTATCTTGTACATTATTCATATAGATCATAAGATTCTTCTCATTCTGAAATCGATACGCTCCATCAAATGAACAGGCTCCTAATCCAAACCCTCTATAGGGTCTTCGATCCCAATAGACACTATTATGCCTACTCTCATATCCATATCGAGCAAAATTAGAGAGTTCATATTGCATAAATCCATATGACTCAAGATATTCGCGAGTCCAATGATATGCTTCAACCATCTCATCATCATTTGGCAATGTAATGCGGCTTGTCTTTACCTTAAAATAGAGTGGTGTATCTTCATGAATTGTTAAAAAATAGATTGAAATATGATTAATTGGCCATGTGACAACTTCTTGTAACATCAATCGCCATTCCTCGCGAGTAACATTTGGCAAACCAAGAATAAGATCGATCGAAAGCGCATCAAAATGGCGTGATGCGTCTTGTAATAGACTACGAACATCTGCTACTTTCTGATGACGGTTGAGTGACACTAGTACATCGTCTTTGATGCTCTGTACACCAATACTGAGTCGATTAATGTTCATAGCTTTCCACAGTGGTAACTGTTCTGCAGTTACTGTTCCCGGATTAACTTCTATGGTAACCTCTGCGTTTGGTTGAATAACAAATATATCTTTTAGTGTATCAGATATGTCAAGTAGCAAGTCAGTCGGATACGTACTTGGAGTTCCTCCTCCAAAAAATATGGTATCTATCGTAAGCTTTTCACTCTGCTCTTGCGCAAACTGCTCAATCTCTTTTTTAAGTGCATAATGATATTGTTCCATATATTCATCGTGCGATGCTATCGCTACAAATGGACAATAATGGCATTTATACGGACAAAATGGCCAATGAATATATAATGATCGTATCGGTGCAGGTTCATACATTTGCATAAAGGGGCTTTACTCAGTTTTTCTTAATAGTGTGCTGAATGAATGTTATTGTCATCGTAATAGCTTCATCAAACTGTTCCTGCGATAAAGAAGCATGAGCAAACTTTATCTCTGCTGCATTTGCTAATAATTTTTGTAAAATGATTGTTGTTTCCGCATTAAAATTATTCATTTCAATATTTTTGAGTAACTCAGCATCAGTCTTTGCAGCGATATCATATCCATAATGCTGCGATACATATTGTTTAACAAGTGAAAGCAACTGACTATATTTATTGCTCAACGTATCTCGTTTTAATGCAAGCGCATCAACATCAATAAGCGCCTTTTGCCAGTATGAAATGACACCTGTATCACGACGTATAATGCGTAAGCAGACAATAAATAGAAGCACTATCAGACTTAAAACACTTACGATAATTACCCAAAAAAACCAATCTGTTTTCCAAAAGGGTACATGCCACAATTCATAAATATCATAGAGCTCTTGTGTAGTATCCATACTATTCCTTTAATATTGTATGCGATATCGTAAAAATTGCACAATATCATGAATATACGGCCGCGATGGAGAGAGTTCTAAACAGCTTACTCCATATTTTTTGAACAATTCCTTCTGCGTTTGATGAAAATGAGTCAAGAATTCATTCACATACTGAGAACCCTGCTTACGTGCATCAATATAATGTAACTGACCCGTTTCCATATCTTCTATGGGAAGTATACCAACAGCAGGTATTTCTTGCTCAAGCGTATCTGTACATTTAATAGCCACCAGATCAAATTTTTGTGCTACCACTGCAAGTCTCTTTTCTTGTATATCGTGAATAAAATCAGATATAAGAAATATAATACTATTTTTTGGCGCACGATTCATAACAGACTCTAAAGGAATATTAATGTCAGTATTACGCGATTGTGCTACATGACTAAAAATCCGTTCAACAATAGCACGTGCATGGGCCATTCCTTGTTTAGGAGGAATATAACATTCAATAGAATCAGAAAAGAGCATCAGCCCTATTTGGTCTTTTGCATATCCAGCTATCAATGCAAGCACTCCTGCTGCACAACTTACCGTATCTTTTTTTATGCGCTCACCAGAACCAAAATGTTGGGAAGCTGATACATCAACCAACAAAATGATTGATCGACTTCTCTCTTGTATATATTGTTTCACAAGCATTTTATTTGAGCGTGCTGTCGCTTTCCAATCTATAAAGCGAACATCATCTCCCGCTTGATAGTCTCGTATCTGATCAAAATCAAAACCAGTCCCTTTAGTAGCAGACCTACTGTCTCCCACTAACGTACCTGATAATATTCTTCGCGTATAAATCTCTAATTCACGAATATTGCGTTCGACATCTGAAAGTACTGAATCTCTCTTTTTCATGCGCTTTAAAAAATTCCTTCTTTTTTAAGAATATCGGGAATTATAATTGATCCGTCTGCTTGTTGATATGTTTCCATTAATGCTACCATAAGTCTTGGCAATGCTAATGATGATCCATTTAATGTATAGACTAATTCTGTTTTAGCTCCTGCTGCTCTTCGCAATCTAATTTGACCTCTACGCGCTTGAAAATCACCACAATCACTCACTGATGAAACTTCATAGTATTGTCCTTGTCCCGGCAACCAGGCTTCAATATCATATGTTTTTCGTGAAGGGAATGAACAATCCTGTGCTGCAAGCAATGATATGCGATAATGTAATCCTAATTGCTGCAATATATCTTCCGCACATGCCAACATGCGTTCTTGTTCAGCTGCTGCATGATCAGGTTCACAGAATGTATACAGTTCAACCTTTTCAAATTGATGGATACGAATTAATCCCCGCTCTAATGCACCATAGTTTCCAGCTTCTCTTCTAAAACAACTCGTCCATGCCGTAAACCGTTTTGGCAAATCTGATGCCATAAAAATATGTTCACGGTACATATTTGCAATATTAACTTCAGCAGTTGGTGT
The DNA here is from genome assembly GCA_964575265.1 of uncultured Pseudomonadota bacterium. Lineage (GTDB taxonomy): Bacteria > Babelota > Babeliae > Babelales > Vermiphilaceae > CAZNPD01. Next base: position 239,048 of record CAZNPD010000001.1, on the reverse strand, counting down.
AAGATAATATTTATCTTCTGGTATGGTATAGACTTGATCTCTAAATTTTGGAAAGTTACTTGCTACTTCTAATGACGTCTCATTAACAATTACTGATGGCAATACCGGATCAAAACCATGATTCATATTATTTTTAAGCATAAACATAGTTAATGCATACATCAACTTTACCGCATCACCTTTATACAATGCAAAATTACTTCCAGCAAGTCGCGCTGCTGTTGCAAAGTCAAGCCATCCTAATTGTTCACCAAGCTCTACATGGTTTTTTACAGGAAAATTAAATTTAGGTTTGGACGACCATTCTTTAACAACCCTATTTGCTTCTTTCCCACCTTCTGGTAATTCAGCCATTGGATAGTTTGGAGCAGAAAGATAGAGATCTTTAAATTCTTTTTCAGCTTGCTCGAATGCTATCTCTTTTTCTTTAAGTTGCTTACCAATAAGAATCGATTGCTCACGAAGTTCAGGTGTTATTCCACTCTTTGCCTGATTAGCAAGATCATTCTTTGCGCTACGAAGCGATTCAACATCTTGACGAAGTATGCGAACCTTTTGATCAAGTGACAATAACAGTGATGCATCAAACGATGGATCTTTTTTTTTCAATAATGCGATCGCTTGATCGGGAAAATCTCGAAGCAGCTGTAAGTCTATCATGAATTTTTACCTATATCTGTACATGATTGTAATTATTATAATGACTTGTTATTGCAACTATGGGTAATAGCTTGTTTAAAAGATTATGATTTTTATCAAAAAAAACAAGACCGAAAACCGGTCTTGTTTTTTTGGGTAATGTCTGGCTTGATAACAAGCTTTCATCAGATAACAGTTATTAACGGTTATCGAGCTTTTATCATAACTTTCACTACTTCGCGTAGATTTTTTCCTGGTTTGAAGCGTGGAACGCTCACTTCTGGAAGATCAATGCGCTGTTTAGTTGCGGGATTGATTCCTTTGCGAGCTGGACGACGTGATAACCAAAAAGCACCAAATCCTGTAATTGATACTTTTTCACCTTTTTTTAACGTACGACCGATGATACGTGTTAACGAATCTACAACACGTGTTACATCTTTCTTGCTAAAAAGGGTTTCTTCACTCAACTCATTAATCAGTTCGCTCTTGTTCATTAAGCTACTCCTGATACGTAAGGTTAGTCAGACACTGCTACTATTACAAAAACGTTATATTTAACGTCATTGTTCTTGGTAAGATATAGAACTTTCATATAAATTTGTCAAATTTAAGACACAAACTTCTTATTTGTGTAGATAAAGATCTCTTCCTAATGATAGTCAAAGGGAATATAATAGTAGAATCTTTACTATAGTAAAAATAATTTTTATAGCGGAATGTTAGCATGCTTATTGATACTCATTGCCATATAAACATGATGGTAAAAAAAGAATTTGACACACCATTACAATCACACGATCTTATACATGCACAACATATTGCAAGCGAAGCAGCTTACTCAGATGTCTCGATAATTATTAATGTGGGAACAAGTCTTATTGAAAGTCGAAATTGTGTAGAACTTGCACAACACATTCCTCACGTATATGCAGTAATTGGCATACATCCAAATGATGCTACTGCATCTTGGAAATCTGAAATTATCGAATTAAAAAAGCTTGCACAACAAAAGGAATCTTTGCGTATTGTAGGAATTGGTGAATGTGGTATTGATAAACATTACCCTGATTTTAATTTGTCACAACAACGTGATGTATTTAAAGCGCAAATAGAACTTGCACTCGAATATGATCTTGCATTAAGTATCCATTCTCGTGATGCAGCAGATGAAACACTTGATATCTTATTAGAATACAAACAAGATCCTATCAGAGGAGTAATGCATTGTTATTCGTATGACGCTGCATATGCACAAGAAATTCTTGCATTCCCATTTGTTCTTGGTATTGGTGGTACTATTACGTATCCCAAAAATGATATGTTACGATTGGTTGTAACATCATGTCCACTCGATCGCATAGTGCTCGAAACGGATGCTCCCTTTTTGCCAATTCAACGCATGCGTGGAAAACAAAATCATCCACAATATATCAAAGACATTGCAGACTTCATTGCTGATCTCAAAGCGATCTCATATGATGAAGTTGCACAGACCACTACCGCAACTGCACGTAAATTATTTGGAGGCTTACTTACTCTTTAATAAGGGAATGGACAATGAATCACAATACATTATTGATCAAAGATCATTATCAAGCCTCATTAAGCAACCAGATCAAAGATGAATTTAATAAACTTATATTAATTGTCTCTTCCATTCCTCTCTCTCAAAGAGATATAGCAATAATTAACGGCACTGGTGGAAAAGTAAGTATTGCCAATGTGATAGCATATCAAATTGGATGGGGCAATCTGTTAATTGGATGGTATCAGAGTGGCTTATCCGGCAAAGATCCTGAAATGCCGGGAGATGGCTTTTCAAAATGGGATTATGTTGGCATTGCGCATCATTTTTATCAAAAATATTATTACAATAATGAAGATCAAAGTAGACAGTTTTATCAGGTCGTTCAAGATATTATTCGTATTGTTGAACATGAATATGCAACAGGAAATCTTGATAAAGAAGGAGTTTGGAATTGGTGTACGTTATCATCAGGGAAAAAATGGCCTCTCAGTAAATGGATACGTATCAACACCATCGCACCCTATAAAAGAGCATCTACTTTGATAAAGACAGCATTCTTATAAGCGTACGCGAAGCACCAATCTAACGAACAGGCTTCTTAACAATCCCCAATGAACGCATAACGGGAATCCAGACAAAATCAATAAAGAGATGTGATAAGGCTCCACATATAAAAAAACATGTTGAAAAAAAGAGTGTTCGCGAATGAGTAGGTATAACTATACACATACCCATCCACACTACACAGGGGAAAAATGTCACAAACCATGTCTGATGAAAAAGACCTCGATGGGGGACCAATAGAGGAGTAAATATAATAATACTGAGCAATGCAATAACATCGAAGCGTTGCTGCACAATAAGCCATAAGAAGAGTGCTAGCATAATCCAATAAAAATATCGTTGCCCCTTACTCTTAATGTCGATATCAGGAAATAAAGCACCTGCAAGTATTGCACAGAGCCATTCAACTGAACAGGTTAATGATGGAACGCAACACTCTTTTATTGCTACTAATATACCGATATAGAGTAATGAAGCTCCTATAATATGCCCTTTATATCCAGCCATATACTCTTCCTTTCATGAGTTCACATTGCAATATATAGTTATAAACGGTATGCTGTTTGATGCGCACTATAGCATACACTATTTTACGTAAAAAGAATTTATGAATAGACAAAGTTATGTTTTTATCATCCTACAGTCATCTATCATGTATCGTATGTATATAACGATGTATCGATAAGTCGCGTAAAACTGTGGGCATAAATACATACTATAATTTAATGAATCATGTAAATATCCCCATGCAAGTGGGGATATTTTATTACAGGAGCCTCTTACTATGAAAAGTGGATCATCACAATTGATTGTCATTATAAGCATTATCGCCATGTTTTTTGCTATCATTATGATCAAAAAAATGATCCGCTCTACTCATGCTACATACACCATTGGCATTCTTCAAACTGCATCACATCCTGCTCTTGATGCAGTAAAAAATGGCTTCATTACTCAAGCAAAAGCTCTTTTTGGAGATGCAGTTGCATTTATTGAAAAAAATGCACAGGGCAATATCATACAGGCACAAGCAATTGCGCAACAATTTCATAATGATCCAACTATCACCGCAATCTTTTCTATAGCAACTCCTGCAGCACAAGCAGCTGCAAGTGTTGAACATGAAAAACCACTCTTTATATCAGCTGTTACCGATCCAGCATCCATTGGTCTTGATACCAAAGAAAATATTACCGGCACAACTGACCGTATCAATATTGCACAAGAAATTGAGAGCATGGTACAATTACTCCCGCATGTACAGCGCGTTGCTATTCTCTATAATCCTGCTGAAGCAAATTCTCTTGCTGCTCAAAAAGAGATGGCTCAAGAACTTCGCAACCATGCTATTACTGTTGTAGATGTTGGCATTCATAATGAAGCAGAGATTGCTGCAAGTATCCAACGCGCACTGCGTAGCGCTGATGCACTTATCGCTCCTACTGATAATATGGTTGCACTTGCTATTGATCTTATTGCATCACAAACACGCGCTGCAAAAAAACCATTAATCGTAAGTGACAACTTGCTCGTATCTCGTGGGGCATTGATGGCACAAGGTGTCGATTACTATGCCTGTGGATCCATGGCTGCAGATATTGCATATCAAGTATTAATCAATAAGCAGAACCCCTCTCAAGTGCCAATGACTAGTCCATCATCAACACCTATTTTTGTTAATAAAAAAGTTGCTCAAGAACTTGCCGTTACAATACCTGCATCTTTTGAAAAAGATATTACGTGGGTATGATAAAAGAACGATATTAGCATATACAGATTGAGAGAAAGGAATTTATGGTTACAGAACTATTTCTTTTACAAGGAATCATTGAACGAGGTCTCCTCTTTGCACTTATCGTTTGCGGTGTATATATTACCTCTCGTATCATCTCATTTGATGATTTATCAGTGGAGGGAAGTTTTGGACTTGGCGGAGCCCTTATGGCTCGTTGCATGCTTGCACACTTACCATTATATATTAGTTTTCCTTGTGCACTCATTGGTGGCGCACTTACGGGATGCGCAACAGGTCTTCTTCATACCAAATTAAAGTTGAATAATTTAATAAGTGGTATTGTTGTTACCACAGCACTCTTTTCTATCAATTTAAAATTAGCCGGCGCAAGCAATTCATTACAAGGATTACATACGATCTTTGATTATGTTCCTCATGCATTCGCTCCATATAAACATATTATCTTTTTAACACTCATCGTCGTTTTGTGCATTTCACTCATAGGGTGGTTTTTAAATACTGAAATAGGATTTTTGTGTAGAGCAACGGGAGACAACCCACAAATGGTTACTAATCTCGGAAAAAATAAAGATTATTTTAAAATATTAAGCCTTGTACTTTCAAATGCACTTACTGCATTAGCAGGCGCACTCTTTGTACAATATGTTGGTTATTTTTCAATATGGGCTAATGTTGGCATACTGATCATAGCACTTGCAAGTTTAATTATCGCAGAGAGCTTAGGTCTTTCATATTTTGTTCTTCCATTAATACTTGGATCATGTATATACCAAATGCTCATATCGCTCACACTAGAACTCAATTTTGATCCAGAATGGAACAAACTGATAACTGCTGCATTAATAGTATTGTTACTTGCTATTAAAAAGCAATCTCGCAATTAAAGGACGTTACTATGTTACAGTTAAACCATATATCAGTATCTATTAATGGGAAAACGATTCTTAATGATCTCAGTTGTTCACTCGAAAAAGGCGACTTTGTTATCATCGTTGGTGCAAACGGAGCTGGTAAATCTACTTTCTTTGATATTATTGCAGGAAGACGAAAACCTGACGCTGGATCAATCATACTCGATGGTATTGATATTACTCACCTTAATGAACAACAACGTGCTCCTTTGTTGAGTAGACTTTTTCAAGAGACGGCTCTCAATACTGTCTCTTCATTAACAGTAGCACAAAATCTTTCTATTGCTCTTTACAAAGGATCACATACGCAACTCATTAATGGCATGGATCGTTTTAAAAAAATTTCACAAGATGTACTCGCATCGCTTCATCTTACTAATGAACAACTATTAGCAACACGTATGAATTCACTATCAGGTGGCCAACGACAATTGATTGCATTTATTATGGCAACATTAATACCACCAAAAGTACTTCTTCTTGACGAACCAACTGCCGCACTTGATCCTATTGCAGCAACACGACTTTTAGTATTTGCTACCGATTACATTCGTACACATACCATGACTACATTGCTCATCACGCATGATCCATATCTTGCACAAGTTCTCGGCAATAAAGTATGGGTTCTTGAAAATGGAAAAATAAAGGCTGAATTCAGTGGTAACAATAAAGTTATGATATCACCAGAGCAACTTATTGGACATATCGATTATCAAGAACTTTCTCGCCATAATCTACGCTAAAATTTCCATCCAACATAAGCTAACAATCTATAGTGTTCTTTGTTACCCGCACTATCATCTTGAGGTGTAATAAGACCTGCGTACCCAAATTGTGCGGTAAACCTCTCTGTAGAAAACCATAATGATGGGATGATAAAGAAGCTATTGCCAGATCTGTGGTGGACAAGATGCATCTTGTCCTTCTCATTATATATACCATCCATCTCAAGCATAAGTAGCGCAATATAGTCCGATGCTTGAGAATCAATATTATATCCAATTCCCATTTGATAGAGGAATTGCTTACTAACCGTAATACCTTCACCCTTTGTTGGTAATCCAACACCATACGATGTAAATGCATACCACGTTGCCCCCGTATATGAGGCAGTTATTCCCGCAAAGAATCCTATGCTTCCAAATCCGAGTGGTAATATAGCATTATTCTTAGCAGTAGGAAAACTAATATTAGCAACTAAGGTAGCCATAAATTCTCTTTGCTCAGATGAATAGGTATACCATGCATATTCACCTTGTACTATAATGTCTTGCATACCTCTCACATGCTTTGCATATACCGATCCTGTCATAACAGGTATACTTATAAAGAGTGATGCATGTTCAGATAATCCATAGAGCAGACTCGTTACTGATTGCGTAATTTTTCTATTTTGTGCATTGATATAATTAACATATTCATATACAAGCACATCTTGCTCATCAACAATATTTTGACCAAATGAAAAGAGTGGTCCTGGTTGTTGTGATGTAGGCAATGCTAAATTTCCATGTGTTGTCTTTACTCCATCTAGCGGCTTGCTCATCATAATACTACTCGTGCCCATCATAATGATGGCACACCATTTCAGATGTTTATACTGCATACTACAATCCTCTTTTTTACATGAAAACTAATCAATAAGCCGCGCAAGTCCACGTCGTTTGCTCATAACATATGATCGATGTAATAATGCAATTGTTACTAAACAATAGACAATAGAAAGAATAGTACTCTGTATCCATAAATCAGATCGATATATTCCCTGCTGAATATATATACGAATACCTTCAAATGCATATGCCATCGGAAATAACCATGCTAATGTTTGTAGCCATGTTGGCAAGATAGTAATCGTATTATAAACTCCCGAAATTGGTATACATAACCACCCAATCATGTAAACACCATGATTAAATCGAATTCCTCGCAAAAATAATACCGAGGCAGAGATAAGACCTAACCATGTTCCTGATATAAAAAGAGGAATAAAAAATAAGAATAGATGACCACCAAAATTCCATAATAATATGCCATACATACCGTAAAGCAATGCAATACAAAAGAGAATCAACATACAAATCATAAGTACGGAAAAGATTCCCATACCAAGAAATAACTCTATTAATGTAATAGGGCTCGCAAAGAGCGATACAACATTGTGAGACTGAATCTCTTCAAGAAAGTTAACTGAAATCTTGTAGTTAGCATAGACAACAATTTGCCAACAGACTGCCGCTACAAGCAATGATGCCGCAAGATGCGGCGTTGCATTCTGTTGTTGCTCTAACCAGATTCCCGAGAATCCCCAAATCACAACATCAATAAACGGCCAATAAAACATATGAAGTAACTGCTGTGTATCATGGCGAAAATGGTATACAAATCGAACCACAATAGCCCATGCACGAGTAAATGAAAATATCATAATGGTATCATTTCACTGTTTTGCGATATGTAAAAAATAATCTTCTAATGTTGGTCTATCAATAGATATGTGTTCATACGAAAGACCTTCTTGCACAAGTGCAATTAAGAGTTGCGCGATCGCGTGCTCATCAATAGTAATATGCACCATACGCCCTTCAATATGATACGTAATATGTGTAGCATCAAGATACTTGATAGCACTTCCAAGATCTTTATCGAATAATAAACGAACTGTTGCTCTATCAATCTGCTTGATCAATGCAGTTGGTGTATCATGTGCAATTACCGATCCATTCTTTAGCACTAAAACTCTATCGCAAACTTGCGCTACTTCATTCATATTGTGCGATGTTATTAATATTGCCATTCCTCGCTTATTCTTCTGCTCGACAATAAACCGTCGTACATCATGTGCAATATCAGGGTCAAGAGATGCTGTTGGCTCATCCAACAGTACAATATCGGGTTCGTGAAGAAATGCTTTTGCAAGCATAAGACGCGTCATCTGTCCCGCTGAAAGTGGCCCCGTCATAACATTTCTTAAATGTCCAATACCAAATTGTTCAAGCATAGTTGTTATACGTTTAGAACGCATATGATAGGGAATATTATAGAGCCGTGCATATACATCAAGATTTTCTGCCACTGTCAATTGCGCAGGTAACTTAATATAGGCGCTTGCAAATGAGACACGCTCTAAAATAGTATTTCTATTCTCTTGTATATTTTTCCCAAAATATATAATGTTGCCACTTGTCGGAGTAAGAATATCAAGAAGCATGCTAATGATCGTTGTCTTTCCTGCTCCATTGGGACCAAGTAATCCAACTATTTCACCTTGATCAATAGTAAATGATACATCATTAACAGCATGGTATAGACTCGCGGGTCGTCTTGTTAGCCATGACATTAATCGTGATGATCGATAAAATTTTTTATCAAGATGCTCTACCGATAAAATTGGCATATATGCATACCTCTACATATTAGATCGATATTCAGGTTCTAGGCATCAGATTGGTTAGATAACCTTAACACTCGTTGTAAAAAACCTACATTCTTCTGACAAATATCCATCAAATTCTGTTTTGATCTTTCTGCTTGTTCTCTTTGATTACGCTCTTCACGTCTTGGTCCATTAAGCCTTACTTTTTGACTATTCTGATTAACACATTCTATCATCTGATGCAACAATGTACATAGCTTTCTTTCGTCATCTTTGCTAAATAGATTGCTTAACTGTAACGATTCAGCATGCGACTTTTGTAATTGCTCGAGCTTAGTAGCATATTCTTCATCTTTAGCCGCAATCTGCTGAATATAATATGCTTTTTGTTCTTTAACTATATCAGAATAAGCCTTAATACTTTTCGTCTCCTGATCGTTATAATATACGTGTAAATACGCAATTTCATCTGACAATTCGCGTCTTATTTTTTGTGCATTGAAGAGTTCTACTTCTAATTCTTTTTGACGTTTACTATTCAATGCCTTACTTTCATTATATCCTTTTAATTCTTGTTCCAAATACTCAATACGATTCTGATAACTTTTAATCTCGAATTCTTTATCATTTCTATATTTTATAAATGCATTGTATCGTTCATTCAGTTCTTTTTGTAATCGCGCTTGCTTTAGCGCTTCTTTTTCTAAATTTTGCATAAGTAATTGTATACGATTATTCGATTCTTTTGAGTACGTTTCAAATCTAGATTCTATTTTTCTTTTTTCTACTTCCACATCACTACATTGTTTTCTTAATAATGCATTGTATTGTTGTATCTCTAGCAATGTTTTACTATGTATATCTTTATTATCACGCAATATCGCTATTTCTTTTTCTAATAAATCTCTTTTTTCACAATTATTTTTCAAATCATTACGCAACTGCGTAATTTCTTTACATGCTTCATTAAAAGATGTTTCAAAATCCTGATAACTTGGTATTATTTCAGATTCACCATCATGAACATAATCATCATATAGATCCAAAGAAGGAAAACTATCACTACTACTGCTACTACTTGAAGAATCTTCGATCTGTACCCATCCTTCCATTCCTAGTGGCAGAACGACTGATTTGCTTATATTACTGATTGATCCTTGCGTTCCATGCAGTAGAGTAATAGGAATAATTATCGAACAAAAAAGCAATCTATTCTTCATATAGCTCCTTAACATATTCATTATTAATTGACGTGTCTGGCCATATAATAAAAGTATTTACAACCACTGTCAAAAATGTAGCTCTTGATTACAAATCTGTTATATCGTAGTGTATGGCATTAGAATATTTATAAATTATCTTATGAAAGGATACTCACTCATGAAACCATTACATATAATCTGCAGCCTATCTCTATTCTGTTACGGTACTATGTACTCAGATCAGTCAGAAGAACTCTATAAATTACTCAATGAACCATCTCATGAAATTATAAAAAACATAGAGAATACTACGGCACTTCATAAGCTATACAATATGCTCGACAATGAGAATCACTGGAAACTATATGGAATCATTGAAGAATGTCGCAAAATGTGTGAAGCAATCTCTTCAATAGATGCGCGCATTAAGCAACCCAATCAAGAAACAGAGATTACTCAAAAACTTAGTGATCACAAATATAACCTCGAAAAAAGATATCAGAATTATTATGCCTATACAATTTATACTTTCAAAGAAGTCATTAGCTCCCATATCGAGGATAAGAAATCAAAAGATGTAGTCGACATCTGTCTTGGAGCATTACAATCAATTATAAAGTCGACACAGAAAAATTCAGAATGCGTAACACAATAAATTCCACCTACGCTAAAACTATACTGAACAGGTTCGTCGGTGTTTTAAGCTATGCTAGAGAAGCCAGATACGAAGGATTTTCTCTTGTATTTTTAAGACCACATGATACGCTAGTGTACGTATCGATCACTCATTTTACCATTGCTAATACTCTATGAATACAATAATTACTACGCTGCATTCCATTTTTCAAAAAGCACTCACTACCCTTTTCTCAACTATTAATGTAGTGGATCATCCTATTGAAATAGCGCAGAGTACGCAAGCTATGTTTGGTCATTATCAATATAATAGCGCAATGAAACTGGCTAAAGTAATTGGGAAACCTCCTCGTCAAATAGCAGCACAAATTGCTGAATCAGTTCGTGATATTGCACAGCAAGATTTTCCTGATATGATTGCATCAATTGAAATAGCCGGTCCTGGATTTATCAATATCACATTGCATACATCATTCATTGCAAAATATGTTGATACCATGCTTCGCCAAGAAAAGTTTGGCATTTCTATACCTACATATCGAGAAAAGATCATTGTTGATTTTTCATCTCCAAATACAGCCAAAGAGATGCATGTTGGTCATTTGCGCTCAACTATTATTGGCGATAGCATTGCACGACTCTTTGAATTTTTAGGTCACGATGTATTACGCCTCAATCATATTGGTGATTGGGGAACGGCATTTGGTATGCTTATTGCGTATCTTAAAATGTTTAAACCCGAAATAATAGCCGGTGCTGAATCTACCGATCTTGGTCATTTGGTCTCTTGGTATAAAAAATCAAAAGAATTATTTGATCGTGATGAAACATTCAAAAAGCAATCACAATTAGAAGTTGTTGCACTGCAATCAGGAAATCCTGAATCTCGCAAAGCATGGAATATCATTTGTGATATCTCTCGCAAAGCATATCAAGAAATCTACGACCTCCTTGATATCAAGCTTATAGAACGAGGCGAATCATTCTATAATCCTATGCTTCCATCTATTATTGAAGAACTTGAAAAAAAGAATCTCATTACAATATCAGATGGCGCTAAATGCATATTCATGGATGGATTCTATAATGCCGAAGGCAAACCTCTACCACTTATTGTGCAAAAAGCTGATGGTGGATACAATTATGCATCAACCGACATGGCAACGATCAAGCATCGCATTTTTGATGAAAAAGCAGATCGCATCATTTATGTAACTGATTCTGGGCAATCTCTTCATTTTACTATGATCTTCAAAGCAGCAGAACTTGCGGGATATCTTGATCGCACAAAAGTTCGTGTGGATCATGTTGGATTTGGATTAGTACTCGGTTCTGATGGAAAAAAATTCAGAACACGATCCGGTGATACCGAACGGCTGGTTGATCTTATCAATGCTGCAATTTTACACGCGCATGCACTTCTTACTGAAAAAAATCCTACAATGTCATCCGATGAGAAAAAAGAGCTTGCGCATAGTCTTGGCATTGCAGCTATCAAATATGCCGATCTATCATCCAATCGCCTTCATGATTATACATTTAGCTATGAGCGTATGCTTCGATTTGAAGGAAATACAGCGGCATTTATTATGTATGCTTCAGTTCGCGCACAATCAATTAAGCGACGAATTGGAATACCGCTGAATCAGATCATCAATACGACGCATATCAATCTTGCTCATCCGACAGAGATTGCGCTTGGAATACATCTTGCACAATTTCAAGAATGCTTGATGCTTGTTGCGCAAGATCTATTCCCTAGCCGTCTTACTGATTATCTATTTTTACTTGCTGAGAAGTTTAATGCTTTCTTTCGTGACTGTAGAGTAGAGGGGTCTGACCAACAAAATGAACGTCTTTTATTATGTGAAATTACATCACAAGTTCTTGCTCAAGGATTAATTATTCTTGGTATAGAGCCGGTAGAAAAGATGTAATAGCCTGCTGATGCTCTTTGTAGAGGTATCACTCAATAAAACGTTTACTTGTGTCACATCACTTGTTTGTCCAGATGTAACTATGAAATATTTCTACACGTCTTAAGAAAAGAAAGAAATTGCTCCACGCAACTCATCTACATATTCTTTTTTCATGATAGCCCCAATTTATAAAGAAATTTTGATCGTTTTTTACCAGTGCTATCATATCTTAAAATCTATTTTTTTAAACAACAGAATCTACGCATTTTGGAATAAAAGATTTTGCCAATAATTAGCATCATTTGCAACTACATTGGTATTAGTGATGACTAATCCTGCTTCAAGTACACTTCCGCTTACCGGCACATATTGTCTAATTAAATTATTATACATCTCTGTATTTGTACCATTATTAATAACTGCAGCACCTCCTGCCATAACGTCTCCCTGTAATACACTTGATAAAAGACGCGTCTTATTAACGCCCGTATTAATCCGAAGTACTAATGCCATTCTGTTACCAATAACCTTATCAAAAGTATTACAGCTTGAAGTCCCCACTAGATCGGCAAGTAAATTAGAATTCTCTCGTATAAGACGCGTAAATATATTATGCGAGCTATTGTTAATTCTATAAGAAATAACACTTGCACCACTATCTAGATACGTATTTTCAAACTTACTATTAATTACTCCCGATAAGACAGCCCCCGATCCCATCATATTCATAACTGTAACACCAGAACAATCTCTCATAAAAAGAAGCGAAAAAGAATTAATCAATATAGAATCTTTCACAATAGAATTTGTTACATTCGTAAAATCAACAAACCCATTCATATCAGTTTCGCATATTTCTATATTAGATGAATTAGTAACTCGAATATTCGTGGTTGTACCAATAAAACCCATTCCTTGTATCAATGCATTGGAAACACCTGACATCACAATTCCATAGGTAGAACCATCGATAAATCCATTGCAAATGGTCGTCTGGCTATTTTCTTGCAATGAAATGGCTGTTGCATCACTAACAGCAAGCTGATTTATTATGCTATGGCCTTTGAAATCAATGACCACATTGGTATGCGTATTGGTAATAACCGGCGCTGTACTGGTATTTATAAGTGTTTCACCCACAGCATAGGCTCCACTGCTTGGCACTGTAAATGGAATGTCTGATTGATAAATAACCTTATTTGCCTCATTAACAGAGAGAATATCATCTGCTAATTTCCATACACTAAATCCAACAGTACCTGCGTGTGACGTACACGCTCCACTATACAATAAATTAGCCCCATGTAAGGATATCCAAAATATATATTGTACAAACTTCAATACTTGCATTTAATACTCCAGTAGCTGATTCTTCTCATCTTTTTAATCAGTAATATTCGTCCAAAAATTAGCTGTAGTAGCAATCTGCGATGGTGTAGCCTTTACAGGACTAATTCCCGAGAAAGTAATGGCCGTATCTGACATATAATTATTATAGATAGCAATAGGGAACGCCGTAATTACTCGAATACCAATATTTGCATCATTAATCACATTGCTACATACCGTTCCTGAGCGTGCTGTACCAGCATTACTAATCTGTATATCAATCCCAACATCAGAACAATGTAAAATAGTAGAATCAGTAATAATAGGTGAAACTCCAGTAATTACTATTCCGCTTGTGCATCTCGCAATAGAACAGTTACGTACGACTGTATACATCCCTGGTGATGAAATGGCAATACCAGCAATATCATTAAAGAGAGAATCTAATATCATACAACCTCTTGTTGTAGTATCCACTACGTGAACACCAGCACCACCACCCTGAAATGTACATCTATCAACCACTGCCGTCGATACGCCTGGACCAATCAAAGCTCCGTAATTGGTGCTGTTGAATACTTTGCATTGCAATATACGCGCTGCGAGCACTGTATCTGCTGCACTAACGCTATAGAACGTACCACAATCAAATCCATCACTTGTATCAACAAATCGCCCTCCCAATATTCCTGTTGTACATTGCGAAATAGTCATATCCTTAATCCAATACCCTCTATAGATTCCTATATTAAAACCTACAATGGACCCATTACGTATCATCACGCCAGGATTAGTATCACTAACAGCTATGGCAGTAGCAGGGGTTCCATCCGATATAATGTCATATCCATGAAGATCAATGAAAACATCTCTTACTCCGGATGCAATCGATATTACCGTTGTAGTCCCAACATTTGTTAAATTCTCCCCAACACCGTATGAACCTGGTTCTGTTATAACGAAAGGAACATCAGATTGATAAATTATTTTATCTGCATAGCTTATTGATAACACTCTATCAAGTTGTTTCCATACTGATTCACCTATAACTGATGCATGTGGTATACAAGCAGCCTGCGTATACCACACTACTATTATATGCATTATATATATTATCTTTCGAATCATGCCACTCACCTTTCAGACAAATCATTTAATCAAAAACATTTGTCCAGTAGTTAGCCAAGGTTCCGATTTGCGATGTTGTAGCTTGCGCAGGGCTAAATCCTGAAAAAGTAATTGCTGCATCGGAAATATAATTATTGTATACACTTAATGACGATGTACCCATCTGAATGCCAATGTTAACATTAGTAATTCTATTCCCACGAAGAGTTCCCACGGAAATACCAGAACCAACACTAATTCCAGTTCCCGAACAATTTGAAATTGTAGTGTTGAGAACAGTTGGTGAAATAGTCGTAGAAAGAGGATCCAAAAACTCAATTCCATTTATGCACCCTTCTATCGAACAACCTCGTATCATAGGAGTAGTCGATCCAGATTCAATGCTAATGGCTGTACCAGTGATATTATCAAACACTGACTCTATTATTATAGGGCCTCTTGTCATATTTAAAGTACGAATACCACCATTTCCTCCATAAAAAGAACATTGATCTATTGCAAGAAAAACAATCCCATTTGCTATAATACCATAATCAGTACTATTAAACATATCACATTTCAGCACTCGACCACTTAGACCTCCTGGCGCATCTGCTCCTTGTATAGAAAAAAATGATCCACAATTAATACCATTTGAGGTCTCAGCATATCGACATCCTGACAAGCCCGTTGCACATTGTTCAAGTATCATATTCTTTACAAGAAAGGCTCTATAGACTCCTATATTAAAGCCACTAATAGTACCATTCTGAACAATTATTGGTTGATTTTGAGAGCTAATAGATATCGCTGCGTCTGATCCTCCGCTGGCAGCAATAGTATGTCCATGCAAATCAATAACAACATCTCGTACTCCCGCTGCAACCGTTATCACTGTTGCCGTTCCTTCACTTGAGAGATTCTCTCCAATACCATATGTTATACCTGATTGCGCTATAACATACGGAATGTCGGATTGATAAATCATTTTCCCCGCATAGCTTACTGATAATACTCGATCTAATTGTTTCCACAAAGATTCTCCTACGATCGATGCTTTTGGTTCGCAAGCCTCTTGCAAGGCTACTATTAACAGTATGTGCATGCAAGCTATTTTTCTAATCATATAGTCTCTAATTAAAAAGATTCTGCCAATAATTAGCATTGTTATTATCAATATTAGTAGTTGTTATAACTAATCCAGTTGTAAGCGCTGTTCCTGAGGTTAAAAAAACATATCCATCAAACGAACTATTATATACTTCCGTATTTGTTCCATTATTAATAATTGCTGTACTAAAAGCTGATGGATTAACGTTTTGAAATATAGAAGATTTAATACGAGTCTTATTAACAGTAGATGCTATTCTCACAGGAACAATAATAGAATTATTAATAAAATTCTCAAATGTATTAAAACTCGATGTACCATTCAAGTCTATTAATCCATTCGCATTTGATCGTATTGCATCCGAAAATATATTATATGAACTGTCCGTAATAGTATAAAATGTAAGAGATACGCCACCATCAAGATATATATTATCGAATATACTATTTGTTACTCTTGTTAAAAAATATACTCCAGACATTGTATTCGTCACAGAAATACTTGAACAATCAGTTATAAAAAATGTATTCGCTACACATGTATCAACACTAACATTTGTCGCAGTATCTAAAGCAATATTTCCAGTCGTTATATAAGAATTTACTATAGCTATATCAGATGAGCCTAATACATTAATTCCTCTGCTTACTGGACTAAAGATATACATAGTATCTATTACAACATTCGATGTATTTTCTATCGAAATAGCTGTTTCAGCTTGATCGATTATGCCATCACGTATTACTATCTGCTCATTTTGTACCAAAACACCAGTTGGGGATGAAACAATCGCCATTCCTTTAAAATCAATTGTTACATTAGGAGCCGCAACTGTAATAACCGGACTCCACGTACTGGTCAACATCTCTCCTATTGCATATTCTCCTGGAGTAGTAATCGCATATGGAATATCTGATTGATAGATAACTTTATTTGCTCCTTTTACACTGAGAATTTCATCTGCAAGTTTCCACACACTTTGATTTACTTTTGCTACGTGAGGTGTACAAGCGCCATATAATAGATTCGTCACACATACTGTCGTACAGACAGCATGTTGTATAAGCTTCAACGCTCTCATCTCCTTCATATTCCTTTTTAAATAATCTTTCAGCCCTACTTTGAATAGTTCAAGATTTCATATACTAACGTTGATAGTCTCACTATTCAAACTAATGAGACTATCAACTTTCAATTATTTTTTTAAGTAGTCTAAATAGTTAATCTACAACATTCGTCCAATAATTAGCCATTGTATTAACTTGTGATCCTGGCGACTGCGCAGGGCTAACACCCATAAATGGTGTTGTCGTATTCGAGATATAATTGTTACAGATCAATAAATTTGATCCGGCACCCACCTGAATACCAACAGCAGCATTGGCAATAATATTACTACGAACTGTTCCAGCTACAAGATTAGGTGCTAGGTTAATCGCCACTCCCGGGCAATTCAAAATTTTTGAATTGAAAATGATTGGCGTAAGAGTATTAAGGAGTACCATTCCGTTTGCACATCCTATAATTGTACAATCTCGTATTGTTGTTGTAGTAGTACTCATTGCACCATTAATGTTAATAGCATTACCTGCAATATTTGAAAATGAACATCCCATTACAATTGGAGCTCTCGATCCCGCTACATCAATACCACCATTACCACCATAAAAAGAGCATCTATCGATTGGAACATAAATACTATTACTTATGACAACACCATAATTAGAGCTATTAAATATATTGCACTTTAATAAACGACCAGGGAATACCACATTATTTATCTGATAAAACGTTGCGCAATCAATGCCATCTGTATAATAAATATATGAGGATTGCGACACTCCGATTGTGCATTGCTCAATAACCATATGCTTTACAAGATATCCTCCATAAACACCTATATTAAAACCCTTAATAGTACCATTCTGAACGATTACATTATTACTTGCCGATATAGCAGTATCTGACCCGCCACTTGCAGAAATTGTATGCTCATGCAAATCAATAACTACAGCTGAAACCCCTGGAGCAACCGTTATCGCTGTTGCCGTTCCTACAATTGAGAGATTCTCACCAACACCATATACACCAGATTGCGTAATAGTATATGGAATATCTGTTTGATAAATCACCTTATCTGCATAGCTTACTGATAATATTCGATCTAACTGATTCCATACTGTTTCACCCAAAACCGACGCTTTTTGCGAACAGGCTCCTTGCACCGATGCTATTGTAAGTATAGATATTAAGCACGTTATTTTTTTAATCATCGCATTCCTCTTTTGTATTCAATTTTAAAAGCGCTTCCGGTTCTACATAATCTTAAAAAGATTTTCCCAATAATTAGCATCATTAGCAACCACATTGGTATCGGTAATAATAAATCCCATTATAGGATTCATCGACCCTGCTGATGTTACGAAAGCAAAATTATCTAATGTCGTGTTATATACCTTTGTATTTGTTCCATCATTAAAAAAGCATGCTTGAACGACTGATGGATTTCCATTCAGAATTGTGCATGATTTAAACTGTGTTCTGTCAACAGTAGCAGCAGTAACTATTGGTACGATCGTTTGATTAATAATAACATTTTCAAACAGATTATTACTCGATGTACCCAAGACTTCCGTAAACGCATTCGCATTTGACCGAGTAATATTTGAAAAAATATTATTCGAACAATTAGTAAGCGTATATGCTGTTCCACCTACCGCCCCATCGCGATATATATTATCAAATATACTATTTGTTACTCCAGTAAGAAACATTTGCACTGTGTCAACATTCGTTACAGAGATTCCTGTACAATTAACCGCAGTAATACCCGTTACTGCGCATTCATCAATGCTAGAATTAGTCACGCCAATGAGGTTTATACCTCCCCCAAGATTTGAATCTAAGACGTCTATACTCGACGAATCTATCGCTCCAATTGATAATCCACCAGTAAAAATCATATCTTCTATCATAACATTGGAACTATCTACTATTGCAATACAGGTACTTGTAGCAGACATTACTCCATTGCATATTCTTATCTGATCAACATCTTGCACAAGAATCTCTCGTACGCCTCCAGAAATAAAGTGCCCTTTGCAATCGATTGTTACGTTAGGGGACATAACGGTAATCATAGGATTCCCTCCCCCACTTAATTGCTCTCCTATCGCATAGACTCCAGGAGTTGTTATTTGTATCGGAATATCTGATTGATAGATAACTTTATTTGCTTCATTCATACAGAGAATTTGGTCTGCGAGTTGCCATGCAACTTGACCTTGCATTGCTACATGTGGTGCACAAGATCCATGTAGTAGACTCATCATGCATATCGATATACAAATAATATGTTGTACAAATTTTAATACCTTCATGTACATTCCTTTTAATGTGTCAATATCGTAACATATTTTAATCAACAAAATTTATTCAAATATTACTCCCATTTACAACTTGTAAGAAAGAGAGAGAGGGGGGGGTGATCACCCCCCCCTCTTATAACTACTATTGATTACTGCGCTATTACACTATCTCCTGTAATGATAACACGTGTACCATCACGTTTAGTAAGTCTAAATCCAGTAAATCCTACTTCTGTATATTTACGTGCTTGATCTTGCAAATAACAGATTCCAACTTCCTCACCAAGAAGCAATCCTGCATCACCATCTGATCTCCAATGAACACCTGCGAAATCTCTTCCAATCGCCACTGTTGATGCCAACTTATCAAGTTCTGATCCGACAGTCATTTCATCTTCACCTTCTCCATCTAATGGAATTAATTTTGTTGGATCAGATGGATCAGGTTTTACCGGCGTCAATCGTGTATTCAATTTAACGTCAGTATCAAATATTGCCTTTATCACTGTTGTACATGCACCTGCAACTACGGAATGTCCTGATGGATACGCAGGATGTGTTGGCGAACCTTCTGGAAACATTTGTGCTAACAAATAAGTTGAATTAAGCGGATTAACTGGTTGTTGTTGTTCGTTATGATATCTTGCCCATGCAAGCACATCAACACCTGCATGAATTCCAAAAATATTCGAATGCAGATTATATGGATTTGTTCCACTCTCTTTTGCATGATGTACTAATCCGCAGATTGCTTCTGGACGAGCTCTACGGAACACGCGCCATTTTTGTGCCCATGCTGCCTTAAATGCTTCTGCACAAACATTACCTACCATAGTAAATGCATCAGGCACACCCATATCAAACCCAGCACTCTCTTTTGTTATTGTACCATTTGCATATGGGAAGTAGGGTGAAATTGGAAATCCGTGATATGCAAGGACTGCCAACGCATTGGTATAATATCCATACGGTGTATCGGCATGATCTAAGCTTCCAATATCGCGACCATTAATAACATATCGATGACCAGGACCATAATCACTTGAAGTATAGACTTCAGGAATCAAACCATTTTGTAGTGCAATAAAATTATCCCATGTTACACCAAATTCACGTGTGGAAACAATCGGATATAGTTGTGGAACCGATATAACATCTTGATCTAAATTTTGTACCCCAATCAATGTTGCAGTAAAACCAGAGCATCCTGAAGGAAACAATGAAAATATTCGCTGCCACATAAATTGTGAAACATACGGACCAACTTGATCTCCAGCAGTCATACCTCTAAAGAGAACTGATGCATCTACAAAACCATCACTATTACGTGGACCATGATAATTACTACCAAGATCTTGCAATACTGCTGCTGCTCTGTTGGTAATAGAACCACCTCCATGGAATGCATCATAGTCGGTATGTAAACCAGTCCCATAATCTTCAAAGTTTACATCGCGACATATCATCATTAAGTAATCTTCTAAGATTTCTGCACCCATCCACGCATCGCTTAATAACGGAAATGATGGCATAGAAAAGAGTGATGAATCCATTCCTTGCAAACTAAATGCAAATCCCGCTTGTGGATTAATTTGTAAACGTTGACATCCAGGAGTAAATTGCATTGCATTAAAATAGGTCTGCAAACCAGTCTGCTCTGCTTTTACTAATGATGCAAAACTTGCTGCACCACTTGCAGTCACCGTACTATCAACATTGTTATGCTCAAATAATTTCGTATACGAGTTTGCATAATTTAATGCAGGATTTGATTCATCTGGATTTGCATCGGGATATCCATAATAACCCATTGCATGTGGTGCTCGAGCAAGAGTACTTGTACGCGCAGCTCTCATACGAACGCCAAATGCTTCTTGCCGCTCATCTTTTTGTCCCATACGATTTTCGGCTATTGCAAGCGAACCCATACAGACAAGAACACATCGCAATAAATGCTTCATATATACGACCACAGACACTCCTTTTAAATAAGAATTATTGTATACTCCATACGTAAAAGAACAGATCTCCTTTTGTTGCCAATTATACGATTGACTCTTTTTTGCTATAACATTTTATGTTGCAATTTAAATAATGGATACTTGACATGTTCATACTCTTTAATACATAGAACAAAGATATAAGAAAGACAAGATTACATCTACTAT
Organism: uncultured Pseudomonadota bacterium; assembly: GCA_964575265.1. Taxonomy (GTDB): domain Bacteria; phylum Babelota; class Babeliae; order Babelales; family Vermiphilaceae; genus CAZNPD01. Next base: position 217,428 of record CAZNPD010000001.1, on the reverse strand, counting down.
GACAAATTCATAATAGTAGTATTCGGATAATAGAATGATAAGATACGTTTATAATGCCATCCATCACGCACCATTTCACGAGCACCCCATTGGCATAATCCTAAGTGATGACCATACCCTCGTCCTTTAATGATCACCTTTTGCGATTTTTTAGTAAGATCAAAGCAGAAACTTTTTACTTGCGGGATAGACGAATATAATTTTCGCGCAGATAATGTATATGTCTTTTTTTGGGTCTTAATGGCGATTGACTCAGCAATACCAGCTTTATCTTTTTGAGCAATCTTTACATCTTTTATACCATGATGATCACAATCATTTGCTACATATCGAGCAAATTCATCAAGCATCATCTCAACATTCCAAGAATATATTTTTAATGATTTACAATGACGGCATGCATATGTTCGCGCAAGATACGGCGCCTTTTCAAAATCACATCCCGTATGCATCTGCGCAGGAATTATACCTCCACAACATGAATCAAACATTGCCAATATTGGTTTATCTTCGTATGACAAAAACATACCGCGTGTCTGTTCAACTGCTAATTTAATTGTTTTATCATCATGCTTTCCTTGATACGTCTGATGATGATTTGTATTTTTTATATGATAAAGTGCTTTGGTCCGTTTTGATTGTAAAATAGTTGCTAACGCATATGTTCGCGCTACAATTGCCATAACCTTATTAACCTCAAGTGGCCATCCTGGCCAACTCTCTGTTCGAAGAACACTCGTCACATAATCTTCCAATTCGAGCGCATTGATCAACACTGCTCTATCACCATCTTTTGCACAAATAAATGATCCTTGATATCGCTTGGTATTAAAGAGTAGCTCATCATGTGCATGAGGAGTTATGGTAATTGTTGATGCAGAAACCAATCTCCCATTTATCATCCAACCCTTTGCATGTGCTTGTATAGAACACTTTGCATCTATGCGCATGAGAATAGATCCATTTGCGCGATCTTTAATGATAGAGCCATGATGACTTGCAATTTCCCATGCCGTAGAGCCTGATGTAGTATCAAGTAAAACACGAATAGTATATGTACGCGATTGGTAAAATTTTAATTCTGGGGTTCTATTAGATTTCACATCCACCGGATTGATTGTAGCAGATAATTTTTGTGAACCAGATGGTGATGCCTGTTGTCTACTTAATTTCTTCGATGACATAAGATGGTCTGTACGATTACGCAATGATGATCGCGCATGTATTGTTTTTTCAGGCAAAATAGAAACTAGCAAAAATAATAGCTTAAATAGTAATCGCATGAGCAGTAAGCAAATCTATAAACTGTTGTGGCATCTCTCTTTTTTTATCTACACCTTCATTTGCCAACTGATCAGCTCGCACATTATCTTCACGCATAACATGACAGATAGTAGCTCGTAATGATATCAGCAACTTTGTAGCTAACGCATGTAATGGTCGTAATTCCGCATTTTTTACTTTGTAAATACCATTCAATTGTTTTACCAATAATTCAGAATCGGCAACAAGACGCAATGTATCTCGCGGTCGTTTATATTGTTCTATAATAAAGAGCGCAAACAATAACGCCAAATACTCCGCTTGATTATTGGTTTTGTTTCCAATAAAGTATCCATACGTCGCAAATTCTGCATCATTTTTGTAAATGACAACTCCGATTCCTGAAGGGCCTGGATTTCTTCGCGAAGCACCGTCAGTATAGATTGTCCATGTAGCAGGAGCATATCCTGATGATTTTGTATCTGAAGAATGATTTTCAAATAATGACAGCTGTTTCATCGAGAATCCACTATTTTTCTTGAACTACTTTATCCATTGCTTCTTTCATGTAGAGCAATCGATAACAGTTTCTACATTGCAATAATGCTCTTTTTCGCAAGCGCATAAGATCTGGTCCTGGAATAGATTGAAAACAGGCACTACATCCTTCATCAATCGCTTGTACCACAGGATCATCAACGCGCGTTCGCATAATTGCATATTTTTCCAACCATTCTTCTGGAACATGTGCTTCTTTGTTAGGACGATCATTCATTAGCTGTTTTAATTCTGCTTCTAATGAATTCTGTTCTTGTTCAGCCTGTGCAATCTGTTCTGAAATTCGCACATGAGTAATCTGTGCATCGGTATACGTTGTCTCTTGTTCCGATTGCGCTCGTTCTAAAAGACTCCACCCTTGCACGACAGCATCTTCTTTTTGATGGTATTCGCGCATCAATTGATCAATTTCAAGTTTAATCGGCTGATACTCTTTATAATTTGATAATGTTTCAAGTTTACGTTTTTTTGCATCAAGTTGATCTTGAATTATTTGCATAGAAAGCTCAAGTTCATCAACATGTTTTTGCGCATCAACTACTGCTCGCTTTGCTGTTGCTTGCGCATCTTGTAATGCAATGAGCTGTTGTTTTAATGTTTCTATATGATTCTGAATTTCTTCTTTTTTGAGAAGGAGTCGTCGAATATCTTGATCAAGCGTTACGAGATCAACAAACGATTGGAATGGGGTCTTATCATCGAGCATCGAGATCTCTCCTTGTCAGTAAATAACGTCTTGTTAGATGCATCGCTTTGTTGGTGGGCCCACCAGGATTTGAACCTGGGACCTTTCGGTTATGAGCCGATTGCTCTGACCCCTGAGCTATGGGCCCAACAAATATCATAGAAATGTCATTATTAGTATCTTACTGGTGATCATAGCGTATACAAAAATAACTATTTTGTGAAGTAAAATCATAGCATAATTGCTCTCTATACTTCAAAGCCCGTGTCCTATTTATACAAGAAATTACTTACTCTACTATCTCAATTGCTTCATCGCTCGTATTCTCTATCTCCAACGGACTTATATTCAAACTCATAGGGCAATATTGGAATTATATGTTCTGGTGGATTATCTCCAAGCAATAACCTACCGATAACCTTCACGAATATATCATCATTACCGATGGCATCAAATAATTGTACAATTTTTTTAAGCTTATTCGTTTGCGCATAATCTCGCGCTATCTTACCATTCTTATTTTTTCTACCAAGCAAATCTAAAATTCGCGTTCGCTCTTTTACTATCACCGGCTTTATAATTGCTCGACTAATTTCTTGCATAACTTCACGAGGCAATGATGACCAGATTACTTTATCATTATCTTCCATTATCCATTTACGTGTTTCACACATCTGCTTACGAATCTCTCTTTTTATATTTTGTGAGAAAAGCAATTTGTGTACAATGCCCAGCTTAAGCCATTCTGGTACACATAAAGCAGGATCCATAACTGCATGTGTTATTGTAGTATTATTATTCTTATCAATTGATACATAAGCACCATTCTCTAAAAGCAAATCGACAAATCTAGCCTCATCATTTTTTGCTGCAATCATCAAAGGTGTCCTTCCTGTATTATCTGCCAAATTTACATTCGCTTTATTTGCGATTAATATCTCTGCAATATCATAATGCCCAAGTGAAATAAGCCGTTTTAATGCGGTATCTCCCTCGACATCTTGTGCATTAACAAAAGCTCCTTTTTCCAGCAAGTATTCTACAGTGTCATTCCGCCCCATCCAAGCAGCATTCATTAAGGGTGTTCGATTCCAATTATTCTCTGCATTTACATCTGCTTTATATTCTTCCACTAACATCTTTTCCATTGTACTCATATTCAAGCCTGAGACCGCTTGAAGCATAGTATCTCCACACCCATCTCGAATATTAACATCGCCACCATTAACCAAAAAAGACCGAATCTGATCAATGTTATTTTGGATAATTGCAGTATGCAAATCAGCTCTTGTTATTTGTTTCTCTTGACTTGCAAATGTTACACAGCAAACATGCAGCAACCACATGCCAAGCAATATACGTCTATTCATGGAGATTTCCTCGATTTAATTACACACCGGATAAGATTAACTATTATTGTAATTATCAAGGTGTACACGTCAAGGATTACTACTCGAATAGTTTATGCAAAAAGATTGTTTAATCGCGCTCTTTTATCGTACATATATTATTGAGACTGAGCTGCGTACTGCAAGAAATCATTGATTCGTTCTGAATAGCCCCATTCATTATCATACCATCCCATCAACTTTACTTGTCGATGAGAAACGTATGTTAATGGACTATCGATAATCACTGAGTGTGCATTATTCATAAAATCACTCGAGACTAATTCTTCTGTTGTTCGCACTATGATATGCTTCATACGTAATTGCGCAAGATGATCAATCGTATCATGAATGGCATCAATAGATGTCTCTTGTTTTGCAATTACTGATAAATCAATCAGCGAAACTTTTGCAACAGGAACACGCACCGATCCTCCATGAATAGCATCTGCTAAATCGGGCATAATTTTGCCAAGCATCTCAGTTGCACCCGTTGTTGATGGAACAATATTGATCGCTGCAGCACGCGATCGACGGCAATTCGAATCCATACTATTATCGAGCAATGATTGTGTACTTGTATATGCATGAATAGTAGTCATAAATCCTGATTCGATGCCACACAGATCATTAAGAACTTTAAGCATTGGAATGAATGCGTTAGTAGTACAACTACCAAGCGAAACAATGGTATGTTTTTTTGCATGAAATTCGTCTTCATTAACACCCATAATAATTGCAATGTCTTCATCATGCGCAGGAGCTGTAATCACTACGCGCTTTGCACCAGCGTCAAGATGCTTAACTGCTTGCGCTCGTTTCGTAAATCTACCGGATGATTCTACTACCCAATCAATTGCCTCTTTTCTCCATGGAATATCTTGTGGATCAAGTATGTTGTACAATCGTATGCGGTTACCATCAATTACTAAATATTCATCGCCAGCAGTAACATGCCCCGCATAAGGCCCCATAAGTGAATCATATTTGAATAAGTATGCAGCCAATTCAGAGGTATCTGGACCAAGATTAATTGCCACAATGGTATATAATTCTTGAGCTTTTTTATCTGCACACCATGCTCGCAAAAAAGTTCTTCCAATACGGCCAAATCCATTAATTGCTACACGCATCATATATCCACCTCTTTTTTATTAATGCCACGAACGGATTAAATTGAGCAATTCAATTTCCTGCTCATTTGATAATACTGGCGGTTCAATCAACAACGGAATAGATTCTATTTTAGGATGCAAAACAAATCGCTTTAATGCTTCAACACCTATTCTTCCTTCGCCTACCGATGCATGTCTATCAATGCGTGATCCTAACTGTTCATAGGTATCATTAAGATGAATAAGTTTTACTCGCGAAAGACCTATGGTATCATCAACATATGCAATAAATTCATCCAATGTATGCACAATATCATATCCATATACATATGCATGTGCCGTATCAAGACAGAATGATACCCGCTCTGGAAAATCTAACTTTGATAGCAGAATTCCAAAATGTGCAATATCGCTTCCAACAGACATATTGCCATGTGCGGTATTTTCAAGCACAAACTCAATTTGCCGTTCTTTTTTTGTAATCTCATTCAATACACGTGCTAATGTATCAATACCTTCTATCACCTCTCGCGCATCATTAGCAGCGCCTGGATGAAGTATCATATGCGTAAATTCTAATTTTTTTGCAAGCGATAATTCTCGATAAAAAGATCGAATGCCATTTCGTCTATTACTTGCTAAATTGATCCAATACGAACCATGTAAATAGAGGTCCGTAAAGTGTTCACGCTTATATGCAACAAACGATGCTATCTGCTCATCAGTCATGGTGATTAATCTACCATTCATCTGCTGCACAAAAAAACATTGAAAAAAAGGAATACGTAATTGAACTGCATGCTGCGCAAGATGTAGGAGCGAATCTTGCAATCGTAAGTGTAATCCTATCTGACTCACAACCTTATTTCTCCTTATACGAAGTAAGCACTGTTGTATCGATATACGTACTCAACACGTTGCAAAACTCACGCAATATTTGCGCAAGCCCCTCTTTTGTTGTCGATTCAAATCGTAGCGATACAACTGGTTGTGTATTAGATGCTCTAATAAGCCCCCATCCATACGGAGTCGTAACGCGTATTCCATCAATAGTGATTAATGTTGCATCATCATGATCTGTATACCATTCTTTTATAGCATCAATGGTCTTTTGTTTCATATTTTCATTACATGCAATGCGAAACTCTGGTGTAGCATACGCAGTTGGTATTTCAGCAACTAATGCATCTAATCTTTTTTGTGATGTGTGTAAAAGTTCAAACAGACGCATGATGGCATAAATACCATCATCATATCCAAAATAACGATCTTTAAAGAAGAAATGACAACTCAATTCTCCTGCAAGCACTGCATTATGTTTTTTCATTTCATTTTTGATAATAGAATGACCCGATGGAGAAAATATAGGATTTGCACCCCATTCTTTCAATATCTGAAATACACCGTCAGAACTTTTAATATCAAGTACTATGGTTGGATTTTTATACTTCTCAATGATCGGTTTTGCAAATAATGCAAGCAAGACATCACCCGATACTAATGTTCCCGATTTTGTCATTGGCGTCATACGATCACAATCACCATCAAGACCAATTCCAACTTGCGTATCAGTAGTTAGTAATATCTTTTTCACATCTTGCATATTTGCTTCATCAGTAGGATCTGGCTCATGATTTGGATAAGTTCCATCTATTTCTGCATATAATACTTGTACATGTTCCCAATCCATTGCATTGACTAATTGGGGAATAACGGTACCACCACTTGCATTACCACAATCAATAACTGCCGATAATGGAATTCCCTTTAAATGTTCAAATGAACTTATAAGGTATTGTATATAGAGAGGAATGATAAGATATTCGCCTTCATTACCTTTATGATCAGATGCTATAAATGATTCACGTTTGTATAATGATAATATCTCTTTAATTTGACTTCCCCATATTGATTCAGTTCCTAAACATAACTTTAATCCATTATATTCTTTAGGATTATGGGACGCTGTTATCATAATACCAGCATCAACTGATAATGTATGCATAGCAAAATAGAGCGCTGGAGATGGACACATGCCAATAAAGATTACATCAAATCCACTATCGATAATTGCCTGGGTAACCATTTTCTTTATTGCAGGAGAATGCGTTCTTCCATCCATACCTACTGCAAATGATTTAACATTTTTATTACGATCATATACATATGAAACAATTGCTTGTGTCAATCGATATGTCTCTTCGATGGTAAAATCAACATCAACTTTACCTCGAATATCATATTCTCGAAAAATAACATCATTCATTTTTTGTGCAATCTCCTACTAATCACGCTCAGTCCACTACGATGTAATGCTACCTAACATAACAGACTCAGCGCACACTGACAACTTAATAAACATTGCAGAGGTAAACATCTATTTTTCAAAGTAATAATGCATAGGTAAAAACTGATTATTATACCTTCTCATTATTAACTATCGAATGATATCTGGGTTTTTATAGAACTTCATGCTAGACTATCTACAACTTTTGTATAACTCATTATATCACTCGTGCTATCGATTATGATTCCAGTAAAACTTCAGATCAAAAACTTTTTAAGTTATGGCGATACACAGACAATCGATTTTGGCGCATACCATCTAATCTGTTTGTCTGGAAAGAATGGTCATGGAAAATCTGCACTCCTCGATGCAATAACATGGGCTCTTTGGGGACAAGCGCGTAAAATAACTAATAGCGCAAAACCGGATCATGGTCTGCTCAAACTCGGCACTAACCAGATGTTGGTTATCTTTGATTTCAAACTCAATAATATACTCTATCGTGTACGAAGAGATTTCTCATTCTTATATGGCAAGCCACATTCGTCACTCGAATTTGGCATTCTCGATAGTCAAACAGGATCATTGCAACCACTCACTGACAAAACGATTAAAGCAACACAAGAAAGAATAGAATCAATTATTCGTCTCGATTTTAATTCATTTGTTAATTCTGCATTTTTACGCCAAGGGAATGCAAATGAGTTTTCAAAAAAGACCGCCAAAGAACGCAAAGATATTTTGGCTTCTATTTTAGGACTCAATCAATATGAATTGATTCGAAAAAAAGCACTCGAAAAGATTCGTGAGTATCAAATTGAGTTACAAGCAATTGAACTCATGCAAACAAAGCTCTCGCAAGAACTTGGCATCAAGCAAAATATCGAAAAACAATTACATGATATTAATAATCAGACTTCTTTCTTGCATACAAAACAAGCAGAATATGAACAACGCAAGAAAGATCTTGAGGAAAAACTATCACTAGCAAAACAAGAAGAACATGCGCTTGCAATGCTCATCAAACAGCGTGAAAAACTTGAAATAACACAAAAAGAGCTCCAGCAATCTGTTCGTGCCTATTTAAAACAATGGCGAACCATACGAGCAACGTTACGAAATATTCCCAATCCTCAAGAAATTAGCGTAGCGCAAAATCGCATCAGCAAAGATCTAGAAAAACAGCAGCGGTATATGCAAGAGCTTCTTGAATATAAAGAGAGAGCACTTACCTATCGGCAACAGATAACAACTATTGAACATCAGGTTACACAAGAACATACACAATCACTTCAGGCAATTACGGTAGAAGTTGCACGTGAAAAATCTGCAATAGAGACGCTCACTGCAAGTCTTGTTGATAGTACTGCTCTCCATTTACAGATTCAAGAAGAACAAAAAAAGATATATGCTGAACAAAAAATTATTGGCGAAAAACTCAGAAATCTTACAGATCTACAGATAACCTTTACCGCATTTGAACGGCAGTTTGAAAAACGAAGAGAATATTATCAAAAATATATCGCTCATGGAAATATAATAACATCGCAAATCAGGCAAGCCGAACAAAAAAATGAATTGGTACTTGATGCTGACAATCCAAGTTGTCCTCTCTGTGAGCAAAATGTATCAGCATCACGAAAGCGCTTTCTTAATCAGAAACTGCATGATAACAAAAAACATCTTCATCACCAACTACAACGCATCACACTGGTTATCAATCGACTTAAAGAACTCTTGCTGACACAATATAATCTCTATAAAGATCAGAAAGAACAGATTGCTCTCATACCAGTCTATCAACTACGAGATCAAGAACTACAAAAGCAATATGAACATCTGATTATTCGCATCAACGAAATAACGCAGCAGATACAAGATAAAGAGCTCCGTATTGCACAAACGCAAAAAATTCTTGCTGAAAAAGAGAGATTGTTTCAAACGACACAGAATCAAAAAGAGCATCTCTTCCTGCAACATAACCTATATCAAGAATTGATATTATTATTACGTGAAGTAGAGACGCGCATTGCACAAACCGAATACCAACCGACATTACACGCACAACTTAAAAAAGAATACGATGAACTTGAAAAAGCGCGCGCTCTCTATGCCTCATCACAACAACTCACGCAAGAGCGTGTTCAGATAGAGACATCAATACAACTCGCATGCACATCGCTTAAAACAATAAAGAGCGAACTCTCTGAACTTTCGCAGCATATCAGGATGGCTCAAAATGGACTTACACATAAAGAATCACTGATGCAAGAATATACTAATCTTGAACAGATTATTGCATCACATGTTCAACGCATACAAGAGGCTATGCGCATTCATGCGCAACTGACAGCGCAAGAGAAGACTATCGTCGAGTATGAACAATCAATACAAGAAAATATGCGTACTATTGCACAACTCAATAATCATATTTTTGATTATCAGACAATTGCTCATGCAACAGGAAAAGATGGCATTCAAGCATTACTCATTGAAGAATCGATACCTGAAATTGAGCATGAAGCAAATCAATTACTTGCAAAGTTGACAAACAACCAAGCACATCTCTTTATTGAATCGTTGCGAGACCTCAAAAAAGGTGGGTCTAAAGAGACCCTCGATATCAAAATATCTGATGGCAATGGATTACGTCCATATGAGATGTTTTCAGGAGGAGAAGCATTTCGTATCGATTTTGCACTTCGCATTGCAATATCAAAATTACTTGCACGAAGAGCAGGAACCTCATTACAAACCCTTATTATCGATGAAGGATTTGGCTCACAAGATGACGAGGGACTCTCACATATCATGGATACTATATACAAAATCCAGGATGATTTTGAAAAAATCATTATTGTTTCACACCTATCAACATTGAAAGATCAGTTTCCTGTGCATTTTCTTGTAGAAAAACAGGCTAACGGAAGTCGCGTACACATTATAGAACAAGGATAAAACAATGCAAATATCATATAGAACTACTCTCTTGATCTTCAGCATGGCATGTGTCATAACGAGTCAGATATATGCTGGAGAACAACCATCACGATTATCGCGAGCGCTGAATTATTACGATAACATATCGCCAATCGTGAAAACTGCTTTCGCAATCATAGTACTCCCCTCTGGGATAATTGCACCTACCCTTATAACAGCACACGATAAACCTGTCGATAGTTGGAATTACTATATACAACCACACGTATTAGTTGCTACAGGTATAACCTTAGCAACAGTCGCAACAACAGGATTTATGGCTGTTCGAGAATGTAGCAAAACAAGCAACCGAAATCAAAATAATGAAACACCATCTCATAATTCTATTACAGGTCTATTAGAAGATGCTGTGTAATAATTCAATTCTGATCTGACAGAGTCTTCAACATTTTCATGGTATATTTATTGACTCTACTATGTAATGTTATGTATTGTAGCAAATGATAATTAGAAAAGAGAGGCGAGAGATGAAGCTATCATCTTTATCAAAATGCTTAGCGCTTTTTTGTACGGGAGTATATTGCAGTGTACTATATTCTGTACAGACATATAGTCATGATACTTTTGATAATCTCGTAAGTTTTACTGCTGCCGATACAGACAATGATGTACATATCGTTGACGGATATGATTATTGTTTATGTGGAATAACAAGTGCAATAACATGCGCTACTATCTCAGCAAAAACTTTTCTTCCTTCAGGATTGTCATTTCTATTACCCTTAGGATCATGTATATTCCATGTTGGATATAGAGCGGCACACTACCTTACTCATATACAAATTCCAACGGATCGTAGATATCATACACCATATCATGAACTTGGCACTCATAGCGATAGCAATGAAGAGATCGAAGAATAGAGATAAAAAAGGATCTTTTATGCGTAACAATAATGCGCTATTAATAAGTATTCTTCTCTGTCTCACCATTAATACTATCTTTAATCTTCCTGTTTCTTGTGTAAAACCATCACAAAAAACTAGCGTTGTTAAGCCACCTAAAAAAACAATCAATCAATGGGCAATATATTCGTATGTTGGTACATTTATACTTTTTATGCTTGGCGTAACCGCAGGAACAGTATCTTTTTTTGATCCATGCTTCACAAATGAATACTGTCAACTAATTAGTCTTGTTTCGGGAGGTTCATTAACAGTATCTAGCATCATATGTTTGATGAAATTTTGTTACGATGACCACCTACAGAATAAAATCTCTATACTGAAACAAGCTATAACATTTGGTTATGAGATACCAGATGAGACTATTCCTACAGATCCAAATATTGCAATATCTAACTTTTCTAATGATAAAGTAATAATGTTTGCTCATTGTAGCCCTATTGATAAATCTTATTTCAATAGCAGCTCTAGTTCTAGTTCTGATGATGAGCAAAGACAGTTTCATTTGAGCGATTCAGAAACAGATGATACCCCATGAAAAAAATATTATTTCTACTACTCTCCATACATATCGTTAATTATGCAAATGCGTATGACTATGCTTACCAATTGGTACATGGCTATCAAGCAATTCCAAGCATAGTAAAAAAGATATTTGTAGGAGCAACAGTCACTACAACGGTTGCGGCTGCATTAATAATCCCGCAATGCCAAAATAGTCTATGTACATACACAAGTAGTGGTATAATAATAACAGGTCTATCAATCGGCATAGGATCACTTTTAATGCGTCAACTCGTGTACTATTATACTATTAATGAAGAGATCGATAATATACGATATGGTTCTACACAGAAAGAAGATAGCAGTGGTGATGATGATGAAACAATACAAATACTATAAAAGTATACTGATAAGCATACTACTTTACTCCATAAGCAATCATCAGATTGCTATTACATTACAAACAAATTCTGTACCACCATGTAACTCTGTTTCATTTGTAAAAAAACTGTGTTTAGCCGCAACACCTGTAACTATTGCAGCTATCGCATTAGCAATAACATACAGCAATTGCTCTTTGCCAACATGTATTGTAGCATCTGGCGGAATTGTAGGAGTAAGCCTGAGTACTATTCTTCTCATATTGCTCTGTGGCAATTGTATCTATAAAAGATCTACCGCGCCTCAACCCATTATTGTGTAAAAAAGCAGTAACCAGCTCATATTACTCAACATGCATTTTTCGTTATTGCGATTGTTGAATAATATAACCTTGACGCAATTCTTCATAATAAAAGATAATTAACCCTACCGTCACCATACTTAATGAGAATAAGAACGATATGTTAATTGGCTCGCAGAGAAAAAACCATCCAAATAACGCAGCCATTAATGGACACAAAAATCCTGCAAATGAGAGAAATGTTGCTGTGTATACTCGTAGCAGATACCCGTATAGATTATAAAGGCCAATATTAGAAACAATGATAATAAGCATAGTGAGAAGTAGACAATATGGCCAATTTGATACCAGTAATCTATCTCCTTCACCCAGACTATACGATGTTATGAACGCAAGAATTCCTCCACCAATCATACCAATGCCATTAATCATAATCGGATGATATCCACGCCGGATTAAAAGACGTACAATAATCCAACCATAGACTGATGCAATAACAGATCCTATCATATACCACTCACTTCGAGACAATAGTAACCATGTATTATTTGGTAATTCATTCGGCATCGTTCGTAATAACTCGGGTAAAAAGCCTGCAAAGCCGATACAAAGACCCACTATCTTTTTGTACGTCATCTTTTCAGTAAAATAATGATATGAAAGAATAGCCGTCAAGAATGGAGACATGTTATAAATGAATGCACCTTTTGAAGAAGTCATATCTTGTAGTGCAACTAAATCAAGAACGAACGCTGCGTAGATATGCACAATCATAATGAGGAAAAAATACCATACATCTGAGAGAGTTGGTATTCGTACAAACAGTTTTTTCATCCACGCATATACACAGAGCAAAAGACCTGCAATGCTCATACGCAATCCAACAAAGAATATTGGCTTAACATAAAACAATGCTGCTTTTGCAATAGTAAAACTACTTGCGGCCAATGCATACAAAATAAGAATCAAGATAAACAATGCAATCTCCAAAAATCTAAGCTTCGAGCTCTGTCTCTACAAACTCCTGGTTATAATAGAGTGAAAGCCCAATAAATACAATGACAAGAGATACAAAGAAATGCCATGAAACAGTCTCTTGTAAAAATAACCAACCGAATAATGCCGCAATAAGTGGGCAAAGAAACCCTGCAAATGCCATAAATGTTGCCGTATATCGCTTGAGTAAATAACCATATAGATTATAAAAAGCAACATCATTAAGCACAATAATAAGTCCCGTCAAGTACGAAAATTCTTTCCATGCAAATACCGGAAATGGATTCCACGTTTCACCAACAATCACCGATGTGATAAGACACATAACCGCACCACCAAGCATACCAACGCTATTAATAATCAATGGCGAGTATCCCTCTTTAATAAGCATACGCATTAAAATCCATCCATAGACTGTTGCTACAACAGAGATAATCATCATAATCTCTGCTTGCGAAAGAAAGAAAAAGCCGCCAACCTCCGTAGTAGCTGTCGACATAATTTCAGGCATAAATCCAAGAAATCCTATAATAAGCCCTAGCCATTTTTTTCTATTAAGGCGCTCTGAAAAATAAAAATAGGATATGAGCGCACTAATAAATGGCGATAAATTCAAGAGAAACGCTCCCTTGAAGGATGTCATGTCTCTCAACGCCCATAGCTCAAAGAGAAATGCTATATAGGCATGTATGACAATAATTAAGCCAAAGTTAAAAAAATCTTTTCGCTTAATAACAAGAGATGATGGATTGGTAATTGCGCAATACAATAACGTCCCTGCGCCCGTAATTAAAAATCGTACTGCTAAAAAGAACGTTGGTTCTGCACACGAAAAGATGGCTCTCCCAATAGTAAAGCTACTTGCAGAAAGAGCGTAAAGAAAAATTAAAAATAACATTGTAATTCCCAATTAACGATATGCTCTCTATAGATAACATCATGATTAATATGGTAATACAATGTGCTCATCATACTCATATTAGTAGTGACATTGTAACAACTATGCATTATAACATCCATAACTCTCGACAGAATAGATCTATGTTTTTTCATGGTTCAACAGGTACTAGTCTCTGTTTATTATAACTTTGCATTATCTGCTAATAGAATAGTCCTACATAATAATCGCAAAAAAAGGCCTTATGAAATACTCATAAAGCCTTCGTATATCTATTCAACGGGAATAACCTCTACGATATCAGGGATAGCCTCTTTAAGAGCTTCCTCAATACCGTATTTAATAGTAAATAGTGATGCAGGACAACTAACACAAGCTCCCTGCAAACGAACATATACAATACCCTGTTGATATTTCACCAACTGAATGTCACCGCTATGGCTCTTTATATAGCTGCGATAACTATCAAGCACTTGTTCTATTCGAATCAGTATACTATCATCCGCCATAGTAGATTATTTTATACCCACTCAAGACGTGCAATAGTTGCTGTATCACTTGCTCGTTTACCCATAGGAATGACACGGGTGTATCCACCAGCACGTTCAACATAACGTGGTGCTATTTCTTTGAAGAGTTTAACTAATGCCTCTTCTTTATATGGTAATTGAGCTAATGCTCTTCTACGAGCATTGAAATCATTTCCTACTCGTGCAATAGTAACCAATTTTTCAGCAAAACGTTGAGTCTCTTTAATCCGTGCCTTTGTAGAGACAATATGTCCATGCATGATAAGCGTAATAACTTGATTACGCAACATAGAACGTTTATGAGATGGCTTTCTATTTAATTTCTTTCTACCATTTTGATGCATCATAAGAGCGACCTTTGCTCAGGTTTAATGTACTTATCTGTCTACTTTATTCTTTGTTACCAAGCATCTTCTTTACGTCTTCTTCGTTGATATTCATACCAAATGAAAGACCAAATGCCTTTAGACTCTCTTTAACTTCACTGAGTGACTTTCTGCCAAAGTTTTTAATCTTCAACGTATCATCTTCACTCATGTTCACTAAGTCTATTACGCGCTTAATGTCAGCATTGACTAAACAGTTGTGAGCTCTTACAGATAATTCTAACTCATCGATAGACTTGAGTAACAATTCAGCAGGAATTCCTTTAAGTCCTGACTGCTCTGCTTGTACAGGTTTCTTCTGCTTTTCTTCTTCTGGAAGAGCAGAAATTTCATTAAACGGAATTTCAACACTCAATAAGAAATGCTCAAGTTGTGTTCGGAGAACTGAGACTGCATAATGCAACGCATCAACTGGATTTTCAGATCCATCAGTATGAACTTGTAATATCAACTTATCAAAGTCAATATCCTGACCAACACGCGCTTTTTGCACATCAAACGTAACTTTTCTTATCGGTGAAAACATTGCATCAAGATAGATACGACCATCCTCTTGATATGCTTTATCAAGTGGCCATTGCGCTGGCTGATATCCACGTCCCATCTCAACAAAGAACTCAATATCAAGCTCTCCGCCTTCTGATACGTGTGCAATAACGTGATCTTTATTTACAACAAGTATATGTTCATCTGCAACAATGTCTGATGCTTTTGCAACTGCTTGTCCCGTAATTTTCAATCTCATCTTACCCGGCTTACCAAGCGTATTACGCACAGTAAGCTCTTTAATATTGAGCAGAATCTGCATCACATCTTCTACAATACCCGGTATTGAAGAAAATTCATTATTAGAACCCTTGATAATAACAGAAGTTACTGCGCATCCTTCTACTGCACCCAATAGAATTCTTCGTAACGCATTACCAACTGTTGTACCAAATCCAGTCTCTAATGGCTGTGCTACCAACTCACCATAATACTCAGTAAGAGTCTTCTTGTCCCACGTTAATCGAGGAATAGTCAGAGATTTATATTCTTTGTTTTCCATTTAACCTCCCACAATACCGATAATCATAAGTATTCATTAAAAATAATCCGCTGAGCTATACAATTACTTAGAGTACAACGCTACAATAAGGTTCTCTTCGATTGGCGCTTGCACATCAAGACGTACTGGGAATCTAAGAACTCTCCCTGTACGTTCTTTTTTATCAAGCTCGAGCCATTCAGGAACCTTAATGCCCATCTTAAGACGTTTATCAACAACTTGCTCTAAGAATGCATCTTTTTTACTTACCCGTTCATCAAGCGATATAACATCATTCACTTTTACTAAGTAAGAAGGAGCAGATATCTTGCTACCATTAACCAAAATATGTCCATGAACTACAATTTGACGAGCTTGTGTACGAGTTGTTGCAAGCTTCAAGCGATAAACAGTATTATCAAGACGTCTTTCTAAGAAACTTAAAAGGTTTTCACCAGGAGCTCCCGGAGTACGTACAGCATCATTATAGAAGCGCTTGAATTGACGCTCTCGTAATCCATACATACGTTTTACTTTTTGCTTTTC
Source organism: uncultured Pseudomonadota bacterium (assembly GCA_964575265.1). GTDB lineage: Bacteria > Babelota > Babeliae > Babelales > Vermiphilaceae > CAZNPD01. The sequence continues at coordinate 200,658 of CAZNPD010000001.1, read as the reverse complement.
TGATAACTGTTTGCCATATTCAGTCATTTTTTTGGCAGGACGTTTTGGCTGTTCCGCAGATGTATTTAAAGACTTTCTTTCCATATAGACCTTAATCTCGTTATATTAACTGTACAACTATTATACACGTCGTTTTTTAGGAGCACGACATCCGTTATGAGGTAGCGGAGTTACATCGCGCAATACAGAAATATTAAATCCTGCTGCTTGAAGCGATCTTACCACAGAATCTCTTCCATTTCCTGGACCTTGAAAATTCATTTCTACTGTTTTGATTCCAGCAGAGCTCATATCTTTTACTAACGAATTTGCAATTTGCGCTGCTGCAAAAGGAGTTCCTTTACGAGCTCCCTTAAATCCTAATTTACCTGCGCTGCTACCGCATAAAACGTCACCACTAACTGTTGTAACAGTTACAAGTGTATTATTAAAACTAGTATTAACATGAACGATCGCTGAGTCTACCTGACGTTTCGTCTTTTTAGATTTTTTGTATGCCATTCTATTCTTATCCCAACAATAAATACAAAGCAAAAAGTATTAACTATAATCTATTACTTCTTAGTTACTTTACGTTTCAACGCAACTGGCTGTTTTCTTGGTCCTTTACGAGTTCTCGCATTAGTCTTTGTACGTTGACCACGTGCAGGAAGTCCTCGCTTATGACGCGTACCACGATACGCACCAATTTCTTGCAAACGTTTAATGTTCATCGTAACTTCTTTATGACGTTCGCCTTCAACAACGTAATGATCTCTGATCTCTTTTTGAATTGTTGCAACTTCAGCGTCAGATAAATCTTTAACTCGTTTACTCAAATCTATTTTTAATTTATTCAAAATATCGCGCGATGAAGTGAGTCCTATGCCAAAAATCGCCGTCAACCCATACTCTACACGCTTATTCAAAGGTAAGTTAACACCTTCTATTCGTACCATAACGTTTCCTGCTCTATTTTATTAACCTTGACGTTGTTTATGTTTTGGGGTCTTTTTACAAATAATTCGGACCACACCTTTTCTCTTAATCACACGACATTCATTACACATTGTCTTTACAGAAGTTCTTACTTTCATGATGCCTTCCTTACAGTTAATTCCAATAACGATTTTAGGTTTTTAGCACTACTATCAATAGAGTTATTCTTTATAACGCAAAACGATACGTCCCCGCGTTAAATCATAGGGAGATAGCTCTAGAGCAACTTTGTCTCCTGGCAATATACGAATATAATGCATACGCATTTTACCCGACACATGACCAAGGACTTCATGCCCACCCTCTATTTCCACACGAAACATTGCATTTGGCAATGTCTCTTTTACAACACCATCGACACGGATCACGTCTTCTTTTTTTTGCCTCATTGCAATACTCTTATACTAAAAATATTCACCGTTATACCTTGTCAATACTTTTGGCTCACCGTCTGTAATCAAAACTGTATCTTCAACATGAGCTGCCAAACTGTGATCTACTGTTTTAACAGTCCATCCGTCATGAGCAATATATACATTAAACTTTCCCATGGTAATCATGGGTTCTATCGCCAGCGTCATTCCAGGTACTAATAAGGGTCCTGTACCAGGTTTTCCGTAATTAAGCACTTCAGGATCTTCATGCATGCGCTTTCCAATTCCATGTCCTGCAAAATCTCTTACAACCCCGTATCCATTTCGCTCGACTTCTTCCTGAATTGCTGCTGAAATATCTGAAATTCTATTGCCAGCACGAGCCTTTTGTATCCCCTTTTCTAATGAACGATAGGCAGTTGCAACAAATTGTTTTATCTCCTGCGCAACCGGTTCAACAAAAAAGACTCTCGCCATATCAGCACAGTAGCCCTGCCATGACGCGCAAATATCTATTTTAACAATATCACCTTCACGTACATGTATACTATTTTGTGGAACACCATGCACAACTACATCATTAATTGATATGCAACTTGCATGCTTATACCCACAATACCCTTTGGTTTTGGAAACCATGCCATTTAATAGCAATTGATTATCAATAAATTGATCCAATTCCAATGTACTAATACCAGGACGAACCATGGATTGTAATTTTACAAAAATGTCAGAAAGCAACGATCCCGCTCTTTCCATTTTGCGAATCGCTGCTTTATTCTTTATCGTAATCATGAAGATACTCTCTCCATGACAATTTTCAATTGATTAAACGCTTCTACAAGCGGAACGTGTGCGTTGATTTCCATAATCTCTTGACCAACATTTCTATAAAAATCGAGCATGTCTTTTTCATGCTTATGATATATTGCAAGACGCTCTTTAATTGTCTCTTCTGTATCATCGCTGCGTCTCTCAATTTGACTGCTACAAATGTCACACATCAACCCATTACGCGGAGCCAACTTTGACCCCTCAAGTAATGAATAGACTCCCTGACAATCTCTATTCTTGCAGATATATCGATTTACTATTCGTTGTACAATTATATGATCAGGAACTGATAACCGCACAACATATAAACTTGTTTCTGGATATTTTTCTTTGAGCATCGTCTCTAAGACTTCTGCTTGAGGAACCGTACGCGGAAATCCATCCAGTATTACCGATCCGGAGATCTCTTCTCCTACTTCTAGCCACTCATCAACCATCTTGGTAATAATCTCATCTGCAATAAGTCTACCAGATTTTATCGCAAAATCTATGCTTTTCCCTATCTCAGATTGCATGGCAATATGTTTTCGACATAAGTTTCCTGTCGAAAGCTGTGTCCATCCAAGATCAGAGACGCACTTATTTGCTAATGATCCCTTACCAGAGCCGGGAGGACCCATAAAAACATAGATGCTCTTCCTGGTGCTCAACGCAAGCTCCTACTCTTAAATCGACCTGTTGTTAAAAAACCTTCATATCTATTTTCAATGAGATATGCCTCTACCTGAGATGCAAACTCAAGAGCAACCCCTACTACAATAAGCAATGACGTTCCGCTCATAATGCCTAAATAGAATGGCAACTTAAAGACAACTGTCTGTAATATGGTAGGCAATAACGCTAACATAGCTAGATAGAATGCCCCCATTAATCCAACTCTATTAAGTATGTAATTGAAAAATTCGGCTGTCTTTTTACCAGGACGAATTCCAGGAATAAATCCACCTTGTTTTTTAATATTCTCTGCAAGTTCATCAGGATTGTATACCAATGCCGTGTAGAAATAGAAGAAGAATATAATCAAAAAGAAGTCAATTACACTATATAAAATACCAGTCGGATTCAATGCATCTGCAATTGATTTAAATAGTGGAAATCTACTTGCTAATAAATTTGCAATAAATACGGGGGCATTAATGATAGCATTTGAAAAGATAACCGGCATAACACCCGCTGTATTAATTTTAAACGGAATGTAACTGCTTTGGCCGCCCATAATACGTTGTCCAACAACTCTACGAGTATATTGAACCGGTATCTTACGTTCACCCTTTTCAATGTAAATAATTGCAGCAGCAATTGCTAAAATAACCGCAAAAATCAGTACCGCATAGATAGGATCTACTAAACCCTGCTGAATGCCGGCAACCATTTTTATAATATCATCAGGAAATCTCGCAACAATACCTGCAAAAATAATCATTGAGCTACCACTGCCAATGCCATAGAGTGATATCTGCTCACTCATCCACATAACGAAGATAGAACCAACGCTAATGGAGAGCACAAACATCAATCTAAATGCCCAACCAGAATCTATGGCTAAATCATTTCTTTCAACTAACACCGCATATCCTATGCTTTGAACAACTGCTAAGATGCATGCAAGATAGCGTGTATATTGATTGATGAGCTTACGTCCATACTCACCTTCTTTTGATAATTGCTCTAAAGAAGGAACAGACATACTTAATATCTGCATCATAATAGATGCAGTAACGTATGGACCGATTCCGAGGGCAAACAATGTACATTGTTTTAAGTTTCCACCAGAGAACAAATCTAAGTACGATAATATTCCACCTAAATTTGATCTCTCTGCTATAAACTGTCCAAGCTTATCAATATCGATACCAATTACCGGTATATAATTACCCAGTCGATAGACAACAAAAATGCCTAATGTAAAGAGTACTCGTTTACGCAGTTCTGGTATACGGAAAATATTGATAAAATTCTTTAGTAAAATCACTCCTTAGCTCTCCTTAATCAAGCGGGCTTCTCCACCAATACCTTCAATAGCTTTTTTTGCAGAAGCGCTAAAGGCATCTGCTATAATCGTTAACTTTTTACTAAGTTCACCATTACCAAGAATCTTTAAAACAAATGATCCTTTGCTCTTTGATGCTTTGATAATTCTTTTTTCAATCAATAATTCTTTAGTAATAGTATCGCCATCATTAAAAGAACGCTCTAATGCGTCAAGATTAATCATCACTGATTCATCTTGGAAACGCGCATTATTAAATCCTCGCTTTGGTAAACGACGATATAATGGCATTTGGCCACCTTCAAATCCAACGCGAATCTTAGATTCACCGCCAGTTCTTGCTTTTTGACCTTTATGACCTTTTCCTGACGTTCCACCTCTTTTACCACCACGACCTACTCTTTTTCTCGTTTTAACTAATGGTGTCAAGTTATGAAGCGTGAACATTTATGACCCCTTTACGATTTCTTCAATTGTTTTGCCTCTAAGCTTTGCAATACGAGTTATTGTTCTTGCTTTTGCAAGAGCGTTCAATGTTGCTTTCGCTACATTTTGACTATTAACAGAACCCATAGCTTTTGTAAGAGCATCTTCAATTCCTGCTGCATCTAAAATAGCACGTACCGCACCGCCAGCAATTCTACCAGTCCCCTTAGATGCTGGACGTAGTACAACTCTACTTGCGCCATGCTTACCTTCTACTTCGTAAGGAAGTGTTGCACCACGTAAGTTGACTGCAATTTGATTCTTTCTTGCACGTAACGTTGCCTTTGCAATTGCAAGAGAAACTTCACGGCTCTTTCCACGAGCGATCCCAATATTACCTTTACGATCACCTGACACAACCAAGACCGTAAATGAAAAACGTTTTCCGCCTTTTGTTACTTTAGTAACACGACGAACATCTATCACGTGATCTACAAAACTTGTTTCTTTAGTATTTTCTGACATTGTAAGCATCCTATTAGTCATACGCTTATTTATATATTTAAGCCGCCTTCACGGAGCCCTTCAGCAAGAGCTTTAACTCTACCATGATATAACTTGCCACCTCTATCAAAAACAGCAGCCGCTATTCCTTGCTTCTTTGCTCTCTGAGCAAGTTCTAATCCTATTGCTTTTGCAATAGCAGATTTATCTCCTGCTGCTTCTTTAAGTTCTAAAGATGAACAGCTTGCCAATGTTTTATGCGCAACATCATCAATGATTTGTGCATAAATATGGTTTAAGCTACGAAATACTGAAACACGTGGTAAACTTCCGTTTTTCTTAACACGAGATCGAACTCGCAATACTCTTTTTTTACTACGCTTAATATCTTTTCTATTTATAGCCATAATGGTAACTCCATATTATGAATAACCAACCTTACTTAGATGTTTTACCAGCTTTACGAATAATAACTTCATCCGCAAATCGTATACCGGTACCTTTATAAGGTTCAGTCTTTTTAAAGCTACGAATTTTGCTCGCAGCTGCTCCAACAGCAACTTTATCTGAGCCTTTGATTGTCAAAAGCTGACCAGTTTTGCTGTCAACATCAATGGTAATACCGTTAGGGATTTCAAAATCTATTTTATGAGCAAACCCTAAGTGGAAGACTAGCTTAGAACCTGTTGGAACGGCTTTATAACCTAAACCTGTTATTTGTACCTGCTTCTCAAAACCAGACTGCGCGCCTTTAATATTATTAGCAAGCAATGCATGGTGAAGACCCCATAAGCGATTGATGTTATTCAACACTTTATTACTTGCTCTTTGAGGCTTATGAGCAACAACAAGTAAAGAACCTTCCTTTACTTCTACTCCTAGCTCAACAGGCAATATATATACACCAGTGGCTTTTTGGCCCTTATAATGTATTTCTTGCCCTTTAACTTCTATTGTAACGCCTTGCGTATTAATTGGCTTTCTGCCGACCTTAGACATCGCAATCCCCTACCAAACTGTGCAAATAATTTCGCCACCTATTCCTGATTTTCTTGCTTGCTTATCAGAAACAACACCCTGGTTAGTCGTAAGAATAGATATTCCTAAATGACCTTTAACCGGTTTGATCGCTTTATTACCAGAGTATAGTCTGCGACCAGGCGTACTAATACGTTTAATTTCATGAATAACTGCTTCACCATCAACATATTTAAGGTGCACAGTGACCTGTTTTTTATTATCAACTTCTTGGATGGTGAAATCTTTAATAAAACCTTCATGTTTAAGTATTTCACATATAGCAATATTCATTTTCGAATACATTGCTGAAACATTCGGTTTATTAACCAAAACACCATTTCTAATAATAGTCAAAAAGTTGCCTATAGAATCGATTGACATTATAATTCTCTTTCAAAAATAGGATTACCAGCTTGTCTTTTTAACACCTGGCAATAATCCCAATAAAGCATTTTTTCTTAAGCAGATACGACACATTTTAAAAATTCTAAAGTACGCTCGCGCTCTTCCACATAGTTGACAGCGGTTATATGCGCGAGTTGAAAACTTAGGAACTTTTTTTGATTTTTCTACAAGAGCTTTTGTTGCCATGTATTTCCTTAACTATCGTTCGATTATGCTTTTTTAAATGGCATACCAAAACTTTTTAACAATGCAAATCCATGTTTATCATTTGTTGATGACATATGAATAGTTATGTTTAAACCATATGTTTTTTGTGTGAGATCATAATCTACTTCAGGAAAAATGATCAAATCTTTGATGCCAAGATTATAACTTCCACGCCCATCTAATCGCGTTGAAACACCTTGGAAATCTCTCATCTTAGGCAACGCTAAATTGATAAGTCTATCGAGGAATTCATACATAACTCGTTTACGTAAAGTAACCTTTGCACCTATTGGCATACCTTCGCGAAGCTTAAAACCTGCTATCGATTTTCTAGCAATTGTTCTTACCGGTTTTTGACCTGCAATTTTTTCTAGAATATTCATCACAGAAACTAAAACCTTGCTATCAGATATAGCATCTTTTACACCAATATTGAGTACAATTTTACGAAGTTTTGGAACTTCCATTACATTATTCAACTGCAAATCTTGTTGCAATTGAGGACGTATCTTTGAGACATATTGTTCTTCTAAGCGAGCTTTTAACCGTAGAAGTTTTTCCATAATTTAATCCTGCCCTACTTAAAAACTTTCTGAACAGTGACAACAGATACGAACTTTCTTTCCGCTGTCTAAAACTTTTACACTTACACGACAAGCTTTTTTACAAGCCCCACACACAGGCATAACTTTAGAACAATTAATATATTGTTCTTGCTTACGAATGCCCGCAACATCACCAGCTTTTTTTGCTTTAGCGTGTTTAGTTATAACACACACGCCTTTAACCATTACTTTATCTTTTTCTGGTAATACTTCTATAACAGTACCCTGCTTCCCTTTATCTTTTCCCGATAACACCACTACAGTGTCATTTTTCTTAATGCGTGCAATCATATGATACAACCTTTACAAGACTTCTGGAGCTAAAGAGATAATTTTTGAAAATCCTTTTGCTCTCACTTCACGAGCAATCGGTCCAAAGATACGCGTTGCGATCATTTCACCATCTTTGACGATAACAGCCGCATTATCACCAAAACGAATATAGCTTCCATCTTCGCGACGAAATTCTTTACGCGTTCTTACAATAACTGCTCTAACCACGTCACCTTTTTTTACCATTCCCCCGGGGGTAGCGTCTTTAACCGCAGCAACAATAATATCCCCCACATAGGCATACCGCTTTAAAGCATTACCGCCCAATATCTGGAAACATTGTATTTCTTTTGCCCCGGAATTATCCGCAACTTTTAAACGAGACTCTTTTTGAATCATGATAATTTACCCTATTTGCTCAATCATTATGCTGCATGCACATCTACAACACGAGAAATATGCATATATTTTGTTTTAGATACAGGACGTCCTTCGTAGAACTCAACTATATCGCCAACCTTTGCAATCTCTTGCTCATCATGCACTTTGTACTTTTTTGTTTTGCGCATAATTTTATGAAGAAGCGGATGTTTATATGTACGCTCAACCTTTACTACAACGGTTTTATCCATTGCATCCGAGATTACTTCACCTCTAATTGTTCTTTTTTTACTATTCTGAGATTCCATAGCAACCTTCATTATAAAAGTAATTAGTTAGAAACTTGATGCAATAAAGTTCGTATACGAGCTATTTGCGATCTCAATTTACTAAACTGAGAATTATCCTTAATAGCACCGGTTACTTTTTGGAGCTTAAGCTTAAATAACTCTTGCTGCGTTTCATCAAGTTTTTCTGATAATTGCGCTGGAGTCATTGACTTAAGCATGTTTTTTAATTCTGTAACTTTCATATGCTTTCTCTATCAAATATTAATTAGACGCCGAAGCATCGTTATTCACCACAGCCGCAATTTCTTTACGTACAAACTTTGTTTTCATAGGGAGTTTATACGCTGCCATTTTGAGAACTTTACGAGCAGTTATTTCATCTAATCCAGCAATTTCGCAGATTACTCGTTCACGCTTAACTACAGCAACCCAAAACTCGGGATTCCCTTTACCCTTACCCATACGAGTTTCTGCTGGTTTTTTGGTCACAGGCTTGTCTGGGAATACGCGTAAGAAGAATTTTCCTACTTTTTTAAGGCTACGTGAAATTGTAACACGCAATGCTTCTATTTGCTGCGCAGTCATTCGAACGGGCTCAACTGCTTGAAGTCCGAATTCTCCAAACATAACCGTTCGTGCTCCTTTTGATAACCCCTTTACACGACCTTTTTGCACTTTTCTATATTTTGTTTTTTTCGGCATTAACATAGTCGTTCTCGCTTGTTATCTATCTACGTTACTAACTTCACCTTTGCATAGCCACACTTTGACACCTAAGATGCCATAGGTTGTTTTAGCTTCTGCAAAACCATATTCAATATCTGCACGTAATGTATGCAATGGCATAGAACCAACACGCATATCTTCACTACGAGCAATTTCAGCACCACCAATACGACCAGCAACACGTACTTTGATACCTTTTGCCCCAGCTTTGATAGCTGTTAAAATAGCTCTATTCATTGCTCGCTTATAGCTACCACGACGAACCAACTGAGCTGCAATATCTTTTGCGATCAATGTTGCATTAACTTCAGGTTTAGCAACTTCTTGAACGGAGACTTCTACGTTATTCTTTTTAAGTAATTTGGAAAGCTCTTGCCTTAAGGACTCTATTTCTTGTCCTTTTTTACCAATAACTGTACCAGGCTTACCAGAATGAATGATAACTCGAACATTATCACCCGCTTTTTCAATCTCAACACGAGCAAGCTGCGCTGCTTCTAATCTATGTTCTAGAAAACGTCGTATCTTAATGTCTTCTAAGATATGGTCCCCATATGATTTGCTCGGTGCGAACCATTTCGCATCCCAATCACTGTATACCCCTACGCGAAATCCTCTTGGATGTACTTTCTGACCCACCGTTAACCTCTTAGTTTTCTAAGGTTTCTAAGATAACATTCATATGACTCAAGCGTCTCCGCTGAGGATTCGCTCTACCCATAGACCCTGGTTTAAAATAACGTTGTATTGGACCTTGATCTATGCGAATTTCTCTTACAATTAAGTTATTTGTATCAATATTTTTTAAGTTTTTTGCATTAGCAGCAGCTGATTCGATCATTTTACGAATAGGCACAGCCTTTTTTAATGCACATGTCTTAAGCCATGCTACGGCGAATGTCACTCTTTTACCCCTTACAACGTCCGCTAATGGTCGTAATTTATAAGGAGAAATGCGAATAAACCGAGTATTTACACGAAATTGCATTATTTAACCTCAATGAATAATATAAGATTATTCTCAAATGTGCTATAAATACACACTAAGAATAATTTTATCGCAAGCCTTTACAATAAGCAAATTTAATCTTTGGCAGCAGCCCCAGACTGACGTTGACCGCTATGCAATCTAAACGTTCTTGTAGGGGAAAATTCACCAAGTAAGTGACCTACCATATTTTCAGTTACAAAAACGGATATAAACTTTTTACCGTTATATACCCCAAAAGTGAGTCCTACAAATTCTGGTATAACTACACTTCTTCGGGACCACGTTTTAATAACATCACGCTTGTTTCCGCCCTCTTTGACCTTCTTTACCTTTGCGAGTAAAGAAGCATCTACAAACGGACCCTTTTTTGCTGACCTCGCCATAGTGTACCTTTATCTATTTTTATTAATTATTTGCGACGCTTAATGATCAATGGATTCTTGCGAGTTCTTGTTCTGGTACCTTTGCAACCTTTACCCCAAGGAGTTGTTGGATGCGAACCAGATTTAGAACGACCTTCACCACCACCGTGTGGATGATCTACTGGGTTCATAGCCATACCACGAACACTTGGACGGAATCCTTTATGTCTCGTTCTTCCTGCTTTACCCCAAGAAATGTTCTTATAATCAGCGTTTCCAAGTACACCTATGGTTGCCCAGCAATCAAGCAAGACCATGCGCACTTCGCCAGAAGGCATCTTGAGAGTTGCATATTCTTCTGTTTTACCAATAATTTGAGCAGAAGTTCCTGCGCTACGCGCAAATGTTCCGCCTGAATCCGGTCTAATTTCAATATTATGAATAGTGAAACCAACTGGAATTCGTCTTAATGGCATGCAATTTCCAGGCTTTGCTTCTGCGTGTTCGCTTGCTATAACTGTATGTCCTACCACTAAGTTTTCAGGAACAAGAATGTATCGCTTTGCACCATTAGCAAAGAAAACTAAACCAATACGAACATTACGATTTGGATCGTATTCTATAGCTACAACTTTTCCTGGAACTTCACGGTCTATTCTTTTAAAATCGATAATACGATACTTTTTAGCAGCTCCACCGCCTCTATGACGAACCGTAATTCTACCATAAGAGTTTCTACCTCCACTCTTTTTCAATCCCATTACTAAGCTCTTTTCAGGCTGCTTTTTAGTAATGTCGCTAGAGCTAAGAAACGATTGAAAACGTAATGATGAATTTCGGGGTTTTCTTTTTACTATGGCCATATATATTCCTAATCACAAGTAACATGCTTACTTGTTATTTCCTTCAACTGATGCTCCTGTTTGATCAAAGAGATTTAATGAATATCCCTCAGCCAATGAAACATATGCTTTTTTTCTTCTCTTTATCGATGGATTAGCATTATATCGTCGTGAAACACTACGCGCATTTGTGTACTTGCAAATAGAAGTACGAACGTCTTCTACTTTCACATTAAATAATCGCTCAATAGCCCATTTAATCTGTGCCTTATTAGCATCTATGTGCACATGAAGAACAAGCTTGTTTTGTGTTTTATTTAATCGATACGCTTTATCTGAAACAACTGGTCCTTTAATAATATCGTATATTGTTAACTCCATTTTGCCACCATTTCTTTAAACTGGTTAAGATCTTTTTGGAAGAAGATCCAATATTCTCCGCTTGATAGATCGAATGCATTTGGTTGATCGAACAACACAATACGTACGGTTGGAATATTTGCAAAAGAAGCTGCTGTTAATACGTCATCAGTTGATAAAAATAGAACAACTTTTTTATTTTCAAGCTGTGCACTTTTAAGCAACGCATATGCTTGTGCTGTTTTTGGAGTTGATCCCTCTAATGTCCAATCAAATGATAAGACACGTGACATTTCAACTGCCTGTTGAAATAATGATCCCAACACTAATGCTCGACGAGCTTTAGAAAGTTTAAGTGAGCGAACTCTTGGTTGAGGACCAAAAATAACGCCACCTTTTCTCCATAATGGTGACCGAGCTGTTCCGGCACGAGCACGACCCGTTCCTTTTTGCTTGAATGGTTTTTTGCCCGAAAGCGCAACATCTGCTCTTGTTTTACAACCAACAGTACCTTGTCTCCAGTTTTGCAAAAGCACTCTGACGCTTATTGCAAACTCAGATTTTGCACCTTTTCTTGGTTGCATTTCAATGCCAAGCATTTGATGAGAAACAACTTGTTGTGCTACGTTATTATTTTGCTTGTTTTTTATATTTGACATAGGCTACCTATCCGACTATCGCTTTACGAATAAATACCAATGACCCAAAATGACCTGGAACTGAACCTTTTACCAAGACGACTTGAGATTCTGGCATTACTTTAACAATGCGTAATCCCTTAATCATACAACGTTCAGTACCCATATGACCGGAAAGTTTTTTACCTTTAATAACTTTACCTTGAGATCTCATAAAGCTTAAAGATCCTGGCCTTTTACCCATTTTTGAACCATGGCTCGATGGTGCTCCACCAAAGTCGTGTCGTCTCATTGTACCTGCGTATCCGCGACCTTTAGTAATACCGACAACATCAACTGATTCGCCCACTAATAATGAACCAAGAAAATCTGCTTTTTGACCTGGTTTTACATTATCAAGAGCACTTGTCTTAATTTCTCGTAATACGAGAAAATATTTTTTGGTATCTTTCAACCATTCATTAGAGAAAGAAACATCTCTATATCGCTTTCTCAAGCATCCTACTTGGACCGCATCATAGCCATCGCGCTCTTGCGTACGCAGAGTGACAACTATCCAATGAGCAACGTCTATAGCAGTCACGGGAACTACTTTATCGCCCTCAAAGACTTGCGTCATTCCAATTTTCTTTCCCCACAATCCTGACACCATTGAGATGACCATCCTCTCGTTATCTTATTTCCACATCAACGCCAGAAGATATATTAAGCTTCATGAGCGCATCCATGGTTTTATCTGATGGTTGTACAATATCTAAGATACGTTTATGTGTAGTCAGCTCAAATTGCTCACGAGATTTTTTATCAATATGAGGAGAGCGTAACACGGTAAAACACCGCTTTTTATTAGGAAGGGGAACAGGGCCCATCAACTGAGCGCCTGTTCTTTTTACTGTCAAAACTATTTGCTTAACAGCCTTATCTAATAAGCGATGATCGTATGATTTTAGTTTTAATCTAATACGTTGTTTTTTCATCGATCACCTAGCAATTTAATCCATAATTTCTGTAACAACACCAGAACCTACTGTTCTACCGCCTTCGCGAATAGCAAAACGTAAATTCTTATCCATCGCAATAGGCGCAACAAGCTCAACTGACAACATAACGTTATCACCTGGCATTACCATTTCACGCCCTTCTGGCAATGTAACAACACCTGTTACATCCGTTGTTCTAAAGTAGAACTGTGGCTTATAACCATTAAAGAATGGACTATGGCGACCACCTTCTTCTTTACTTAAGATGTAAACTTCACACTTGAATTTCTTATGTGGTTTAATTGAACCAGGCTTAGCAAGAACCATACCACGTTCAATATCTTCTTTCTTAACACCACGCAAGAGAAGACCTACGTTATCGCCCGCTTGACCATCATTCAATGTCTTTCTAAACATTTCAATACCAGTCACAACGGTTTTAACAGTGTCTCTAAACCCTACGATTTCAACTTCATCACCAACTTTTAATTTACCGGATTCGATTCTTCCTGTCGCAACAGTACCGCGACCTGCAATGGAGAATACGCTTTCAATTGGCATCAAGAATGGTTTATCAGTATCACGAGCTGGTTCTGGAATGTATTCATCGACAGCACTCATCAATTTTTCCATTGCTCCATAACCAAGATCACTCGCATCACCTTGAAGAGCTTTAAGAGCTGATCCACGAATAACTGGAATCTTGTCACCAGGGAAATCATATTTCTTTAATAGATCTCTGATTTCTTCTTCAACCATGTCAACCATTTCTGAATCGTCTACAGCATCTACCTTATTAAGGAACACAACAAGCGCTGGAACGTTGACGTTCTTTGCAAGCAAGATATGCTCACGAGTTTGAGGCATAGGTCCATCGACCGCTGACACTACAAGAATTGCACCATCCATCTGAGCTGCACCAGTGATCATGTTTTTTACATAGTCAGCATGACCAGGACAGTCGATATGCGCGTAGTGACGCTTTGCAGTCTCATATTCAACGTGAGATGTTGCAATGGTAATACCACGTTCTCTTTCTTCAGGAGAGTTATCGATCTCATCGAATTTTTTTGCTTCTGCTTGACCTTTACTTGCCAAGTAGTTGGTAATAGCAGCAGTCAAAGTTGTCTTACCATGGTCAACGTGACCAATAGTACCAACGTTCAAATGCGGCTTACTACGCTGAAATATATCTTTAGCCATTGTTAAAAACTCCTACAACAGTTAATTAAGCACTATTTATTTTCAAGTATCGTATCAAGAACGTTCTTAGGAACTTCTCGATAGCATTCAAACTCCATACTGTACGTAGCTCGACCCTTAGTCATAGATCGAAGCTCTGTTGCATAACCGAACATTTCCCCGAGAGGAACTTCCGATGTTATAACATGCTTATCTACTTCAGGATCCATTCCGAGAATTCGACCACGACGAGAGTTCAAGTCTCCCATTACATCACCCATATATTCTTCCGGCGTCTCAACAACAACCTTCATAATAGGCTCAAGTAAGACAGGAGAACATTTAGCCATAGCAGCTTTAAATGCCATCGAAGCCGCTATTTTAAACGCCATTTCACTAGAGTCAACATCGTGATATGAACCATCAGTCACGGCAACTTTACAGTCAACAACTGGATACCCGCCAATAATTCCTGAGTTGAGCGACTCCTCAACACCTTTCTGAACAGCCGGAATAAACTCACGAGGAATTGATCCTCCAACAACTTTATCGGCAAATTCAAATCCCTTACCTCTTTCAAGCGGCTCCATAGTCAACCATACATGACCATATTGACCTTTACCACCAGACTGCTTAACTAATTTACCTTCAGCTTCAGCAGCTTTCTGGATAGTCTCCTTATACTCAACTTTCAGCTTACCTTGAGTAACTTCCACTTTATGTTCACGCTTGAGGCGATCAACTATAATTTCTAAATGGAGCTCTCCCATCCCAGATATAACAGTTTGGTTAGTCTCTGAATTATAGGAGAATCTAAAAGACGGATCTTCTTGCATCATTTTTTTCAACGACAAGACCATCTTCTCATAATCTGTTTTATTCTTAGGCTCTACAGATGTAGAAATAACTGCTGTAGGAATCGTAATAGATTCTAGCAAAGCACCTTTACTTGATTCACAGAGTGTATCACCAGTAACAGCCTCTTTAATCCCTACAACTGCTGCAATATCTCCTGCACGAACTGCATCAATTTCTTCACGCTTATTAGCATGCATACGAACTAAACGGCTTACACGTTCTTTTGAGCCAGTTCTTAAATTATAGACATATGATCCAGATTTTAGCTCACCTGAATAGACGCGAATAAAGTTAAGAACTCCTACGAACGGATCAGTCATAATCTTGAAGACTAAGGCATAGAATTCGCCTTTTGGATCAGATGCAATTTCAATGTCTTGATCTGATTGCTCAAGATGACCTTTAATAGCAGGGATATCAAGAGGTGATGGCAAGTAATCAATAACACCATCAAGCAATAGCTGAACTCCCTTATTTTTAAAGGCAGTACCACAAAATGCTGGCGCCACTCTTTGTTGCACTACACCACGACGAAGCGCTTTTTTAACTTCATCTATGGAAACAGGCTCATCATTCAAATACTTTTCAGCAAGTGAATCATCAAAATCTGATGCTACTTCTATGATTCTATTTCGTAGTTCTTTGATCTGCTCTTGATATTCATCTGGCGCATCAGACCATGTAACAATACTTCCCATTTCACCTGAGAATGTTGCCATCTTACCTGTCAACACATCAATAATTCCAGAAAGATTTTCAGAAACCCCTACTGGAATTTGCATTGCTATTGCGCGAGCATTCAACTTGTTATTGATATCATCAACAACACGGAAGAAATCTGCTCCAATACGATCAAGCTTATTAACAAAAATAATACGGGGAACTTTATATCGATTTGCCTGTCGCCACACTGTCTCAGACTGAGGCTGAACTCCGTCAACACCTGAGAAGACCGCTACAACACCATCCAACACACGCAATGACCGCTCTACCTCAATAGTAAAGTCAACGTGACCTGGAGTATCTATAATGTTGATATTATGATTTTGCCAGTTACATGATATCGCTGCTGCAGTAATGGTAATACCACGCTCACGCTCTTGCTCCATCCAGTCAGTTGTTGCTGCACCTTCATGCACTTCACCAATTTTATGTGAAACACCCGTATAAAAAAGAATACGTTCGGTTACTGTTGTTTTACCAGCATCAATGTGAGCTGCAATACCTATATTTCTATATTTTTCTAATGGATTGCTCATCAATAGTCCTTAGCGTTACCAAGCAAAGTGAGAGAATGCACGATTTGATTCTGCGAGTCTTTGAACTTCAGCTCTCTTTTTGATAGCGCCACCTTTTCCTTCATACGCATCGAGCAATTCTGCAGCCAATCTTTGACCCATGCTCTTACCCGATCTTCCTGCAGCCCCTTGAATTATCCAACGAAGCGCAAGCGAAAGCCTTCGCTTTGGAGCAACCTCAGAAGGAATTTGTAATACACCACCACCAACGCGACGCGGTCTTACTTCTACAAATGGCATCGCTTGATTTAAAGCTTTATTAAAGAATTCAAGCGCCTTTTTATCATCACCACCCGCTTTTTTAGCAATAATATCGAGCGCATCATATACTATTGTTCGGGCAACATTTTTCTTGCCTTGCCACATAATAACATTGATCATCTTTTGAACAACAGGTGATTCAAAGCGGGTATCAACGCCAATCTCGCGGATAAATTCTGTTTTTTTACGTCTTGGCATTTATTAATCCTTTTGTTTTGGACGTTTTGCACCATACAATGAACGACCCTGACGTCTGCCTTGAACACCAGCTGTATCGAGGGCGCCTCTAACGATATGATACTTTACACCAGGTAAATCTTTAACTCTTCCACCTCGTACAAGTACAACAGAGTGTTCCTGCAAATTATGCCCTTCACCAGGGATATATGCAGTAACTTCTATTCCTGTAGAAAGTTTTACACGAGCAACTTTACGAAGTGCTGAGTTTGGTTTTTTAGGTGTTTGAGTAAACACACGGGTACAGACACCGCGAGCTTGAGGTTGTCCTTTTAAAGCTGGGCTTTTAGACTTAACCTTGCTCTTTCTCCGCCCTGAGCGGGCTAGCTGATTAATAGTAGGCATAGATAGGATTCCTATTTGTTTTTAGATAACATCATTTATCTGTTACCAATCGCAATTACTTGTGAACTATTATGTGGACTTATGTAATAGTTAGTTGTTATTGTACTCTTTTTATGATTTTTTTCAAGATTCTCAATTAGGAAAGTAATTACTGTAACAAAACGTCTTCAAAATGGCCAGAAAGTTTACAATTCTAGGTCTCCATACCCATAAAGCGCTTATTATGCCTGACATTGATGGACTTCTTATCACTTTAATGATAGTTTAATCCTTGAAAAAATGACCGTATTATTCTGATTATAGTTCTATACTATCACGCTCAGGAGCTCATATGCTAATAGAAACCCTCATTATTTACTTTAAAAACATTCTCTTCTTTGCCATTGGACTTCTTGGCATGAACTTTGTCATAGCATTTCATGAGCTTGGACATTTTCTATTCTGTAAGCTCTTTTCTATCGACACCCCTACTTTTTCAATTGGCATGTCTGGCCCCATACTCTTTTCTCGCAAAATAGGGAAGACCAATTTTGTTGTCACCGCAATCCCTTTGGGTGGATATGTTGAGATCGCAGGATCTCCTGAAGTTGGTCAAGGTGAACAAAAAGAGGCACTTCGCACCGATGAACATGCATTTGCAAGCAAACCTTACTATCAAAAGTTATTAGTCCTATTTGGAGGCATTCTCTTTAATATGATATTTGCATATGCTGCTATAATTGGTATTTTATGGTTTGGTGCTCCAAATTCACCGGCCCTCTATCCATATAACACAACAACTCGAATAGAGAGAGTTGAGGAAGGCTCTCCAGCATTTCAAGCCTCCTTACAAATAAATGATACTATTACCGCCATTGATGGGATACCAACGAATTCATTTTCAGCTCTTATAGAACGTATTCAATCATTACCCGGTAAAGAAGCGTTGATAACAATTAGCAGAGATGGAAAGAATATCGATCTTCCTATAACAATTGGTTCTCAAGCAGCAGGCTGTGAACAGGTGGGTATGATTGGTGTCAGCTTTGCTACAGAATCTATACAACAAATCCCATTAACAGAGGCCATTACAAAGGGAATCTCATTAACCAATCAATTTGTATCAAGAACAGTAGGCGCCTTCTTTGCCATGGCTCGTGGAAAGAATCTAAAATCACTGGCAGGGCCTATTATGATTGCATCATTAACATTTAAAGCTGCTTCTGCTGGTCTTAGTATCTTTATTATACTACTCGCTCTTATTAGTATAAACTTAGCAGTGCTCAACCTACTTCCTCTTCCAATTTTAGATGGTGGTCAAATATTCATTACAACCATAGAGGCCATTATCAGAAGAAATATTCCGGTTCGCATTAAAGAATATATCTTTATTACATGTTGGATATTGGTACTTACACTCTTTGCATATCTTGTGATACATGATAGCATTTGTCTATTTAACATATCTTCTTGGTCTAAATAGATAATTTATTTTTAAGCACAACGCAAAAATGGCGAGACTCTGAAAAGTCTCGCCATTTTATATATAAGTCAAATCTTAAAAATTTGAATTAAGCAGTTTGTGCAATATGTGGATGATGTGGCCCAGCATATACCTTTAACTTGCCAATAATCTGGCGGCTTAATTTATTTTTAGGAAGCATACCTTTAACCGCAAACTCGATCAAGCGTTCTGGATATTTGTTTAACAGTTCTTCTGCTGTTGTAATTTTAAGCCCGCCCATCCAGCCACTGTAGCGTGCGTATTCTTTGTCTTCAAGCTTATTGCCTGTTAAGACTATCTTCTCAGCATTAACCACTACCACGTAATCACCTGCATCGGTATGAGGAGTGTAATGAGCCTTATCTTTGCCACGTAAGATCTCAGCTATCTCGGTCGCTAAACGACCAAGGACTTTTCCTTCAGCATCAATTACGCGCCAGCGTGGGTCTCTATCTTCTTTTCTGAGAAAAAAAGCTCTATTCATATCCATATAAAAAAGCCTTCTAAAATTTAGATTATCATTATCTATCGGTTAAACAGTGTATTTATGCCTGAAAACTTGAATTGGGTACTTTCTAAAATGTAAATTAATTTTACGTTACGGTCAATCAAAACCGATGTAAAAAGCTAATTATTCTCTTGAAGATCTCTTTTTAGTTTTTCTTATCTGTTCAGAGTTTTGATGCTCTTGAACTAATTCTTGGATTACGTCTACCCGTTTTTCAATGTCTTCACTCAAACAAATTGCTCCATTCTTTACAATCCAATAGTTATCTTCTATGCGTATTCCAATATTCTCATCGGGAATATAGATCCCTGGCTCAATGGTAATGACATCACCCTCGTGTAATGGTTCTGTATAATCTCCTACATCATGAACGTCTAACCCAATAAAATGGCCTATTCCATGAGGAAAATACTTCTCATATCCCTTATCTTTGAGATATTTTTTTGCTAGATGATTGAGTGATCGATTCTCTTCTTTTGCATATGAAAGCCAATATCCTGGCTGCGCAATACCTGCTATATACTCTTGCACATCAAGCACAATAGAATAGAGCTCTTGCTGCCTTTTTGAGAACTTTCCCGATACAGGATAGGTTCTTGTGATATCAGAACAATACTCATGTGAGCGTGCACCAATATCAACAATTACAACATCTCCCGCTTCCATATCTCTGTTATTAGCATGATAATGTAGAACAGTACTATTTTTCCCACTCGCAACAATACTGTTAAAGGATGGCCGCGCATGAGATCCAATCATCATATATTCTAAACTTGCTTGTACTTCAGCCTCATTTACACCAGGTGCGATGACACTTACAGCAGCCTGTTGAGCAAGTTGCGCTATGTGTATAGCATTATATAATAACTCAATTTCTTTCGAATCTTTCTTCCGTCGCATACGAGCAACGATGCTTGCTATATCGATAAAATTATGTGATATCGTCGAATCAAATAACGTAATACGATCGAGAATATGTCGTTGTTGAATATATTCATAGGTATTTTGTGGCATACAGGTAAATATGCTACCTTGCTCTTTTGTAATCTGCGCAAAGAGCTCCAAAATATTCTTGTACTCATTTTTATTAAAATAAGCGTAGAACGAATATCCAGAAGAAGCATCTCCTAATGAATTTACTGATGATACTTCAAGGATATGCGCATTTCCTTGTGTAACGGAAAGATCTGTATGCATCCAAACAGACCTATCAGTTTGAAATGTAGGAATATATAATTGCGCATCTCCATCTAAATTACATATCAATACAGCACCAGCTTCCTGAGCAAGACCAGTAAAATAGTAGAATGTGCCGTCCTGCTGAAATGGCATATCTTTCGATTCGATATTAGCAAAAATAGCGACGATCCCTTTATTAACCTGAGGATGCGCATTCTTAATCTGCTGTACCAACTCACTTCTTCGATCACGATATAGAGAATAATCATACATCTTTTTTCTTCTATCAATCATGTTTATTATCCTCAATTAAAATGTTCGTCGTTCAGAAAGTGCTTTATATATTGTAATTCTATCCATACCTGCCAAGGACGATCCAACGGGAAGCCCTCTCGCAAGGCATGTAATTTTAACAGATAAGTGTTTAAGCTTCGACCCTATAAAGGCAGCCGTTGCTTCTCCTTCAGGAGTCTGATTTGTTGCTAAAATAATTTCACGAGCCCCCAATTCAACTCTCTTAATAAGTGATGCAATAGTCAAATCTTCTGGACCTATCCCTTCGAGAGGGCTAATAGCTCCACCTAGCACATGATAGACTCCCATGTACCCTTGCGTCTTTTCGATGGCTAATAAATCATACCATTGCTCAACAACACAAATAAGCGCTTGATCTCTGCGGAGAGAAGAACAGAATAGACACTCTCTTGTCCGCTCTTTCCAGAAGAAGCATGTCGCGCATATCAATAATTGATCATGTGCTTTTAAGAGAGATGCACAAAATTGCTCAAGTTGCGGCTTACCCATATCAAGAATATATGAAGCAACTTTATAAACATTTTTAGATGCTAAATAGGGCACTTGCTGCAAAAGTTGAATAAGTTGATTCAATGTTGGAACATCGGATAACATTTATCTATATACCTTTTTTATTAATCGTATAATCTTTGTTTGTATAATACTAAAAAGACTACCAATCGCTATAGAAATTGCTAAACCTGATGAAAGATTTGCTGTGATAGCACCAAAAAAGCATGCCATTCCTATACTTGTCATTCGTTGACGCGCATCAAGATTCTGCGGTCCGAATGCCATCTGGAATAACATTCCTATCGTAACTGCTAATGGAATAATATAGTATGGATCTTTATTAGCAAGGTCAGGAATCCACCACATCGATTCTTTATACAATTCAAGTGATCCTGATAGCAAACGACTAAGACCCATAATAAATGGTATCTGTATCAACATCGGAAGACATCCACCAAGCCCTGCCATGCCATGCTTCTTGAGTAATTCAGATTGCTCTCTTTGCATCGTTTCTGGATCATCTTTATAGCGTGAACGAATATATGTAAGCTTTTTTTGTATATCAATATTCTCTCTATTTGCAGGATCTGTCTTAATAGAGAATGGTAATAATACTAATTTTACCAAAACTGTTAATGCTATGATTGCAATACCATAATTTTTACAGTATTCGAATAACCATTTAAGCACGCGCAATAAGATTTTTGATATCGGTGCCATGATACCGGAATAATCGAGTGATTTCTCAAGTCTATTATCAACTGCATGTAATGATTGTAATTCTTTTGGACCACAATAAAAGGATACGTTCAATTCACCATCATTCTTAATATCTGTCGATTCAAGAATTGCGATCAAATCATGCTGACCCACAAACTTATAATACGCACGATCAATAGATTGATTTTTATCTGATACTAATACATGCATGAAGTATTTATCATCTGCACCAAATATCTGTGGTTTTATCCAACCAGACTGTTCTTTAACATCTTTACGTACTCTCTTTTCAAAATCATTATTTTTAGAAATAACAACAGAAGAGATTACATCCGATTCTTCATCCTGTAGTAATGGGTTTACTATAAGTATGCGTGCTGACGTTGTCTGATTTGACTTATTGTTAATTCGCACCGTTACATCAATAATATGTCTATCTCTATGCACAAAGAATGATTTTTCTATATCGCCATCTGGAGCCTGTACCGTATAGACAAGACGAGTACCGCTATCACTATGTGTCAATTCTTTAAGCGCATAATAGTATGGTGTTTTATGGTCTAATGCAACAAGAAACATGCCCGACTCTCGCTCACGTGGATGCATTATAGTCTGGAATTGTTTGGATTCTTGTTCTGGTTTTTTAATTGTCGCTTCTTCGAGAATTGCGCCATGTGATGAGAATATGAGCCTACCCCATGGCATTTCAACAACCGTCTTTTTTTCTTCTATGACAATCTCTTCATCTAAGAAATCAACTTCAAGCTTAAGTGGCCTTACTTCTTGAACTGCTATTGGAGCCGTAAATGTTTGGTCATCTTTAACATCATTTTGATATCTGTTAATAATAAAATACTGAATTCCCCACGTAGTAAGCAATCCCAGTGTTATTGGCAGCAATAAGTCTTGAATTTTCATATGACACCTTAGTTGAAATACATCTTAAACATACTTATAGCGCTTATCCTATCATAGAATAAGATCATCTGCTAGGCGCCATAATAAAATATGGATTTTTCTTATCTTATTTGTTTAAGTTATACAGATATGGTTTAGTATGTACTTAATATAAATACTCATTTAAAGGACGAAGTATGAGAATGCAAAAAAGGAAATTTCGCATTGGAGAACTAGCAAAGCATCTTGATGTAGAGCGCTTTGTCATTCGATTTTGGGAAAAAGAATTCATGGTTAAAACAACTCGATCAGAAGGCGGACAACGCTTTTATGATGAAGAGGATCTTAATCGATTCGAAATGATAAAAGATCTCTTATACAATAGAGGGTTTACTATCTCAGGAGCAAAGCAAGAGCTCAAAAGCCGAGAAACAACCGCAAAAGTGGAAAAATCTATTCACAAAAAGAATAGCTTTGAACCCGCATACAAAGAGAAAAAAGATTTACCTGATGAAATTACACATCAAATAATCACGCTTCAAAAGCAACTCCTTAAATTAAGAAATTTATTATAAATTAGAGCAGGGTAACTCCTGCTCTAATTATGTATGAGATAGACAACAACTTGTTAGCTCTAAACAACCGAAAATCGACACATGTACAATACAAAAAAGACTCATATTCATTTTATTGGCATTGGTGGCATTGGCATGAGTGGCATTGCTACTATTCTTAAACATCAAGGATATTCTATTTCGGGTTGTGATCTTGATCATGATCAACCAAACGTAAAAAAATTAAAAGATATCGGATGCAATGTCTATCTCGGCAACAATACCACATCTTGTAATGATGAGAGCATTGGAGTGCTTGTCTATTCATCTGCAATAAAAAAGGATAATCCTGAAATTATCAGAGCACAACATCGAGGAATTCCAACTATTTCACGCGCTCTTATGCTCGCTGAAATAATGCGCACAAAATATAGCATTGCCATTAGCGGCTCTCATGGAAAGACAACAACGACATCGCTCATCTCACATATCTTAATGGTTGCTCAGATTGATCCCACGGTTATTATAGGCGGCAACTTAATAAACTTATCCACTAATGCACGTATTGGCAATGGTGATTTCGTAGTGGTAGAGGCAGATGAAAGTGATCGATCCTTTTTACATTTAGATGCTACAATTGCAATCGTCACCAACATTGATCTTGAACATCTGGAAACGTATAACGACATTACTGATATCAAACAAGCATTTTTACAATTTTTAGAAAATATACCGTTTTATGGTAAAGCAATCGTATGCAATGATAACGAACATGTTCGATCAATAATACCTATTACACACGTTAAAACAATAACGTATGGCATCACCTATCCTTCTGATTTTTATGCAACTGATATTTCGCTCCATAAGGACCATACTGTCTGCTCGATTTGGTATCATACTACCAAACTTGGAACATTGCATATCCCAATGCCAGGAACGCATAATGTTCTTAATGCACTTGCAGCAATAACCGTTGCATATGACCTGGAAATTCCATTTGATGTAATCTCTCATGCACTTGCAACATTTAAAGGAATTGAACGGCGTTTTTCACTCTGTGGCATCTATAAAGGAGCTGAAATATTTGATGATTATGGACATCATCCACAAGAAATTTTACAAACACTCAATGTTGCATATAATCGAACAAAAGGGAAGATAGTAGTTGTATTTCAGCCACATCGATACAGTAGAACGCATAAATTATGGAATCAATTTGTTGATATTTTTAGCAATGCCGCCATTGATCATTTGATTATTACTGATATTTATGCTGCAAGCGAACCTGCAATTGAACATGTCCATAGCAGACAGCTCGTTGCTGACATTAAAGCAAAGAATCCTGCTATGAATACGCAATATATTCCTTATTCAGACTCCTTAATGGAACTTAAAACGGTAGTTGATGCCCTTATCACCTCCGATACATTAGTTTTATTACAGGGTGCCGGAAAGATTAACAGACTTGCGAAGAGCCTTTTATAGAAAACCGTTGCCTGTCCGAATAGACTATTTGTAAATTGTTATTAGGGCCGAAAAAGAATGTATCGGAATAAAAGATCGAAAAAGGGGATTCTTTATGATCTTTCGAAACTATTGTAAAAAAACTCTCATAACTGGATTACTATTACTTGTTTCTTCTGCAGCTCAAGCTGACGAAGTTATGGAAGGTGCTTTAACTGGTGGATTATTGGGTACCGCAATCGGTGGCATCGCCGGCGGGGGTAGAGGCGCTGGCATTGGTGCTGCTGTTGGACTAGGAGCCGGATTAATTGGAGGATCAGCGGCAAGATCTTCTCGTGAGCGCCGAGAACGCGAATATTATACAGAACCATACTATGAAGACGAGTATGTAGAAGAAGATGAAGAAGAACTTCCGAGAAATGACTACCGAACTACGGCTAAACAAAAACAATACGAAAAACGGCAACAGATATATGAAAACAGGCAAAATTTACCAAGAGGTAAGAATGCCATAGATTATTCTGACTTTGACGTGGTAGAGTAATTAAAAAATCCCACCCTTTTGTGGTGAGAGCAAGAAGTCGAGACTTCTCTTCTTGCTCTCTTTTTTATAATAGAAAGAACCTATTATGAAGCAAATATTCAATTGCACAAAATTACTATTTATTATGCTAGCTCTCTCATTGAAACTAGATGCATCCAATAAGATCCACAACCAATCAAATAATGTATCCATCGAAGAAGAAGAAGAAACGATTAGGGCATGCTACAGTGATAGCAGCAGATATACATATTCTTACGATACCTATGAAAATGAACCATTTTATGATGAATATAATGAAAATGCTCATCCCCTTGAAGAGGACTAATCAAGAGCGTATGGCGTATCGAGACGCAATCCTGTAGATAGAATAATTGTCGATTGTCGTGTAGATTCTGATAGCAGACAGACCTGACAATATCGTTCTGGTTTTGTATACATTAAAAAGACTGGATTATTTTCTGAACATCCCATAAGATACCATCCTTCGTATTCCATGTGCTGCTTATAGAAATTGATAAGATCAGAAGTCTCCATTGAACTAGAATACCCAAGCGTAATAGCTTGGGTATTTTCGTTATCACTTATGGAACAGTATTGTGCAATCGGCAGAATATTGAGCGGCGTTGGCACATCATATAAACATGCCTCTATCTCTTTTACTCTCTGCACTAATTCGAGCGATGATACTGATTCTTCTCTACGAGTATCAATTGATACTTGTTTCATTCTCTGTTTCTGTTGTTTTTTACAACCCATAAAGACAATCGGTGTCATTACAATTAACCAGATTACTTTAGGACAAAAGAAGGCATTCATCTCTACTTTTTCATTTTAAAACGAAACATCGGTCTACTATTTTATTTAGACGCCGCTGCCTGTTTTTGTTCTTTGGTCAAAACACGTTCTTTTAATCGAGCCGCTTTACCTACGCGCTCACGAATATAGTAGAGCTTAGCACGTGAAACATCGCCATTTTTAACTAATTTAATTTCTTTGATAATAGGAGAATATAATGGGAATATACGTTCTACCGCAACATTATTATCGGACATTTTTCTTACTACGAATGATGATGACGCTCCATTATTATGGATTGCGAGGACATTACCTTGGAATACCTGCAACCGTTCTTTATCTTTTTCTTCTTTAATACGTACGGTTACTGCAATAGTATCGCCAACTGAAAAAGATGGGAAGGTTCTTTCGTGAGTACCGATTTCTCGTATAGTTTCTTTAGTAAAGCCATTCGCTTTCATGTGAATTCCTTATCTGACGTAATAACGTTATTTAACTAACAATATAGCTCAAAAAGCCTTTATTGCCAAATTTATCTATGCCACTTTTGATTAATTCCGAGCCATCTATCAAATACTATTGCTGCCGCCGATCTAACGGATAAATGATTAAATTTTGAAAATCCCATAATAGGCGGCAATATATAATCGCATGACTGTACTCGTTCATTACTCAATCCCTGACCCGTCCCAAAGAGAAATAGCACTGGTCTTTTCTTGCTCCAAACAAGCTCTTGATCATAAAAAGTTATTGATTGTATTCCTTCAACTGGCCGCGCCGACGTTGCAATTACAATAGGGGCCTGACCTTCCTTTTGTTCTATAGCCTCTACAACCTCATCAAAGCTTCCCCTGAGAGAGGCTTTACTTACTGCTTCATGCCGTTTTTGATTATATTCAATGCCAGCACCCTCTTGCCAGAAATTGAGCAGAGTCTTCACTATTTGCTGTTGATCATACAGAGGTGTCACAATAAAGTAACCTTTAATATTATACGTACGAGCTGATCGTGCAATATCATGGATATCAAGAGAAGTGACTGATGTGCACCCTGGTATTTTTTCTGATCCTACAAGCACATCCGTATGCATAAGAGCTACATAGTGCGGAGGAATATAAGCATTCGATTGCGCAACTTCACGTTCATTTAATGCATGCGATCGTAACCAATCAAAATGGTGAAAAACTGTCTTTTGTACCGACTGATCAAACCTCCACATATCAACTTGCTGATGATGTCCTGATCTGATCACAGCAGGAACTTCTCTCCCATGCCATTCAACAGGCTCTGTATATTCAGGATAATCAACAAATGGTCCTGAGAATGAATCATGTTCAACAGAAGCCATTTTACCAACAACACCTGGAATAAATCGTAATAGACTTTCTAAAAGCACCATTGCTGGAAGGTCACCTCCCATGAGTACATAGTCACCTATTGAAAGTATTGAATCTGCATATTCTTGCTCCACTCGCGCATCCATTCCTTCATAACGAGCCGGCAGAAGCATAATATGTTTTTGCTGCTGAAATAGATCAGCTAATTCTTTTACTACATGCTGATTAAGCTTTCTTCCCTGAGGAGAAAAAAATATCTTATGAGCTTTGCCAAATTGTGCTTCATGATCACGCACTGCTGCTTCTACAACAGCAGGCTTAATGAGCATTCCTGATCCATGGCCAAATGATGGAGCATCTATACGCTCCTTAGGAGCTACGTACGAAAAAAAGCTCTTAGTTGATATATCAACAATACCTTTTTCGCATGCTCTTTTTACAAGACTAGTCTCAATAAAAGATGAATAGAGTTCAGGGAATAGACTAACAATAGATATGTGCATAAAAATGATATTACTTAGCGATGTCTATGGATATTTTTTTATTATTGTCCACAAGCAGATCTGCTACCGTACGTAACGACTTAATAGTCTGTCCATCTCTACCAATTACTTTACCTTTATCATCTGCTCGAACTTTAACAACCACAGATTCTTTATCTTCAGTGGCAACTATCGATACAGAAACATCATCCGGAGAGGCTACTATTTTCTTTACAATATACTCTACAAGGTCTTTTATCATAATAATGATCCGCGAAACCAGCAAGGCCTACCAGCTCTTTATTCCGGTACAGCCCCTGCCTTATATGTTACTTTTGAGCTTTTTCAGATTTGTTAGTAGCTGAAGCTTCAACTGAATGTGCTTTTTTATATTTCTTAAAAAGCTTCTTTGCTGCATCAGTTGGAATAGCTCCCTTTGCAACCCAATCATGGTATCCAGCTTCATCAAATTGAATTATTCCGCCTTTAATAGCGTCATATGTTCCAAGATTCGCTAAGTATTCCCCGTCACGCTTTTCACGAGCATCTACTGCTACTAGTCGATAGAATGGGACATGTTTTTTACCAATACGAGCCAATCTTATTTTTACTGGCATACAGACATCCTTACATTGTTAAAATTATAAGATAATTTCTTAATATTATGAGAAAACTCTACCGGAAGAACCGTTTGAGCATACCGGTGTTGCTAAAGATTTTAGCATATTGTTGCATTTCTTTAAAGTGCTTTAACAATTCTCGCACATCTTTACCCGTTGATCCAGACCCCCTAGAGATTCTTTCTATGCGTCTGTCATCAATAATAGATGGATTGAGACGCTCTTTCCGAGTCATAGATTGAATAATAACCTTAAATTTCTTCATTTGCAATTCGCCCTGTGCAATAGCATCGGGTGACATTGCCTGAGCCGGAATTCCCGGCAAATACTTTAGAATACTCGAAAGAGAGCCAATTCTATTCATCATATCCATCTGCTGTGCAAAATCCTCGAGCGTCAGTCTTCCGCTCATAAAGGCTTGATATGACGCTTCTTGCTCTTCTTGCTTAATTTTTTCATTAGCACGCTCAATCAGACTATGAACATCGCCCATACCCAACATTCTGTTAACCGCTCGTTGTGGATAGAAAGGAGCAATATCTTCAAGTTTTTCACCCGAACAGACAAAGAGAATTGGTTTTTTGAGTGCATATCGGAACGCAAATGCAGCACCGCCTCGAGAATCACTATCTGCTTTGGTTAAAATAGCCCCCTCAAACGCTATTGCATTATTAAATGCCTGAGCAACTGAGAGCGATTCCTGTCCCGTCATAGAGTCCAACACCAACACCTTATGTCGCGGATTCAAATACGTATCTATTTCCTGAATCTCTGCAAGCATCGTCGCATCCACATGCAATCTTCCTGCAGTATCAAGGAACATAATATCATATGATTCTTTTTTAAAATGATCATATATATCAGAAGCTGCATCAATTGGTGATGATTTTGTTGATCGATAAAACGCAACCTGTGCCTGTTGAGATAACTGCTCAAGCTGATCAATTGCAGCCGGGCGATAGTAATCTACTGATCCAATGAGAGCTCTTTTTGTTGGATTATTCTTTTGATATGCATACGCAAGCTTCGCTATCGTTGTAGTCTTGCCAGCACCTTGCAGCCCTACAATCATAACAACTGATTTATCAGTAAACGTAAAGGCTTTTTGCAATTCGCCACCAAAAAAATCGAGCAACATATCATGCACTATTTTTGCCAATTGCTCATCAGCCTTAAGTTTTTTCTGTATTTTTTGCCCAATAGCTTTTTGGCTAATTGCCGATGTAAATTCTTGCACAAGTGCATGGGGAACATCTGCATCAATAAGCGCATCTTGGATCGTTCTCATCGTATCTTTTACCAAGGATTCAGTAAGAACTGTATGGCGAGAGATTCCTGAAAAGAGCGCGGTAAATTTCTGTGATAATAAATCAAACATAGTACCTATTTGTATCGTGAAATCTTAAATTTAGAGCTAAAATCAATGATCATAACCTTTAAAGTATACCAAAAAAAACGAATTTTCCTACGTTATGCTGCCAATATCCACTAATTAAAGAGTTATTTGACTATCAACACAAGCATTATTACACGAAGTCAAAGGTAAATTACTCGCCATCAAAATGCGTTACTTCTTTTCATTAAGCAATTACGAATTATCACGTATAAATTTTCTGAAAATGAATAATGCTCAATAAGCTTTTTAAAACCCTCATGCATCTTATTAAAGTACCAAGATATAATTATGCAACTCTATATGTATATTTGCCATGGTATGACTTCATCATTAAGAGGACATGCATGCAGATTGTCTAGCAGTTTTGTCAAATCTGCAAAAGATTCAATTACTTTTTCTAGCCGTTTTTACGCAATATCTTTTTCTTCTAATTGTTTCGCAAGCTTATTTCTTATCATATTTTACTCAAGAATTGTCTTGCATAAAATGCTCTGAGTGTGGATAATGCTGGATTAGTTTTCTTAAGTCATTATGCATATTATTAAAATACCATGCTATGTTGTTTAATTTTACATGCAAGCTAGCCATAGTCTCAGCGAACTTATTCTCATCTTCAAGAGGACATTCATGTAAGTTTTGAAATAAAACTTTTCAACTCTATAAATGACTGTATCATCTCTTTTCTCTATTCTTTTTCATCAATTATATCATCTTTTGAAAATACCCTATCTCCCAAAAACTTATCTACGCGATACATTTCTTTATAGGCATTGTTAAGAATGGTAGTCAAATTCATGTAATTTGTTTCACTTTAATAAATCGGATTAAAAATAAACCATCTTTAAGAATTATCTCGTATAAACCGCTCTGATAATGGATAGTTTTTAATAATAGTCCTAACATCATCATACAACTGTTCAAAATATTCCATTACATTACGTAAATTGATGTATAAAACAACTATATCATCATACGTTTGCTGTTTATTCTGATATTTTTCCATGCTCATTAGCGCACTTTCCATTGCGTTACATGAAATAATAACTCTCTGTATACTCTTTTGGTTACGCTCTTGATGATCTTCAGAAAATGATTTATGTCCTGAAAATGCGTCAATTCTATATAAGCATTCACATATGTTAGACAATATCTTACTAAACAGATCCATCTCATACTTTTTTTGTATAGCTTCTGTATAGCTATAATGGCGCGCCTTGATAAAGCATTTAAGCAGCGATGGCCTTTTCATAAAAAATTTATGTAACATTTCATAAACATATTTGAAGTAGCTTACAATATTATTTAATTTGATATCTAAAGCCATAATTGCATCTGCAAATGCATACTCATCTATCAGTGAACACTGTTGAAGTGTATAGATAATTTGTTTTAGTTGATCAAATGATATAGATCGATAATATTGATGATATTCATAATCATCCATTTCTTCTTCTGAAAAAATATTAGTTTTCAAGATTGCATCAAAATTATATATTTGCTTATCTAATTTTTGAAAAATCTTTTGCAGACTAAGCATTTGCCTTCCTTTATAAATCAATCTTTCTACCTGCTGAAGAAAGTGACTTAGCTGTATTAAGAGAACCGTCTAAATTAACTACACTCTTTGCAAATCCATTCTTATCAAATACCTCTAAGTGATCTTTATGCGCATTATCAAGATAATAGTGATACCCTTTTTTCAAATATTCTCCAATATTTTTATCCATTCTATAAATTGGCTGATTTTGATACGTTTGATGTAATTTTGTTGAATTCTTTTTTAATAATTGACCAAATTCTGTTTCAAAGAACTTATACATATTGCCAGCTTTTATAACAGACGACCGTTCATTTCCACCAGGAATATTATTAGATGAAGAAACTTTCTCTGAAGCATGATGTGCTTTATTTTCGAAGCTAATTTTTTCCTTGCTTTTGCCATAACTTTCATTTGTGCAAAGGCATAAGGAGCATCGGTTGCTAGGGAAAATTCTTGAACATTGTGCGCTTTTTGCAACATTTCTTGTATTTGCGCACATCTTTTTAACGCAGTTTGCCCCATATCAGCAAGCCTATTAAGGAGGCGTGGTGTCACATAAATATCCGCCACAATAGTTGTAACGAATTGTAACTTTTCTTTGAGTGATTGTTTACGCGCATAGTCCATAAGTGCAACAGTCATATCGTATATGCTTTCGGTGATAGGAGCATCGTCCTTCCATTCGTATACCAGCTCATCCATTTCTTGCAGCATCATTGCTAAATAGAATCCTGCCTTTGCAATCATCTTGCCTACATCAACAGTTGAATCTATTGGATGACGGAAAGCGTGGCATGTGTTACCAAGACTGCCATATAGACCTAAGACAATTCCTTGTACATAATCATTATTGGCAATTGTTCTGATTAGTTCTGGTAAATCATTAGTTAAATAAGTACCAAAAGCTTCAAATTGTACCGGAATGAGATCAACAAGTGCAAACGCATAATCGATTACTTTCATTGCTGCAAAACAATTAGATTTCTGGTTATAATGCATACCGATATCAACAAGATCAACTAATGAATGTGTAAAATCTTCACCAATATGCGTTGCCATAGCAATATCATGTAGCAGCTGAAGAGCTTCTTTATGAAGTACATGCGCGAACGGCATACCAGTAAGTGCTACATAATAGTTCGGATGAACATTATATAAGCTCAAGAGTTTCGCTACTTCTGGTAAAAGCGTGTATGTCTGTTTTGTATAATAACGATACTCACTTTTTTCTAATGCTAATAATCGATCATCGATACGTTCTTGATCATCGGGGAATAACACTTGAGCATCAACCAATGATTGTCTTATTTTACTGCAACATTCTGCAGTAAACATACCCTCGACACCCCTTTGAAGTTCTTTCTGCTGCTGGTTCTTTATACGCTCATTCTCTATTTGTTCTGGAAGTCGTTTCCAGTATCTCAGACGGCCCTCTATAGTTTCATATACATGAGAAATATTTCTTTGAAGAGTTTCATCAAAATAACCCGAATGATCTATCTTTTGATGAAACTCACGTGTTCTCATTTTATGCATGATGTTTCTAACATATGGATATAACATCTCATCAATGAATAGAGGTCTTTTATAACAGGTACCGTAATTGTTACCCGCTATAAAATCACAAAACCCTCCAAACTCCCAAAGCCCATACGTATTGAGAAGGACCTCGATGCCTTCAGATTCTTCCATAAAATTAAGTCGTTGCTCAAAATATCTTCTGAAGGTATCGGCATCCCATGATCTATATACATCTGCAATTGGTCCCGTGATTCGTGCCCATTCTAATCCAACTTTATTATTCTTATGTCTCCATTCATCAATTTTCTTTAGAAGATAGGGTATAAAGCTCACAAGATTTATACCGAATATAGCAGTGAATTGAGAAAATATATTGCATGTAAATGAGAGTACTCCGTTAAGAAATCCCAGTATTCCATATTTTGATTTGAATAGTTCAATAGGTTGTGTTGCAGGCATTGCAAAAGAAGAATAGGGATCATTGTCACTTAATGATCGTCCCGGTTTGTAAGAATCATGTACACGAGATAGACATTCATACACATCTGGATACTGTTTATAGATAGATACAATATCATAATCATATACAACCATGAGCGTATCTTGTTGTGCTGTTGAATAATCAGCTAATTTTTCTCGACATTCAGGTGCAATACTGATTATACCGTGATAACTCTCTACTGATGTAATCGATATAAAAATAACAGAGAGAAGAGATTGTGCACGCTTCATGCTACTGCTCTTCCTTTTGATGTCTGATGTTTTACAAAAATTGCTTTGAATACTATCAATATCAAAAGTGGTTGTCAAAAATAATTACATACCTTTAAAAAGGCACTCTACTCTCCATCAAGAGCCCCTCTCTTTCCTTACTTTTAGCTCTCATTATTTGAAAACTCATTAATCGATCATAGAAAAATATGTTATATTGTATATCATTATTGATACGTCATCACGATACCATCGGTCAAAATATTCTCTTGAGAAGGAGATCCGTTATATCTGGCGTCATGCGTTTACAAGGATATCAATGAAAAAACAATTTTACGAAACCCAGGCTATTCCAAATACCCTTTTGCTTGGAGTCTATAGCCCATTCAACAAGACTGCTAATATCGATTCATATTTTGATGAATTCTTGAGTTTGGCAAAGACCAACGGCGAACCTACCGACAATACTCTCTTTATCAAGATCCGAACTATCGATCCTACCTACTATCTAACAAGCGGAAAACTTGAAGAAGTCAAAGATGCATGCGAAAAGCTTGCTATTGAGCGCATTATCATATCCGAATCACTCTCTGCTCAACAAGAACGGAATCTCGAAGATTATCTTGAATGTACTATCACCGATAGAACGCGACTCATTTTAGAAATATTTGAAAAGGCTGCTCATTCAGCAGAAGGAAAGACACAAGTTGCCATTGCTATGTTACAACATGAGAAATCGCGGCTCTCTGGAAAAGGGAAACACCTTTCACAGCAAGCAGGATTTACTGGGGTGAGAAGTGGTCCCGGTGAAACACTCAAAGAACGAGAACGCCGTTTCATTGAAAATAGTATTTTCCAACATAAAAAGGAGCTCGCTAAGTTACAAAAAACACGCCACACACAACGTAAACGCAGACTCGAAAGCAATCTTCCTCTTATCTGTTTGATTGGATATACCAACGTAGGAAAATCGACTATTCTTAACAAACTGACCAAAAGTAATGTGCTTGCTGAAGATAAACTCTTTGCAACGCTCGATACCACTACGCGTGAACTCTATGTTAATAGTGAAAAGATTGGCCTTCTTTCTGATACTGTTGGGTTTATACAAAACTTACCAACACAATTGATAGAAGCATTTAAATCAACACTCGCAGAACTTGAATTTGCAGATCTACTGCTTCATGTCATTGATATTTCTGATTCTAATTGGGAAGAACATATTGATGTGGTAAGAAGAATTCTTGCAGATCTCAATGTTGATAAAGAAGTGCTCTATGTTTTTAATAAGGTTGATAAGCTTGATGATATCGATCATCAGAAACAATTGATTAAAAAATACCAACCGCATGTTGTTATTAGTGCGCAAACAAAAGAAGGTCTTGCACCATTATTAACGTATTTGCATGAATGGCACAAATATACAACAATGTAATGTACAAATCGCTAATGGATAAAAGAATTGAGCAAAAAAATTCTTTTATCCATTGTACCATGCAGAAATAACAACCTTTTCACTATACTGATCGATTGTAGCAAGCAGAACGCATCTCGACATTTGTGATTTTTTGTAGTACACAAAAGCTCAGTAACCTTTACTAACCCATGACAAAAAAGGACGTTCTATGACGATGGGCTTTTGTAAGTACATGCGCGCACTTACGTGCATTTTTTTACTCCTACCTCCTCTTATCTATACAGACGATGGCAACTCAAATGATAGCATTGCCATTGCACATGAATATTGTGAACTCGCACAAGCACTTTACAAGGAAAATAAAAAAGAGTCTGCTATCATATATTTTAGAAAAGCAATCGCACATGATACTAACCACATTAAAGCATATCAATTGCTTGGGAATTCTTTACGCGATCTTGATAAAATGGAAGAAGCAATTCCCTATTACAAAAAAGCTCTATCGATTGAATCTGATAATATTATTACATTATTAGAACTGGCTAATACACTCAACATGCTTGATCAGACTGATGAAGCTCTCACTTATTATGTTAAGGCTCTTGAAATAAATCCTATCTTTCCTGCTGCTCTTCATAATTTTGCATTTACATTAAAAAAGAAGGGACATGTTCACGAGGCAATCGAAGTATTTGAAAAGCTTCTCAAACGATATCCTAATTATTCTCTTGGCAGATTTAACCTATCAACTGCTTATTTATCAATCGGAGATTTCGAACGTGGATGGGATTTATATGAATCGCGCTGGGAAGCATATAATGAATCTCCTAAACGATTTGAATCTCCTCTATGGGATGGAATAGCAGATTTGAATAAAAAGACTATCATCGTATACGCAGAGCAAGGATACGGAGATACATTTCAATTCATTCGATATTTACCACTACTTAAAGAAAAAGGTGCTCGCATTATATTTGAAACACAAGCAGCACTTTACGATATATTAAAACTATGTCCATATATCGACCAATTAATAACTTCAAAATCTCCTAAAGTCACTGCTGATTATCATATACCGCTCATGACATTACCATTATTGTTTAAAACACGAGTTGATACAGTTCCTGCAACAATTCCATATCTCTATGCACAACCACAACTTGTTCAGTATTGGAAAAATCGTTTAGCACATGATCAGAATATTAAAGTTGGTATCTGTTGGCATGGTAACGGTCAATACCCAACACAATCATTACGTAAAGCAGTTGAAGCAAAGTCAATTCCATTACGTATGTTTGCTCAAATAGCAGAAATCCCTGGCGTTTCATTATATTCATTACAAAAAGTTGATGGCACTTCAGAAATTGTCAATGCAGGATTCACCATTCATGATTTTGGCGATGAATTTGATACAAAGAATGGTCGATTTATGGATACTGCTGCAATTATGAAACACCTTGATCTTGTTCTAACTATCGATACCTCTATTGTGCATCTTGCAGGTGGTCTTGGTGTAAAGACAATTCTTTTACTCCCAAACCCTGCAGATTGGAGATGGATAGTTAAACAAGATTATACACCATGGTATCCATCTATGAAATTATTTATACAAGATGAACCTCATGCATGGGAACCGGTCATTAATGACGTTGCTCACTATATATCAAACATGCTTAATGAAATCCAACATAAGAGACTTAATGCAACAGTTCGAGACTTAGAAGTAGAATCTGTTATCGCATCCGCATTAAAAAAAATTAGTAGTAAAGAGTATCATCAACCTGCTGAATCAGAACTCGAAAGGAAGATTACCAATCAACTACACGCCGTACTTGCTCAATCTCACAACTCATAGCATTACTCTTTTTTGTTTGCATTCAAGGATTTAGTTTATGAAGAATATAATATCTCTTATTGCACTCTCTATTTTTATACCTTTATTATGTGTTGATCCACAATCTGATGCTGATAAAATTCTTATTGATACATATATCCAGATGGCTCATACGCTCAGAGAACAGGGCAAATCAAATGAATCAATAATGTATTTGGAAATGGCGAGTAAAGCTCGTCCTAATGACGATAACATCAGATTTGATCTCGCAAATGCATATAATATTGCTAACCGCAATGAAGAATCATTATTAATATATTACGATCTTTTAAAACGTCATCCTAATCAAAAAGTTATTCTATACAACACTGCATATACATTAAAGAAGCTCGGCAACATTGAAAGTGCATTATTATTCTATGACGCATCAATATTGCAAGATCCTGAATATGCAGAAGCACATTTTAGCAGAAGTCTCGCATGGCTCAGTAATGGCGATTTTGAGCGTGGATGGCCAGAATATGAATGGAGATGGAAACGACCAGAATATCCTGATGCACGTATATTCCCACAACCATTATGGGATGGCAGTGAGCTTAATGGCAAGCGCATCTACTTACATGGTGAACAGGGATTAGGCGACACCTTCCAATTCATCCGATATGCACGTATTGCAAAGGAACGGGGTGGTTATGTTATCGTTGGCGTGCAACGACCACTACTAACGTTAATGCAAACATTACCGTACGTTGATGAAGTTGTACCTCTCTTTGAACACCCAACTGATTTCGACATTCATGCACCCCTTATGTCTCTTCCATACATTCTTAAAACAAATATTGATACTGTTCCCGATGAAATTCCGTATATTTGGGCAAATGAACAACTCATTGCGCAATGGGCTGAAAAATTATCTTCTGATAAAAATATTAAAGTTGGCATTTGCTGGAATGGAAATAGTAACTATCGTACCGCCGCATTACGCGCTGTTGTTGCAGCGAAATCTATTCCACTTAAAAAATTCGCGCGATTGGGGCAAGTTGAAGGCGTCAGTATCTATTCCTTGCAAAAAGAGACTGGCATGACTCAGCTTAATGAGTTACCAGAAGGATTTGATCTTAAGACATTTGGTAATGATTGGGATACTGATCATGGACGCTTCATGGATACCGTCGCAATTATGAAAAATCTTGATTTAATGATTACTGTTGATACATCTATTGCGCATCTTTCTGCTGCGCTTGGCGTTCCTACATGGGTATTTATTCCTAATCCTCCCGATTGGAGATGGATGGTTAATCGTGATGATTCTCCATGGTATCCATACAATATGAGACTCTTCAGACAAGATGAAATGGACAATTGGGATCCTGTAATGGAACGTGTTGCACAAGAATTAGAAAAATTTGTTGCATCTCGTCATAGTGAATCTGCTCCATCTGGTACCGTTATAACTCCTCACCCAGCAGAAAATATTCAAACTCCTCCTGAATCAACGTCACTCTATCAGCAATCTAATGTACTTGCCGCTTTATCTCATTTAGAAACTATAGAAAAGGAATGCTCTCTTATCCGCCAAGTACTATCACATTTATCCAAATAATGATGCAGATATATTAAGGAATAGTTATGAATCACCATCTCAAGATGGTACTTGTGTTGGCAATGCTCTGTTGCCAACATATTAGTACAGAATCAGAATTATCGAGCACCGATTACTTTGAAAGAGGTGTTGAGTCTCATAAAAATGAACAGTTTGATGATGCTATCGCAAACTTTCAACAAGCAATTGCACTCGATAATCAAAATCCCAACATACCTTTCATGCTTGCATCAACATTGCTTGCAACAGGTAAAATATATGAAGCTATAAGTTTCTATAAACAAGTAATCTCTATGGCACCGAAACAATCAATTCCTGTTGCATATAATATTGCATATACATTGAAAATAGCAGAACGGTTCGATCAAGCTATTCCAATTTTCGAAGAAGTAGTTCAAAAGGCTCCTTCATATGATGCTGCTCGCTTAGGTCTATCTTTCGCATATTTATCGAAAGGAGACTATAAAAAGGGCTGGCAAGCGCACGAATGGAACCTTCAAAAGCAAGGAAAATTTGCACCAGAAATGAGAGCTATTGTTTCACAAAATCAAGTTGCCGGTAAAAATCTTCTCTTATTACCCGAAGGTGGAATTGGCGATACTTTCAACTTTATCCGATATGCAAAACGACTTCATGATCTTGGCGCTTGCGTTAATGTTGTTGTTCAAAAACCGCTTGTCTCACTCATTTCACGATGTCCTTACATTAATCAAGTCATGACCTCAGGAACTCCCATAGAAAACAGATATCATGCTCATGCAACACTCATGAGCATGCCAGCTATTTTTTATGATGATGAAGAGACAATTCCTAGAGACATTCCATACCTCTTTGCAGATCCATATCTCGTTTCACTCTGGAGAAAAAGATTAGAAGATGATCATGCATTAAAAATAGGTATCTGTTGGCAATGTGATGTACATAATGATGTATCACGATTGCCAATTGCTCGTAGAGGAATTCCACTTGCAACACTTGCACAGTTGTTTGATATTCCAGGGACTAGTTGGTATAGTCTTCAAAAAAAAGAAGGCCTTGAACAACTCGAACAATTCTCTGAGTTGTCGAATTTACATACATTTCCTGATAAAGAATTTGATGAACTACATGGTCCATTTATGGATACAGCAGCACTTATTATGAATATGGACGTTATTCTAACGATTGATTCTGCAATCGCACATTTAGCAGGAGCTCTTGGCAAAAAAGTAATAATACTTCTTCCATATAGTTCAGATTGGAGATGGATTGCAGGAAGATCAGATTCACCGTGGTATCCTTCTGCAACTATCATCAAGCAAAGAGCTCCTTTTGATTGGAACTTTGTATTACAAAGAGTTCGTTCAGAGATATCAATGACACTACTTACTAAACAACACTAAATACATAAAAAGGAGATGTAATGGTACGAAGAAATATTGTGTATCATTTATCACTACTCAGCTTTATAGCAGTAAACATTTCGCTCTGTTCACAAAATCCTAATTACCCTGCTGAACCAAAGCATATTTCTGATACATTTCAAGAGAGCTTAAATCTTTTTCGCCAAAAACGATATTCTGAAGCATTATTTGGTTTTAAAACAATTGTATCAGTACGCCCTGATTGCGTAGAAGCCTTATTCAATATTGGTCTTATTCATATGATGGACCAACATAACGCTGATGCAATTAATGCTTTCGAACAAGTACTTCAATATGCTCCTGACAACACAAAGGCCGCTCTCTTTCTTGGTAATCTCTATATGCAAGTAAATGACTTTACTAATGCAGAACGAGCATACACAAAAGTTCTTAATATTGATTCTAAAAATATAGACGCGCTTCTTAATAGCGCTCGCATTCAACATCGCAAACAGAATAATCAGCAAGCCAAAGATTATTACAATGATATTCTTACTATGCAATCGGATCACAAAGTAGCGCTCTTTGAATATGCGACACTTCTTACATCCGAGCATAATTATGATGAAGCAATATCTCTCTATAAGAAATTGCTCGCAGACAATCCTTCTTGTTTAGAAGCACGACTTAATCTCGCACATGTTTTACGATACGCCGGTAAATTTAAAGAATCTATTCCACATTACTATCTTGTCATTCAATCATGGACGGATAATCCGTTTGCGCATGCTGGTCTTGGCGAAGCACTTCTTGCATGTGGAAACTATGCCGATGGGTGGAAAGAGTTTCATTGGCGTCTTCAAAAGAGTTTTTC
The DNA here is from genome assembly GCA_964575265.1 of uncultured Pseudomonadota bacterium. Lineage (GTDB taxonomy): Bacteria > Babelota > Babeliae > Babelales > Vermiphilaceae > CAZNPD01. Next base: position 159,659 of record CAZNPD010000001.1, on the reverse strand, counting down.
CGGAAGAAATCTTACCCATAATCTATGGGATGGATCTGACATTGCAGGAAAGACTATTCTACTTCGCAGTGAAGATATTATACAAGATACAATGCAAGGATTACGATATGCCAAAATGCTCAAAAAACTTGGTGCACAAATCATATTGGAAGCCCCAGAATCACTCTTTAATCTATTAAGTTTGTGCGATTACATTGATCAACTTATTCCAATCACTACTGCACAAGAGCAACTACCTCTTTTTGATTATCAAATACCCCTTATGAGCCTCCCTCATGTATGTAAATCAATACAACATAATGATGTTGAAGAGATAGTTCCTTACTTACAAGCATCTCCATCACTTGTTGATTACTGGAAACTCACACTATCATCTGATAAAAACTTTAAAATTGGTATCTGCTGGCAAGATTTCTTTACCAATCAAGATAAACAGACTGAAAAGATTATCTCGCTTGTAGAGCTCTTACCATTGTTTGCCATTCCCGGAGTAAGTATTTATAATCTGCAACCAGGATTTACACCTGAACATCAAAAACAACTGCCTGCAGAAATCGCTATTAAAGCATTCTCTAATTTTGATACATATCACGGTCTCTTAATGGATAGCGCTGCACTCATAAAGAATCTAGATCTTGTAATAGCTATAGATGGCACGATTGCACAACTTGCTGGCGCGCTTAACGTTCCTACTTATATCATGACCCCCTATGCATCCGATTGGAGATGGCAACAATATACTACTACATCAATATGGTATCCAAGTGTAACGCTCATGCGACAAATAGAACCTGGCAATTGGAGTCCTGTTATCAATCAGATTATGTTTACTATCAACAAAAATCTTGCCTCATCTCATACGCAATTAGAAGTATATGCCGAAGTGGCCATCGGTGAATTGATTGATAAAATGACAATTCTACAAATAAAGAAGGAACGCTTTTCAGATCCAGCAAAACTTGAAAATGTCTCCCGCGAACTTGCCACCGTCGAAGAGACATTACGCAATGCCGTCACTATAACACCTCAGCTTGCATCGCTCATTCAACAATTAAAATCTATCAATATGCAATTATGGGATATTGAAGATAATATTCGCGCAAAAGAACATGATAAACAATTTGATAATGAGTTTATAAAACTTGCACGCAGCGTTTATTTCACAAATGACGAACGTGGCGTTGTAAAGAGAAAGATTAATGAGCTCCTTGGATCACGATTGGTTGAAGAAAAATCATACACTCAATATTAATATATCGCACTACACAAAGGCGTTCTCGAAAAATGGCTCATTCGAGAACGCCCCTACATAATGATTCCATAATTTTCTTACCCCCGTCATACAATATCAATAGATATTGTCCCTACAATTTTTCTTAAAGTATCCCCTTTTAACCATATAACTTTCAATAGAGGTATGATACCATGTACGGTAAGTATTAAAAGATTAAACTCTACATAGTAAGGAATCTCATGAAAGTATTCATCAAATTGTCAATTATTACACTTGTAATTGGAAGCAGCGTATACGGATCAGAATCTCTTCCACCTCTTCCACCTCGTCCAACTGCATCACGTACTGCTGTAGCACCCATGAATACTCCGCAAGTACAATTCAATCAAGCATTAGTAGAGCAACAAGAGCTTAACCGGCAACAAGCTGCCGCTATTGCCAATCTGAATCAAATAGCAGCTCAACAGCAACAGCATATAAACTTTCAAAACCAAGCCACGACAACTCAAGTAAACCGCGCACGAGAGTATAGAAACAGACCATTCTGGAGAAAAGTATGCGACCTTCTCGCTGGTTGCGCAAATGCTCAGTTCTAACTAATCGAAAAGGATCCATTATGAAATATATTATCATAACAATCATGATATCTTGTATGACATATGGCGTTCATGCAATGCAAAATGAGCAACCATCCGATGCTGAACTTATTGCCATGACTCAAATGTTACGTCAATCGCAAGCACAGCGCATGCAAAGTCTTGCGCAGACTGCACAGTTAACTCACCTAATACATCAACAACAACAGACTACTGCTCTACAAAATCAACAATACATAGATGCGGTTAAAGATCAATTGAGCCGACCAATATATGGTGGATTTATGTGGTATTCTAGAGAGAAGAGGCGTGCTCGTGCTGAAGCGATAATAGCCTATAATTATCCTCAACACTATTCTGTTCAACAACCGGTCACTTATCAATATCAACAACCACAATCTCCTCACGCAGTTCAACCTTCTGCTCAGCAATCTCCTGTCTATTATCCACGATAATAATTTAGTTTTATTGGAAGAAGTTTTTATAGCTTCTTCCAATAACTCATAGACATCTTATATTGGAATTGGCACTTTCATATACTTCTCAGTTAATAATCGAATAACATATTCAATCGCTTGGCGACGAGCTGCTGTTGACTGATTTATCAATCCTGCTATTCGCACCGCAAATGCAGAAATCTCTTTTATCAATTGACTTCCTGTTAATGATATATTGGCATTTGCAATAGACGCTTCTTGCACTATACGTTTTTCTGATCCTGATAACTTTTTACATATTTCAGCATGTTGCTCTGTCATATCACATGTATGCGTATCAAATTGCTCTGCAGCTGCTGTTAAATCTACTTGGGCAACTGCAATTTTAGAGCATAGCATATCATGCTGAATGGAAAGACCTATCTGCGCATTTGAAATCGATGTTAATGTATCACCAATAATAGTTGCGAGCAATTCTCCTATTTGATCATCTCTATTTACCGTTGATGCTAATATATGCTGATTAATATCTATGGTTCCCGTTACTATATCATTATTAATATTCAAATCAATTGCATGTACTTTTGAATAAAGAGTATTATACGCAACTGTCATGTTCATCTCTAAAGTAGATATTTTGGATGTAATATCTGCACTCAGCGATGTCTTCGCTTGTAAAAGAGCGCTTATAGTATCATTAGTATTAGTATGAATATACATATTAGCATTTGAGATCTCTTGAATTATATCTGATACAATATTCGCATTAAGTTTTTGTAATAAAGACTGTTCTTCTATCGTGGTATGCATAATATTTCTCTGTATTTCTTGTATCTCATTATATAGTTGCTGTGATCGGCTTGTAATATGTGATCCTAAAATTGGAATATCTTTGTCTCCAAGCTGAAAGGCCCCTATCATATTACTCTTGAGCGTATTACAATAATCTATTAACAAGGTTTGCATTGTATATATCTGACGACATACTGCTGCGCATTGATTTCTTACTGCATCAGCAGAATTTACTTCTGCTAATGCAAATGCGTCTTTTAATTGATGCTCAAGATCCGAAATTAGCATACTCACCTGAATCGAATACTCTTGTTCTGTCACCGCGGAGAGAGTTAGTAATTGCTGCTCAGCTACTTGCATTGTTTTGTATACACGTTGCAGCAGAAATTCCTGTTCCGTTAATCGCGCAACTAGTTCTAGATATGCTTGCGATCTGCCATCAACAGTTGTATCCGTAATTAAGAACCATGTATTATGCAATGCTTCTATCGATTGCTGTAAATAGATTAATCGCTTTTCATTACTACTATCATGATGGTCTTTAATGAATTGCTGCATACCTTCTATACAATGTAATGTCTGCCGAAAACATTCTTCTTTTTGTTCAGAATCAATCAGGTATAGTCGTTTTACATCAAAATCATTCTTATCTTTTAAATCAAAACTATTCGGTATATGTGAAATTATCTCATTAATAGCCTCTATCATTATTCGCTGTCTACCACTTATTACTACTTGCGCTTCATCAATATAATGATTAATAATCTGCAGCAATCGCACTGACTCGTCATGCAAGTTCCCCGTTAACTGATCAACTCTATTCTTCAATTCTTCATATTGAGCCTTTGATTGTTGATAAAACAGATCATTTTCTGCTGCAATATCACTCTGTAAGGTCAATATTGTAGCTTTTAAATCCTTCAATTCTCGCCAACTATTCTTTATCATCTGCATCAAGCAATTGATGCTTGTTACAACAGATGCAGAAATGGATTCTGTATGGTTCTCAAGTGCAATTTTAGATTCATTGACTGAATATTCAATAGATTGTGATAATCGCGATACTTCTGCATTGAGTACAAACAATCCATAAAGCACCTCAACTGTCTTATCCGTACATTTTCCCTTGCTACAAGCCGTATCTGTGGCAATAAGATTGCCGCTCCCCATACAAATATATAGTACTAGCATTGCATATATTATCTGCATCTGCTCATTTACTCCCTGCTCATGATTATGCCGGTCCTGGAATTGGTATTTTGATATACATCTTAGTCAATAGCTTAATCGCATAACCAATAGCAGTATTTAGTGCGCTATTAGAACGACGAATGAGATCGGCTATACGTTCAGAAGATGCTATAATAGCCTGAGTCACTTGATACCCAGTATCTGATACATTTCTATTTAATAATGCAAACTCATCAACAATCCGTTTCTCCATGCTTGATATTTTTGAGCATATAGCAGCGTGTTGCTCTGTCATATCACATGTATGCGTATCAAGCTCGGCAGCTATTGCTGTCAAGTCAACTTGAGCCACTGCAATTTTTGAACATAATGCATTATGTTGTTCTGTTAAATCTGTAAATGCTTGGCTTACTGATGTTACAACAGTACTTATTACATCAGATTCAAAAATCGCCAATGCTGACTTAAATGCAATATCTTGTTCTGTTAGATGTTCTTCTACATTTCTTAAACCATTTGTAATATCATTTTGTATACTATTATCAATGGTACTCAATTTAGAATAGAGCGTATTATTTTGATAAACCAAAGTTGTCTCTGCATTCGAAATTTTTGAAGATATTTCACTACTTAACGCTGTTTTTGATTGCGATATAGCACTCAACACAGTATTAGTACTAATCTGCAATTCAGTATTTAAATCAGATATTTCTTGAATGACTTCATTAGAGATATCTGCTTGTATTTTTGTAAGTTGTGATTGGATTATTAATGCATTACGCTCGATAGCCTCATCAATATTGTACATCTTTTGCGATATCTGATTCATACGCGTCGCTATATCTTCATCAAGTAGATTCACTTGAGCGGAAAATTTAGCCCGCAACTCTACATAATATGATTCTACAAAATACTTAATATCATCCAAATAATTGATCAGTATAGATTGCATAGAATACATCTGCTGGCATATGGATGAACAACATTGCTCAACATTTCCAACAATATATCTTTCTTGTGCTTGTATAATATTTTTTAATTCATTTTCAAGTTGCGACAACTCTATTTTTAATGATAATTCTTGCTGTGTAGCACTCCTATTAATAGCGTTTTCTATTGCAGATTCATTCAACATTATTGCTTTATTAATTTTATTAAGTAAAACTTCTTGTTCTGCTATCCGAGCTAATAATCCAAGATAGGATTGATCTTCTTTTTGCGTATTTGATTCTAATTGCGCACGCCATTCTTCTGCTAAATCATTAATAGATTCTGCTATTATAGATAATGATTCTTTAGTATCAGATGATGATAAAGGCAAACTAATACCATTTTTTATATCCGTAATCATTTCTACAATACGATGATAATATTGCTCTTGCTGTTCATACTGATATTTCTGTATCGATTTCAGATTATCGGCATAGATCACTTCTCTATCTGAGAATAACTGCGATATATCATTTATTCCATGTCGTAATGCTTCAATAATAGCATGATTACTATCTATCGATGCTTCTTTAATTAACGCAAGAGCCTCAGCAAAATAATCTACATACTCCATTGAACGTCTTTGCACAAGCATATGCAATTGCTCAGCACTCTTTTGTAATTCTTCACATTGTCGTTTTGATTCTTGTTGATACTTGAAGGATTGCTTATACACCTTATGCTCAATAGTTGTTTTTAGTTCTAACAATTCCTGCATATAACTCTGTACTGTTATATGATAAGAATCAAGTAACTCCGCAAGCAATTGCACATTAGAGGCTATCTGATCTGATGCTGATCTATTATTCTTCTCAATATGCTTCTCAAAATTATCCATACGCTTTTCTATTGCATTACTTATTTCCGAAAACTTAGATTTGAGTGTAAATATTCCATGCAATATCTCTATAGTCTCTTGCGATATAGATTGAATATCATTGATAGTTTCTAATAAAATCTCACTATATACATTACTTACAACCCATATCAATATCGATAATATGCCTGTATATTGTCTATAATTCATGATAATACTACCTTTAATCAAAAATATACCTGCAATTACTATATGCACGAACAGATAGATTCTGCTAAGAACTGAGGAAACACAATTGATGATATAGCAAGATTAATTGCTGTAATTGTAATAAGAAATGCTGTAATTGCAATCTCTCTATTGCTAATAGAGCTTAGTATATCTTCTTTTGTCTGCTCAATATTCTCTTGCACTCCCTCAGTAAACTCATCCACACGGTCACTTAATGATTCAAATGCTTCTTCTAATTGCATTTCAAGATCCATGAGCTTAGAGCAGATTATCTTATTTTCAACTGTCATGTGAATATCATGCGCCTCTATACCAGCCGTAAAGACATTTCTCAAAAAGAACTTGGTATCTTGCAATTGATCTATAACCTCAGCTCTGTTGAGTGTTAATTGTATCACCATATTATTAATCTGATCATTAATGTTGCCTTCAAGAGATGATTCTATCGCGGCTATTTTTGTACTTAATGAACTTTCTGTTTGAGCCATAGAGCAGAGCAATGCATTTTTTACTTGTGTACTATTAATAGAGACTGATGTAAACTGATCTCGCATTTTGTCACCAAGCATTATTTGCTGACTCGTTATCACTTGTTTCATATTCTGAATTTCACCACATATCTGCTGCTGCAATGCGCTCTGCATCAATACAATATCTCTATTAAGATCATTATTATCTTTAGTGACTTGCGCTTGCAATGCCGATAATTTTGTCTGTATTATCTGAGATATTATTGCATCAATTTTTTGAATCGATGCAATAATATCTGAACTCTTAGCAATAACGGATTGTTCCAGCTGATCAGTACGTTCTTGCATAACAGCAGCATTATTATTTATAGTACCCAGCGATACATTTATAACTTCTGATGCAAATGTTTGCATCGTAATATTGACTGCCGCTATGCATTCTTTAACCATCGCAAATGATTGAATTAGCTGATTAGTAATGGTATCATACTGACCTTCTATAGCCATCAATAATTCAGATTGAATCGATCGAATTTGTATCGCTATTCCTTCACAATTATCCCGTATTTCTTGATTAATAACTCCTACCTTTGAGCAGAGCAATTCATATACAGAAGCTTGTACCTCTGAAATACAAGTTTCTTCTTTTTGCTGCCATATTACATATTCATGCATCAATCTGATGAGCGCTTTTAATATTCTATCAGTCTGATTACTCGATTGTTCTGCTATGTTTCCTATATACGCTTGGTAGTAATCAGTATTACAAGCAATTGCAGTTCTAATATCATCAAATGTTACTTGTAGTAGATCTGACACCTCTGTATTGAGTTGCTCAACTTGACTATGCAACAGTATATAGACACAAGATAATTGAGAGGCTATACTTGATATCTTCTCATCAAAATGTATCACTATTTTTTGTATTATATAGGAAACTTGGTTATCAAATGTCCCTTGTCCTATTTGTTGTAATTGTAATATATGCTCAACTAAATCATCATATTGTTTGGCATATGCTCGTGATATTTGAAAGTATGAGGTAATAATAGACTCAATTAACGCTAACTGTCGCTGTCCTATAGCAATAGATACTTCTGTATCAATTTGTTTACTCAATTGATCGAGAGAATGCAATGCTGCAAGAGCCTCTTCACTCATATCATCAAGCTCACTCCTGATTGATTTTTCCTTTGAAAGAGCATCCGAATAATGTTCGTACAGCTTTTTTATAAGAACTCGAAAAAAAGCTGTTACGTCAGATTCAGCATGCTCAACTTCTTTCATCACTTTTTGTAATGTCTCGATGAATTGCTGCGTCTGATCTGAAACCGCTTTTTCTGCATAATTATTTTCTTGATTTATAAACTTTTGTAGCGATACCTGTAGCTGTTCTATACAATTTTTTGCATCAATAATACCACGCAATAGTGAACAAAATTCATTAAAGTCAGCCGATCCAAATGATAAACAAAACGGTTGATGATCAGCAGATATATCTTGACATAATGTAACGTTACTCAATATTATTGCCGCAAAATATGACATCATTATTATTTTTTTCATATATCGTATAAACATGCAATACTCCTATCATCAAGCAGCCGCAGCCGCTTCTTCAGCGAAATGTTCTGCAACTAATTCTGCTAATTCCGAAAGAATAGATGCCATTTCTGACAACAGAACCTGTGTCTCTTCAAACCAGCTTGCTCTTACTTCATCAAGAGACTCTAAAAAGGCATCAATATCTTCTTCTATAAAATTCTGTAATTCCATTATTCTTGTAATAATCTCCTGACTTCCTTCATTTTCTTCGGCGATCATATCCATAAGTTGTTCACATTTATGATCATACTGTTCTGTCATATGCACATCATGATCATGTATCTGCTCACCAATAAGATTTTGCAACTCTCCAAAAGAATTTGATAACTTAACTAATAATTGATTATTCTGATCAGTAATAGCAACTATTAGATGCAAAATGCTCGTTACTATTTCTTCTTGCAGGTTGGATTGCGCAATAGTTACCATACCAATTAACGTACTTGATGTATCAATAAGCTGTACACTCAAACTCCCTACTAGTCGCTTTATTTGATAGCTAATATTTGCATACATGATAGATAGTAAATTAGAAATTATCAGATTATCTTCTGTTAATGATGTAAGAGCTACTGTTATCTTTTGACAAATAAGATCAATAATAAGAGTAAATGCACTCTGTATATATCTGACATTCCCATTTATTCTTGTAACGGCGTGTCGCTCATACGTTGATAATAGACCGCATATTTGTTGTATAAGATCTGCATCAACAGATGATAATTGCGCAATATATACTGATTCTAACTCTTTAATTTGTGCATCAATATGTGCAATTTTTTCTTCTATTAATGCATATGCCTGCATATTGATAGCTCTCGATGCAGATATGTACTTATTACTATCACGAATCATGCATATATCAAGTTCATGTATCATTTTTTGCGCATCATCGGTTACATTATCACATACTCGCATTATGCAGATACCATAATCATCAATTGCCGCAACAATCTCTTCATTAACACTCGCAATCATACTCTGAAGACCAGAGAGTACCTCTACTATTATTAACTCTATTTCGCCTATTTCACGACAAAGTTCTTTATCTATATCCGACTGCACATCAGAACTCGCAGATTGTATAGAATCTTGCTCTTGTAGAGTAGATGATCGCATCTCTTGTATAGATCTCTGTATAGAGGAGTATGTGTTCTCTATTACTTTTTCTATATATTGAATATTCTGTATAATATCATTCGTTATAACGTCTAATAATGTACACATACGAGATGTTTCTCTTTTATATACTGATTCATCTTCTACTGCCATTAATAGAAGATGATGCTGAATCTCATTAAACCATACTGTCAATCTATCACTCACATCTTGTATACATTTCTGCAACAGAAAATAAATCTCTGATTGCTGTTGCACTAACAATGATTGCACTGTACTACTATATCTCTTTTCTGTACGAATATTAGACAGTATCCACTGAGATAGTAGTATACGTTGCTCGTTTATGCTGGTAGCAAGGTTACTATAAGATGTAATTATTTGTTGAGTAATAGTATCGATCACTGCCTCATTTTCTTGTGTATTTCGCTGATATGCTTCACTATGCTGACCTTCCAATAATAGAAGATTCTTAGTGTATAGCAATGCAATCGATAGCAATTTTTTATAGACATCATTGATATTCTTACGTTCGCATTTCAAGGCTTCAAGTGTAGTATCAGTTAGAAGCTCTTTCAAATCTGACTGCATACATGCAACCGATATTACAAAGTTATGAATAATCTCTATAATTAACCGTCTATAATCTTCAATATCATGTCGTATAGCATAACAGGTATCTTGTTGTTCACTCGTAGACTGATTGATAGTATGATAAACTACTTCTTGAGTAATAATAAGCGCCTTCAATGAATCCGCTAAACTGACTATACATGATATATCTATAGGCATGGATGAACGCGTATCTTCTATCGTGCATAATATGCTACTATTACATAATACAAGCATGATCATTATAATCTTTTTCATAGATATCCTGGCCACCATTCTTGTATTACCTATATACCACAATCAACTATTCATCAGATGGTTCATCATAACAATATAAATAACTTCTATACTATAAGTTTTTCTGCTACCAATGGAGCAAGTCCTGCTATTATACCTGCAAGCGCTGGTGTAATCTGAAGAAGAATAACGGTACTCCATTTACCTCCTATGCCAAAATAAACACTAATATCATCCATATAACTCGTAATATCGTCAATAACGACACCTTCTAATTCCATTATGCGTGAAATGATTGCCTGCGTGCCTTCATTTTCAGCATTAATAGCATCCATTAACTTTTCACACTTATGTTTATATTGATTTGTCATATGAATATCGTGCTCAAGTATCTGCTCTCCAATAAGATTACTCAAGTCTGCCTTAAATTCAGTCAATTGCTCCAATAACTTATCATTCTGCAATGTAATTTCTGTCGTAACATGAGAGACTCCTGTTACAACTGCTTGATTTAAGGTTGCTTGTATTACCGCAATTTGCGATGATAGTTCACTCGATGTACTCGCTAACTGGCAACTCACATCTACTAATCCCTTTTGTAGAGATAGTGAAAGGAACGCATTCATTTTAGTGAAATATGTACCAATTTCTCCTGCCTGTACCAATAACTGTTCTCGTGCTCGCATCATTTTTTGGCAAATATGCTCAGCAATCAATGTATTCGCACTTTGAATCAATCGAGAAATAAGATTATTTCCTACCACTTGCCGCTGATTATACGTCATAATTTTAGCGCAAATTTGTTGTGATAACGCGCTATCAATAGACATCAATTGATTAATATGCGTATATTCTTGTCTTTGTATAGACTCAAACCCTTTATTTGCTAATGCATAAATCAATTGCATTTGCGAAAGACATAATCGCATTAAATCTGTTTTTCTTGCATTATGGTATCGAATCATTGATTGCTCAATAGCATCTATTTTACCGGTACACGCAGCATAAATTTGCGTTACCAGATTACGCATTGCATCTCCATAAATCTCAATACGATAGATCATATCTGTTTTAACTTCAATAATATATGTATTGAATGATTGCATAATATTGGTAATTAAGCCCGATATCTGTTCATATTGATCTGATAATGATGTTGAAAGATCGCTCTGTATTGTCGTAATAATGCGCACTTGCTCTTGAATTTCAGCAATATTTTCAGCTCGAACTGTATCAATGAGACGCCCAATATCTTGATACATGCTATATGACTTCGCTCCTATTAATGAGATATGCGTAACAATCTCATTTGATGATGTTGCAACATCAAGAGCAATCGTTTGCAACTGTTCTTTGAGTGTATCGCTGCTGATCGTATGCAGCAATGCAACATGATGTTCTATCTTACTGCTATATAACGCAAGTTGCTGAGAAAGAGCATAAAAAGAATCCGACAATGCTATACTCACTCCTAATTGCAGTTGAAAAAAGAATGATTGTAGCGTTACATCAATCTTTTTGGTAGATCGTATCGCATTGAGAACAGATTTATAGAGTGCTTTGTTTTCTGATTCAAGTAATGTTGCCTGCGCATGATATTCTTGCGACATTATTGTCACAAGAGTATGAACAATAGACTCTATATCACTTAAATTATGTTTCTGATAATACGTATCAAGATCCATAATACTGGCTATTCTGTTTTGTAATTCTTCTAACAAATAAGAGTCAAACTGCTTAAGATGATCGAGCAAAACATCCTGCAATATTGTTATTCGCTTTCCTTCATTGGCTATACAAGTATTAGCCTCTATTGTTTCATGCTTTAAAAAACATAATAGATCATTTAATTCTCTTACAATACAATCAGTATGGTCGTAAATAACTTCTTGTATAATGGCAATAGTCTGCTTCTGATCTTGTGTACAATTGCGTACAATATTCTCAATCTCTATTTGAGCTATTTCTACGGCCTTTAAAGAATCCAATAAGCTTACTATGCATGATGAATCAATTATCATTGATTTTTTAAGATCTTCTATCATAGCTCCACTAATAATCGTTGAAGCTAAGATGCAAGAGAGAAACAGGCTAAAAATAATATTCTTTTTTGCTAGCATACTTCTACTTCTCGCGTTATTATACTGCCAATGCCGTAACCCCTGCCGCAATCGCAGCAAGCGCAATTCCAATAGCTATAAGCTCTATATCAAGAGTTGACAATCCTGACAATACCTCATTCTTCAGATCCGCAAGCTTTGTATATATTGCTGTCTGTGAATCGGCAATCTGTTCATAAATCAAATTATTACCGACAACAATTGTCGTTGATAATGCTGCAATCTTTGAACAGAGCATATCATTTTGGAGTGTCATATTTAAATCATGTGCTCCTAAACGAAGTGTAAAGAAGGTTGTCAGCTCAGTTTGTGCTGCTGAAATTGCAGAAGAAAATTCATTATTTTGCAGAGTAAGTGCTGTTTGTGCATTATTTAACGATATACCTAGTGCTGAACTGAGAGCTGATTGCATATTGTTAAGCAATAATGATAAATTAGATTCAAGCTGTGCCAATCCCATAGATAATGCACTAAAGTCTGTCGCTAATTGTGTATTAAGATTAGTACCAATAGTTGATATCTGAGAACATAATTCATTATTCTGTATTATTAAATCCGTCTGCATATTAGAGATTTGTGCACATATTTGATTTGATAATGATGTCTGCATATTAGAGATCTGCACTGCTAACTGATTCTTAGCAATTGATTGAGCTGACTCTAATCCTGAAATCTTAACACAGACATTTTTACTCAGATCGGTCTCTATTTTAGAGAGATGGAGACCAATTCTTCCTCCGTACTGAGAAAACGCTGTGTCAAGTTCTGATAAACGAGATATCACTTGTGATGTCTTATTAACAAACGTATCATCAAACTGCCCAAATGAATCAACAAGCATCGTCTTTAAACTTACTTGCAAATTTGATAATTGCGCACATATTTGTGCATAATTATCAGCTATTCCGCACGAAATTCGCGCTTGCTGTCTATCCAATTCCTCTTTAACAGAAAAATCTAAATTGGAAATTCGACCACTTATCTGTGTACTACAATCAGCCAACTGTTCTTGAATAGAAGAGAGCATTGAGCAAATTTTACTCCCTAAGAATATTCCCATCTCTTTTATAGCATCCTCAGTTATTTGGTTTGCAGAGGAAAGAGCAGTATTTGTATCGAGAATTTGAGTAATAATATTATTATAGTTACAGACTAACCCTTCTTGTAATTGAACCAGTGTTTTTTTTATATAATCCTTTTGCAAAGCTATATCAGTCTGAACTTTACTTGATCCACTTACAATTTCTTGTGTAAGATTATTTCTTGTATCATCGATTTGTAATGATAATCGATCCGATTCCTGCGCAATCTCTGTTGATATCTGACTAATCTCTTCACATGCTTTACAGATAATATCTTGCTCAAGATTTACAAGCATAGTAGCTATCTGTGTTTGATTATTCTGTAATGAACTCTGTAACGTAAGTAAAAGTAATGCAAGACTCGATGATTGATCGCTAATAGTATTCTGTAAGTTTATTGATTGCTCTCCTATAACATCGTTAATTGTCTCTTCAAGCTGTGTTAATTGTGTCATTATACTATCAGTTTCTGATGTAATTGAATCACGCACTGCCAGAACTTGGCTATCAAACAGACTTCTTTGTACCTGAATATCTGCTTCTATTACATCAAGTAGTGTCTCAATAGCATCCACTTGAGAATCGAGTACCTGATCAAGCGTATCAAGTTGTCTATCTACTGACTTAAGCAAATGTTTTATCTGATTACTAAGGTCCTCAATCGCATTACCTATCTTTTTCCCTTGTCTATCTAATGCGATCTGTAGCTCTTGGAGCAAATCAGTTCCAAATGATGCCGCATTTTCACAAAATTGTAATGTAAGACTCTTAATCATAAAGACTGTTCGTAACAATTGCACGAGTTCTCTATGATCAAAGACATTCGTTGGATTTGACCTAACCTGTTCTTCTGTCACTCGACGTATTATCTCATTTTGCAATTCATCTACACTATCAGCAACCAAAGTGTATATCATATTAATGCTTAAAATTAATAAGCCTAAATATACAATCTGACGCGTTCTATTCCATGGTTTCACAACCTGTCTCCTTACCTTACGACAATAACGCAAGAGCTGCGAGAACCGCGTTAATCAGTGTTGTTACCGTATCTATTATTTCACTTGTATTATCATCTGAATTGCTATTCACTGATGTTTGTAATGCAGAAATTTGCGAACTTAACGAATCAAACTGTGTTGTGACAACTGTCTGCAATGCAGCAAATTGACTTGACATTTGAGCACTCAATCCCGCTTGTATCATGGCAAGCTTTGAACATACTCGCTCATCATGATCTGCGAGCTGGCCAGATAGTGACGACTGAAATAGTGTCATTTGTTTACTCAGAGAACTCTGTGACGCCGCAATGCGCGTTGCCAAATCATTACAACAGGAAGATATTGCACACGCTACATTTGCAAAATAAGCCGCAAGATCATTACCTATTGTTGTCTCTAAATTGGAAAAATAGACTCCTATTTGGTTTTGATAGATCACTTGATTCGTCTCAATATTAGAAACTTTTATACAGACTTGGCTTGCAAGATCAGATTCGAGTTTTGAAATATGGGCATTAATCTTACCAGCGCTTGTTAAAACATCTGTATCAAGCGAGACAATTTTAGAGCAGAGTTGACCAACTTTTTGTGTAAGTTGTGATTCTAAATCAGTAATTTTCGCATTGAGCTGTATATTAAAATCTGTCTGCATAGTAGTAATCTTTGATGCTAGATCATTACTTTGCTGCATAATGCCACTTCCTAATTCTGATAGTTGCGCATAGATCTGATTTCTAAACCTTGTCTGAAATGATGATATTTTAGAGCATATTTGACTGTTGTTAGCAACCAATTGGCAATCTAGATTAGCAAACTGAGATGTTATTTGAGATCCAAGCGTTGTTTTAACATTATTTACCTGTAATCCCAATGTACTATTCTGATTTGCCATAGCGGTTGCTAAGTTTGATATCTTCGAGCATATAAGATTACTTTGTGCTGCATTATGCGTATCTAACGAACTTAGTTTCGATGAGACTCCATTAAATTGAATAGATAAATTGGCTTCCAATTCCGATAGCTGCGATGTAATCTGGTCACTTAATCCGGTTCCTATCGCTGCAACCTTTGAACAGATACAAGTCTTAATTTCTTGCAATTCTTTGAGAATATCACAAACTCCACTTGCAAGTTGCTGGCTCAATGCGCTACTCGATTGCTTAACTACTTGTTGTGTATCAGATGATTCTTTAATCACCGTTGCCTCAATCTTCTGAGTGCTCTGATTAATTTGTGTAAGAATCGATGCCTCTACTGCAACGATCTTTTCATAAATAGAGGTAAGCATTTGTTGTATATTAACCTCAACCTGATTAAGACGTATACGAAGTCCATCTATCTGACTCTGTATAGATAGCTCTACATTTTCAACATCTAACGTCAGTGCATCAAAATTAGATTGCATCACAAGAAGAAGATTTTCTATCTGTTTACTTATCACTATTCTTAAATCTGATATTGCTTTTAATATATCAATAAACTCTTCACATACCTTTTGACTTAATGCATCTACTTTATGCTGCAACAATATAATCTGTGTAAGAATATGCTCTTCTATCTCAATAAGCCGTTCTTTTAATGCAATAAGAACATCCGTATCGAGGTTCTCAACTTTAACTAAAAGAACATCTATTCTATTTCTGATGACTTGCAAACATTTTAAAAGCTCTGCTAAATCCTTATAATCAATCTGTGATGAACCAGCAGACGATCGATATATTTCTTCAGAATAGTTACTATTTTGATTAGATTGTACTAGTATAAGATTTTCTTCATACTCATCACCTTGTAAACAGAGCACTCTACTATTCGTCGACATTACAAGTATTAATAATGTTATACGCAACCACTTCATGCCTTTGACTCTCCCTTTTTATGCCGATCTCGCAAGCAATTCAGTATCTTATACCTATTAATTGTTCTTATATTTAATTCCTATTCTATATGATACAAAGAATGCAAGTACTACAATAATAAAAATATTTTATCGCAAGATATCTTAGTAAATTTCAAAAGATTAGCTATACATGTTTTAACATAATTGACCTCGGAGAATCTGCTCAATTCTATTTACTTGAGACATTGTAACTAGAAAATTGTTCTCATCCGCCATAATTTGGGTATTTTGCGATACTTCTATGTCATTCAACAAGATCTGTAAATCTTCTATTTTGGAACATATCAGTGTTTGTGCTTGCGAGATATCACTTATTACCGTTCCAACTTCACCCAAAATTATATCCTGATTATCTTCAATTTGATTAACCAGTGATACATCTAAGGAAGCAATTTTACTACATATAAGTATATGAGTCTGTGAAATATCATTTACTGCTATCGATATTTCACTAAGGACTATATCTGTATTATCTGCAATCTCACTTAAAATAGAGGTATCTAATGTTATTATCTTACTACATAAGATCATCTCTGATTGTGTCAATTGATCAAAAACATCAGATATTGCTATGGTAGCTTCAATAACTCCTATCTCTATTTCATTAATAAGGGTCTGCTCTAATTGATTAATCTTAGAACAAATCACAATATCTGATTGAGAGATAACTTGCGTAATATCATCAAGTAATTCTGCTTGCGATTCTGAAACCAGCTTATACATAGCGCATAACTCTCTTTTGAGAGCTTGTGCATACGTTAATAATTGCATAAGAATAGTATCGGAAGATTGATTGCATATACCAGGAATAGATGATTGATTTGATAGAGTATTGTAGCAAGCGCGCACTTGCTTTCTGTCTTCTGTTGCACGATATTGTTCTGCAATATGTTCAATTCCATTAACAATATTCGATGCTTCTTCATATGTTAAAATAATTACCTTTTTTTCTTTATCATTGATATATGAAAATATTATTTGGCACCAAAACATATGCATAAACACATAGAATAGAACCTTCCTCATCTACACTCCTTACATCTAAATCATACTGCTTCAATACACCCTCATAACATGCACCTCGTAATAAGTCAAACAAAAGAGGCCTACGTGAGTCATGCAAGTTTTAACTCATTATTATAATTTTGCATATGCCTATCATGTTACTAGGAGTAAATTACGTACATATCACGCACTAAGTAAGAGCATGCATGATAAGAGATTAAATTGTTTTTGATTATCGGATCTTAAAATTAACCCAATCAACACAGTTCTTTAATGAGTCTGTGTGAATAACTACCTATATCTTTATTTTCTTAATAAGTCTTTCCATTCTTTCCACGACTTGAGATCCTTTTTAGATTGGAAATATTTCTGAGCAAAAAAGGTCCATATGATAGCGAGAATCGCACTGCCCAAGAGTAGATGTTGAAATTGAGTCATCGTTTCCCTTTTACATATTTAATCAAAAAGATAATAGGTTCTTCTCCATCGAGTAGATAGAATTTTATGCAATAAAGGAAAAGCATTATTAGTAAACCAATTAAGACGTGTTCATACCAATACCAGTAAAACCACATGAAAATGTTCCTATTGTAAATCGTAAAAGATGTTTTAACTATCAGATTACGGTAACGAATTTCCAATGGAAGTGAAATAGAAAGTCATCTCACTTTCATTCTAACATGATTAATATTATCAATGCTTCTTAACCAAGCGGTCTTATTCTTTCCATGACTTTACATCTTTATCCGATCGAAAATATTTTTGTATGAAATCTAATGAAATGATCAGAAAAGTTGAAGTTCTGTCCTTTCATATACTTGATCAAAAAAAGAATTATCAGACATTTTCATATCAATGTTAATAAAATAACATAAAATCTTTACGAAAAATCAAACGGGGCCAGTTGCTACTGCTCCAGCAACTCCAAATCCAACAGCTGCAACATTACTTAATGGTTCAATAATCAGTGGAACTACTGATGCCTCTAATGCAACAAGAGTAGCTGGATAAGCAGGACCTGTACATAATGCTACAACTTGAATAGCTCCCTGCCCAATAAAATGAACAAGAAATTTACCAAATAATGCACCGCCAGTTGCTCCAAGTGCTCCACCACCCCTCAAATCACCATGAGCACGTATGGCATATTCACCATTATTAAATTTAGAGACTTTGAGTTTTCCAAGCATAGCGTATTTTGCTATATCTTTTGAAGTCATTTCACGTAACGATTTATCTGTATCATGTGCATGAACTCGAACTTCTTTACTATTAGTTCGAACAAAAAATCCTTGCTTGTCATGGAATAATTTAATTTGCTTTTTATGCCTCTCTGATCGAATGATATCAGGTGAAAACTCTATTGTTGCTTCTGACATATCAATATTATCAAAATTGATATATTTCTGAGATGATTCAATTGAAGAAAAAGAAAGAAATATTAATAGAAGAGATAACATATGTCTAGATTTATCAATGTATTTCATTGATTGCTTCTTGTGTACATTAGTATAAGATATTAAGCGCTGCTACTTCGGATACAATCTCCCTTCAATTGAAGACATATTATATAAGTAAGCTTACCCTGTTAGTTAATAGTGTTAAACATGCATATGCCATATATAGTTATTTTTAATTTAAACAAAAGTTAAGATAAGTAAATCTGTTTTCAAAAAAAAGACTTCTCACTTGTTGATCGATGACAACCCTGACTCTCAAGGTTTATTCACAAAGAATAAAGCGATTATAGTTAGCTAAGTATAAGAAGAGCATAGCTCATTCTGTGTGATGGTTGCAGTACTTACTGATAGATAGAGTAGTTATTATTGTAAATCAATTGAAACTCTAGAATGCGAAATTTCGCTATACCGAATCGCTTATTATTTTACTCTATTTTATCTCACATGTATCTGAGCTATATTAGACATCATATTTGTAAAAAACAGAAGTATGCCTATACTAATCATGTATTGCTACCATTTTACTTGTGTGAAAACGATATGATTACTACAACATCCAACAGATCTCTCTCTCTTAATAATTTAAACGAACCACAATATAAAGCGGCAACTCACGAATCAGGAACACTGCAAGTAATTGCCGGTGCCGGTTCAGGAAAGACAAGAGTAATCACGTCACGAATTCTCAATCTTATTCTCAATAGAGATATTTCTGCTTCCAGTATTGTTGCACTCACATTTACCAATAAAGCTGCACATGAAATGCTTGAACGTGTCAGATCTGCTCTCACCAATACAAAGCATGTACCATTTATTGGAACCTTTCATTCATACTGCTTGATGCTTTTAAAACAACATGCTATTGCAAATCAGACTGGTCCCTTTACAATACTTGATGAAGAAGATCAGCAAAAGCTGATTAAAACAATACTCCAGCGAGCAAATATTGATAAGCAGATAACGTCCAAACAGATGCTCTATCAAATTTCTCAAATCAAAAATACATACGAAAAAAATCTTGCAACACATCATATCTTTAGTCATCCATTACTTAAAGATGTCTATACAGCCTATGAACATGAAAAACGCATCAGTAACTGTAAAGATTTTGATGATCTTCTGATTGATGCATTACATTTATTCTCTACCGATCAGAATTTTAAGACTCGCTTTCAGCAACGTATTAAACATGTTCTCGTTGATGAATATCAAGATACCAATACTATTCAGCATGCTCTATTGACACAAATGACTAAAGATAACAATCAACTTGCTGTTGATTCTCTCTGTATCGTTGGAGATGAAGATCAATCTATATATTCATGGCGTGGAGCAACAATCGAAAATATGCTCAACGTTACGCGTGATTTTCCCGACACAACGATCATAAAGCTTGAACAAAACTATCGATCAGTACAACCAATATTGTCACTTGCAAATGCTATCATTGAGCAGAACAAGTTACGCAATCCTAAAAATTTATGGTCGAGCAAACAAGCCGCCAATCGAATCTGCAAACTATACTGTTTATCCGAATATCAAGAAGCAAATGTTATTGCCGATTTTATTACGACCGCTTCACGACATCAAAAAAGAGACTCCATTGCGATATTATACCGCACACATGCACAATCCCGTGCAATTGAAGAAGCTTTTATTAAGCATGCCATACCATATAAAATTATCGGAAATATACAGTTCTATGAACGCAAAGAGATAAAGGATATTCTTGCGTACTTACGCTTATTAGTAAACCCTCGTGATCGAAGCTCCTTCTTCAGAGTATTAAATACACCAAGCAGAGGCCTCGGAGAAAAAGTAGAAGAATTACTCTATAACGAATGGAATTTGCAGCCTTTCATGGATTTTAATGAGATTATTGATTATGTTGCAACACATAACCTACTTCCGAATCATAGAAAATCAGCATTGATTGCCTTTAAAGATGTATTCAATACGTTAAGTGCAGAGAGTATGCCAACCACAGCTATTGAACATATAATATCTGCAATCAGCTACATCAAACATATTAAAGATGCATACGAGCCACTCGATGCCGCAAGCCGCATTGATAACATTAAAGAACTTATACGCGCTACAACATTCTTTGAAACTACCAAACAGAATCCATCACTTGAGCTCTTTCTTGATGAAGTATCACTTATGCAAGAATCATTACATGCATCACAAGAAAATAGCGATACCGTCTCTATCATGACACTTCATGCTGCAAAGGGATTAGAGTTTCATACTGTTGCTCTTGTTGGATTAGAAGAAGGCCTATTACCAAGTGCACGATCATTAAATAATACCGATTCTATCGAAGAAGAACGACGATTATTCTATGTTGGAGTAACACGAGCACAAGAACGATTGCTTATTACTCATGGTCAACATCGATATACATACGGATCTATGGTAGATCAACATATGTCCCGTTTTCTTGATGATATTCCGAATAATCTTATGAACATACAAGATGCGCGCGCGTGGAAACAAGGGCAAGCTCAGACATTCTTTACGCAATGGATCAGTGGTATCAAACCTACTATACCACCCTCAGATCAAGGTTTTCAGAAAGCAGTATCTTCCTCTACAAAACCGGTACTCTCTAATGTCCGCCAAACAGGAAATCCAAAATGGCGCGTACTACAACCAGTAAAACATGCTCGCTATGGCATTGGAACAATTCAACAGATCGAAGAACGTCATGATGGCACCTGTTTACATGTACGATTCAAATCGGGTCTGAAAAAAATTATGAGCAATTTTATAGAATCATTCTAAACGTCATCATCATTGAGTAAAAATTCTTCGAATGGAACAGGCTCTTTTCGTTGATCTGACAGATCGAGCATTGCTGCTAATGATTCTTTTCTTGATACAAATAATGAGCGTGTAGTTATCTGCAGTGTATGAGGATCTTGCAACATATGAGGAATATCTGCCTCGAAATCTGTTGGAATATCTTTACCAATCACTTTTCCATTGGATAAAGTCACACCATCGCCCGGCATAATAAAGTAACCATATTTTGTATTAATTATCTGATACGGAATATCTTGCATTGTCGGATTGTCAGAAACATACGGTCCTTGCCATTGTCGTGGATAGGCCACATTCATCGACCCCAATTCAGATCCTGCAAATGCTTTTACATTTAAGAAATTGATAGGATTTTTTTGCGCATCAAATCCCGTTATTCGACACTGTTGATGAATTTTTTGAAATATCTCTCTGAGCATTTGTATATCAGTTGCGATGAGTACATCTTGTGAGGTACGTGTTCTATAGATTAATTCCCATGATGAGAATGCTATCAAACTTACAATAAAAAAGATTCCTACAATATAGGTAAGCTTAATGGACATATAATCCTCTCTCTTTATGTTCTCTTCTTCTATCTACTACCAAAAGACTCTGCAAATTGCCTGCCTAAATTCTTGTAGCGTAGTATCTGCTACAATATTGACACGCTCTGTTCCTGACTTGAGTATATTGATAACATATTCCGGATCTTTTTCTAAGTCTGCTCTTCGTCTTCGTATTGGATCAAGAAAAGCATTCAATACGTCTATAAGTCGTCTTTTGAGTACCACATCACCTAATCCGCCTTTTTGGTAGTGCTCTTTAAGGCGCGCAACTTCAGATGTATCAGGATCAAAAATATCAAGATAGGTAAAGACCATATTCCCTTCTACTTGTCCTGGATCAGAAACTTTAATATGATTTGGATCCGTATACATCTTCATAACCGCTTCTTTTACTTTATCAGCTGAATCGGATAATAATATTGCATTGCCTAATGACTTACTCATTTTATGTTTACCATCAATACCGGGCAACCGTGGTACTTTTGATACAAGCCCACGAACCTCTTTAAACAGTGTGGTATGGTATATACGATTGAATGTACGAATTATTTCATTTGTCTGTTCAATGATTGGTAATTGATCTTCACCCACCGGTACTAATGTTCCCTTTACAACCGTAATATCAGCTGCTTGGCTAATCGGATACATGAGAAATCCAGCTGTAACATGCTCACCATATCCTTTTTGAGCAATTTCAGTCTTAATGGTGGGATTTCTTTTTAATCTATTGAGCGTAACAAGATTAAGAAAAAGTATTGTAATCTCTGCTATTGCCGGAATCATTGATTGAATAAAGATTGTTGATTTTGATGGATCTATACCAATTGCTAGATAATCGAGCGCAACTTGTAAAATATTATCCTTTATCTTTTTCGGATTTTCATAATTATCGGTAAAGGCTTGCACATCAGCAATCATAACATATTGCGTATATTGATGCTGTAATGTAAGTCGTTGTTCAAGAGAACCAACATAATGACCCAAATGTAAAGGTCCTGTTGGTCTATCTCCTGTCAATACAATATCGTGATTACTCATAATTTAACATCTTTTTTAAAAACATAGTCGTAGACAATGGTTACTGATATAGTACCTACTATACTCGCAGTTGGTAAAATAAGGAAGGTTGATGATAATGAAGAATATTCTCACGCTGCTTTGTATAGATATCCAACATATGTGGCATGATCTAACAGAAATTATAGGTATTAGTACTCTGTTTTATGCAGCTAATCAATATCTCGGTATCTATATTAGTAAATATCTATATGCATACATATTGACTCTCGCCATTGCTCATTGGTTTCAATTATCAACGATCATCGTGTTTCTTACTCTCGCATCACCAGTTGTATGTATCATATTGATTCTCTTACATCAAGATCAACTCCAAAGAAATCTAATCGCATATAAAAGAGCAACCACCTCATCAACTTCTATTAATCTAGAATCATTGATTCAACAGACAATCTCTGCGCAACACCATCGAAAATCGCTCATATGGATTATTGAGCATACTGATTCTTTAGAAAATTTTTTATCAACACAATCGAGACTTAATGCTCCTTTATCAGAAACACTCTTACATTTTATTATTTCTTCTATTACTCATCATGCTACAACCTTATGGATATCACGTAATGGAACTCTCATATCACATCAAGCAACGTGGAATAATCAAACATCGTCGTTTATAACTGAATCACTTGCGTATAGCCTTCAACTCGATTGTTTTATTTGTATTCCTCATATTGAGACCATTTCGTATACCGTTATTGTACATGGCGAACAATATGCTTGCACAACAATAGATCAAGTCATTTCGTTATTAAAGAAACATACTAATATTGCACAGAATCTTTTAATTCAGAAAGGAGCAACTCGTCATGTCGATTCTCATAAGAACAAGTCGACCGCTACGCATCGTTCCTAATCTCATCGTATCAATCAGCATGGGATATCTTTTATGGATACTTATAAGTATCTATATACCTATAACACGAACTCTCGAATGTCCACTAAGTTTTTATAATATTCCGGCTACGTGGCACATTACTTCTCCTGATACTATTATAGTGCGCATACAAGCACGACGTACTGATTTAGTAACTATTGCTCATGACATGCATATACACATCAATGCTGAAACACTCGCGATAGGAGACAATTATATTGCTTTGCAACCAGAATCTTTATTTTTACCGATCTCCATTAAATTGATAAACTATACCCCTGCGCATATTCGTGTAACAGTAACAGAATAAGGAAATATTAATGGCATCATCATTGTTTGGCACCGATGGTATTAGAGGAAGAGTGGGAATAGTTCCTTTCACGCATGCTCATCTTATACAATTAGGCGCTGCGATTGGGACCTGGATTATTAATACTTATGGTGATGATGCACAAGTAGTTATCGCACAAGATACGCGAGAATCTGCATCATTTATGCATGCTACATTACAATCGAGTATGCTCTTATTCCCATTACATATTCATGATGCGCATATTATTACTACTCCTATGCTCTGTGCATTATTAAAAAATGATCCTACGATTGATTGTGGCATTATGATTTCAGCATCGCATAATCCATACTATGATAATGGTATTAAGATAATTGGAAAAAATGGTCATAAATTATCAACGTCACAAGAATTGGTAATCACCGATTTGTATAATCAAAATAATAAATCGGAAGCATATACCCAATTTGGTACCCGATCAAACCTTACGGATGCTGTATACAAATATATCGAATATCTCTCACAATTTTTTCCATCGCAATTCTTATCAGGAACGAATATAGCACTTGATTGCGCGCACGGTGCTACTCATGCCATTGCACCTGCGGTATTTTCTCATTTTGGTGCAAATGTTATTCTGCACAATGCGCAACCAAATGGTCGTAATATTAATAATCAATGTGGCTCTACATATCCCAGCTACATACAAGAAGCTGCCATGAATTCTCGCGCTCATATTGGATTTGCATTTGATGGAGATGGAGATCGTGTTATTGTAATCAATCATAAGGGAGAGATTTGTACAGGTGATGATATTATTGCACATCTTATGCATAACGATTGCTACAAAAATACATCTACTGTTGTCGGAACTATTATGACTAATTATGGACTTGAAGAATATCTTACAAAACAAAATTGCTCATTAATTCGTACCAATGTTGGCGATAGAGAAGTAGGCCACGCATTAACGGTACATAATCTTATCATTGGTGGCGAGACATCAGGACATATTATTCTACGAGACTATCTTGATACAGGAGATGGAATATTTACTGCCTTGCGTATCGCGCAGACAGCTCTTACCATTAACAATTGGGATATCCGTCACTTTAATGCTTATCCTCAATATATCCTCAATCTTCCCGTACTCCATAAACCTCTCTTACATGAAGAACCATATCAGACGCTCATCACTAAATATCAGAAGTCATTTACTGATGGTCGCATCATTATACGTAACTCAGGAACTGAGTCTATCGTTCGTATTATGGTTGAAGCTTCAACAGAACAATTAGCACATACTGTAGCGCAAGAAATTGCATATGAAGTTAATTCAATTGTGCAGTCTACGATAACACCATCAGACTATGCTTAATGGGTAATTAAGGTATCTGTAATTCAAATCTTTATATATTGCTGCCATTAATGGCGTAGATTTTCTTTGGCTTATCGATACATGAAGATCTGAATTCATCGATATATCTTCTGCTGATATAGTTCATTTATTTTCTATACCTTCTACTATCCATCAACATTTGCTCACGTTCAGCGCTACACAATCGCTTTATTATTATTAGAGGAGCATTCTTTTCTTGCGCATGCATAAGTGCTGTTTTACCTTCACTATCCTTAGCTAAAACATTCACTCCAAAGGTAATCAAGCGTTTCACCAATATTTTTCCATCTGTATGTGAAACAGCAGCCATTAGTGGAGTAAACCCTTTATTATTTGCTTTTTCAATATCAGCACCATTCTTAATCAAAAGCATAATTCTTATCTTATTAGATAGGTGATTAGAAATAATTCTGAGTAGAGCAGTGTTCCCATTAGAATCTGATGCATCTATTTTAGCTTTCTTTGTAATAAGATATTTTATAAGTGACTCACTTCCATATCTCATTGCTATCATTAAAGGAGTAACTCCTTCATTATTTGCCTTATTGATATCTGCACCAAAATCCAAAAGAAAACTAATTATCTTAGTCTCGTTTCTCGGTATAGCAAGCGCTAAAGCTGTACAGCCGTGCATATCTTGATCGTGTACCATTTCATTATTCGCTGTAATGAGCCGCTTCACTTTTTTTAATGTACAATCATGAGATTTCACAACCTGTATTAATGGACTCTTTTCATTGATATCTTGTATGAGTTGATTACCTGCTTCCATCGAGTAGGTTGCTTGCCAACTCAAAAACAATACAAAAAATATTATTATTGTCATCGCATTCATAGTTTTATCCCTACCATTTACCTATAACTATTTATTAATTTAACTACTAATGCATTTCATAACTATATATACTCTCAATAATCTGTCTTGATACGCTCAATCATATATAAATATTCACATGATAGAGAGATCACTAGACTAATCAAGCAAATCCATTTGTTATAAATGTAATAATCCACGACTCAAATATATCATCAGAGACGCCATTTTTTATCTGCTCATCAAGAGAGCATAATCTCGTATGTGCCTGCTGCAATTCGGCAAGAGTATAGCGTTTATATTGTTTTTGAATAAATGAGAATGGGAGCTTATATGATATTTTTTTTGCTTCTAATAATTGATTGTTGTTCTGCATTGCTACAAAGCAGGCAGCACGCCATATTTGATCTGACCAAAAGCTTATCCAAAATTGTATTGGATAATTGTGCTTAACAATATCCCAACTTGCTAAAAAGAGGCGTCCTTCTTTAGCAAAAAAATGTTGGCTCAATGTAAAAAATGATTCGCTACGCGGCACAATACGATCGAACCAATCATTAAAGAATTGATTCGTATTTTTACCAAGCACTAATACATAATCAAGAACCATACAAGCCATATCGCACGATAAAGCAGGCTGCTTTTGCAGTAAATCGATAATATACCGATTAACATGCGGATTACTTTGAAGACCTTTTAATTTTGCTAATGCTTGTACTAATGATTTATCAACATGAACAGGGATATCAATGCGTGATGCAAAAGTGTATTGCACCACATCATCAGAATTTGCACAACAGATAACTCGATGTGGTCCAGTATAATTTGATAAGAACTGAAATAATCGAGCGCGATGTTTTGCATCAATCTCCGATGAAATAGCTATTACATATATTTTCGAAGTACCAAGAAATGTTGTCATTAATATGCGCTGTATTGTATCAACAGACATACCAACAACATCAAGATTCTCGCAGAGAACCTTATTTCTTTGTAATTGATGTGCACATGCACTTAAGAATAGAACTGGATATTCTTGAGCAGTAATCATAGTAACGTATGGCAATGAGATAGTATCATACGCTGCAGAGATAATCTGTTCAATAAAAATATTCAGGTTCATTGTCTACGAATGTATGTTTCTATTTTTTAGACTAAAAAAGGGGGCCTTAAGCTTTTGACTCATCTCTCCCACTGCATGCGCAGATTCTGTATTCATGTGAGTATCAAAAAACAAAAAGATATCATTAATCGCATGAAATGCATATTGTTGTACCGTTTGAAAGCATTTTTGAGATATTGGTCGCTTTTCAACACCACCCTGAATCTCAATAACATTACCCGATTTTGTTAAGACAAAATTAAAATCTGCATCACCAGTACTATCTTCTTCAAAATCTGGATCCACTAATGGGCTCCCATTTGATACCCCTACGGAAACCGCCGCAACCATATCCAATAACAATGGCGATTGGATATGTCGTTCTTGCAACCAAAGATTTTCCGCTGCTTTTAACGCTAGATAGGCCCCATTAATTGATGCAGTCCGAGTTCCGCCATCTGCTTGTAATACATCACAATCAACAGTAATTGTTCGTTCGCCAATGCTATCAAGATTAACGATGCTACGAAGGACTCTTCCAATAAGTCGAGAAATTTCAACAGCGCGGCCACTTCGTTTCATTGTAGTAATCTCTCGTGTAGTACGAGTAGCTGTAGCAGTTGGCAACATTGCATACTCAGCAGTAAGCCATCCTGATCCCTTCCCGCGAAGAAATGAGGGAACTCCTTGCTGCATAGTAACTGAACATAACACTTTCGTATTGCCCAATTCAAATATTACTGAAGCTGCCGCATATCCAAACATATTATATTCGATATGAAGTGGTCGTATCTGTTGATCACTACGCTTATAAGATCGTGATCGTTGTTTTTCTTGTTTGCTGTGTATACCACTATTCATACTAATATGCTCTCTTTTGCCATAGAGTGTACGTTAATAGACAACAATGCTATGTATTATTATTTTTATTCAACTATCTTGAGACTAACTCGTTCTGATTGAGGATCATAATCAAGAACTTGTACTTTTACCATTGTATCAACTTTATAATGCTGACCAAATGTCTTTTGTAATGCTCTTGGAATATTTGAAACGTGTACTAATCCATCAAATCCTGGTACAAGTTCTACAAAGAGTCCAAACTCCGCTATGCGCTTAATTTTACCAGTAAAAATACTGCCCCGTTCAATTTGGCCTGCTAGTGTCTTCACCCAATGAATTGCCTGTTCAAGTTCAGAATCTGGACCACCAAATATTTTGACCGATCCGTCATCTTCAATGTCAATAGTTGTTTTAGTCTTATCAATAATTTCACGTATGGTCTTTCCACCACCACCAATAACTGCGCCAATCTTATCTTGTGCAATTTTAAAGGTAACAACTTTCGGAACTAAATCAGATAGCGTTTCATTTGGCTTGCTCATCACTTTCTTCATTTCGCCTAAGATATGTAATCTTCCTTGACGAGCTTGAGCAAGTGCTTTTTCAAATACTGATCGAGCTAAACCACCCTTATATTTGATATCCATCTGAATTGCAGTAATCCCATTTTCAGTACCCACAACTTTGAAATCCATAAGGCCATACGCATCCTCAAATCCAGATATATCTGAAAGAACTTGGAAATCTCCACGCTGATTTTGTAATAGTCCCATTGCGATACCTCCAACCATTTTTTTGATTGGAACACCCGCTTGCATAAGAGCCATTGTAGAACCACATGCAGTTGCCATAGAAGTAGAGCCATCTGATTCAAGCATATCAGCTACAATACGAATGGTATATGGAAATTCTTCTTTTTTAGGTAAAACATATTTTAGTGATGATGCTGCAAGATGTCCATGTCCTGTTTCACGTCTACTTACACCACGAAGTGGTCTTGCTTCACCTACTGAGAATGGAGGGAAATTATAATGCAACATAAATGAGCCAGATTCATCACCATCCATAATACTATCAAATTTTTGCTCATCTTGTCCGCCACCAAGCGTTACACTTACTAACGCTTGCGTTCTCCCACGAGTAAAGAGTGCTGAACCATGTGCACATGGTAATAGGCCTACTTCAACTGATATATGTCGTATTTGATCAAATGCACGATTATCAATACGCTTTTGATATTTAAAAATTAATTCAGTTATCTTGAGTGTCAATGCTTTTTCAAAGACATAGTCAATAACACTTTGCGGCACCGTTTGTGCTTCAATAGCTTCTTTATGTTCTTGAGCAAATGCTTCTTTGATATCTGAAATATATTGATTTCGTTCTACCTTGTCAGGAATGTAGAGCTTTGTTACACGATCCTCAGTCAAGAATGCATTAACCAATTGATTCCAATGATCCAGTTGATACATATCTTCTACTGGTTCTTGTTCTATTGCAAGCTCTTTCTGTACTTGTTCTTGCCATGCAACTAAGCGTTTGATAATCTCATGCGCTCTAAACATAACATCAATAAATTCATCCTCACTAATCTCATCAGCTGACCCTTCAACCATTGTGATACCTTCATGAGTACCCGCAATAACGAGACGAACATCTGATGCTACCGTCTGAGGATATGTAGGATTAAAAATCCATTCTTTATTTACTCGAGCAACTTCAACAGCTCCAACAGGTCCTAAAAATGGTAATTTGGAAACTCCTATTGCTAAGGAGCTTGCAATGAGTGAAATAGTATTAGGGGCATGAATCTTATCGACGGAATAGACTGTCGAAAGAATCTGTACAGAATTAAAGAAATGCTCAGGAAAGAGAGGTCGTACTGCGCGATCAATCAATCTGCTCGTAAGTATTTCACGATCAGAAGGCTTGCCTTCACGTTTATAATAACCTCCAGGTATTTTTCCTGCAGCTGAGAACATTTCACGATAATCAATTGTTAATGGTAAAAAGCCCGGAAAATCTTTCAATTCTGCTGAACATACAGTTGACAAAATAACTGTACCACCATGTTTAAACCAAACAGCTCCATCTGCTTGACGAGCAAATTTGCCAATCTCTATTTCGTAACCAAATTCATCAAATCGAAATGTTTTTACCATTACTTTTTAACCTTATAACAACTAAATGTATCTATTAATTTATTTTCTTATGCCTAGTTGCTTGATAAGATTCTCATACTGAGCAACATTGTTACGCTTTAGATATTTCAAGAAACCATTACGATTACTTACCATCTTGAGCAAGCCACGTCGAGAACTAAAATCTTTAGGATGACTTTTGCAATGCTCAGTCAATTGCTTGATATGTTCAGTCAAAAGAGCTACTTGAACTACTTGAGAACCGGTATCATGCTCACTTTGTGCAAATTGCTTAATTATTTTATCTTTATCTGCTTTAGAAAACATCTGTTTAACCTTTATATAGAAAACTTAATAACTCTATCATAGAGAATAATATTTATTATCGCAATAATATCAGACTTTTGGTAGGCGCGAGCGGGATTGAACCGCTGACCCTTGCTACGTCAAAGCAATGCTCTACCACTGAGCTACGCGCCTAACTTTATTTCAAATATCGTTACAATAAATCATTCCCTATTTTTGTATATTCTTGCTGTTCTTCTCGTTGCGCTCGCTGTTCAAGATCGGGTAGATCACTTCCTAAGTATTTTTCTCTAAATGATCGAATACCTGAACCTGCTGGAATAAGCTTACCAACAATAACGTTATCCTTTAGCCCGTATAGATGATCAAGTTGTCCCGATAATGCAGCTTCAGCAAGAATACGCGTTGTCTCTTGGAACGATGCTGCTGATATGAAGCTTTCGGTTCCTAAAGAAGCTTGCGTAATACCCATTAATATTGGTCTACCAATTGCAGCACGCTTTCCTTGTGATTTCAAAAGAGAATTGACGGTTGCAAAATGAATGCGATCTACACGATCACCAATCAAGAATTCACTATCACCAGAATCAACTACACGCACTTTACGCATCATTTGTCTCACGATAAGTTCAACATGCCGATCGTTAATATCAATTCCTTGCAATCTATAAATTGCCTGTAATTGATTAACTTGATACTTCTGTACAACATCTGGTCCAAGAATACGTAACATATCATGAAGTACTGGTAAGCCTGTCGTTAGCTGATCACCAGCCATAACTCTTTCACCATTTACAACATTTAACTGTTTACCACGAGGAATGAAATAATCAAATGATTCTGCACCATTGACTACACTTATCTTTCTTAATCCTCTATGAAGACCGCCGATAACAACATCACCTTCAATATCTGAAATAATTGCTGCATCCTTTGGCGAACGAGCTTCAAAGATTTCTGCAATACGAGGTAAACCACCAGTAATATCTTTAGTCTTATATGCTTCTCGAGGAATCTTAACAAGAACGTCACCAACGCTTATCTGCTGACCTTCTGTTACCAATAAATATGCATTTGATGGTAAATAGTAATGAGCAATCTCTTCATCGAAATCATCAATAATGCTCAATGCTGGCTGATATCGTTCTCCACGATTTTCCAAGATGATAAAGCTCGATTTATTGGTGGCATCATCAAAACGCTCTTGAACAGTAACGTTTTCAACAAGATCAACAAACTTGACACGGCCAGTCTTTTCGGTGATAAGCACCTTACTGCTTGGATCCCATTCTACAAGTTTAGTTCCAACTTTAACTTCTTGATCATTCTGAACAAGTATTACTGAACCATACTCAACATCGTGACGTTGCAATTCACGGCCATCCTTTGTCAAAATAAGCAATTGAGCCTTACGACTCATTACTATTTGCTGGCCCTCTTTATTTGTAATCGTTCTAATGCCACGCCATTCAATAATACCATCATATTTCGCAAGAAAATATGGCTGCTCAGTCATACCACTTGCAGTACCGCCAATATGGAAGGTTCTCATAGTAAGCTGAGTACCAGGTTCACCAATCGACTGTGCTGCAATAACACCAACTGCTGCTCCTACATCAACAAGAGCACCTTTTGATAAGTCATAACCATAACATTTAGCGCACAATCCACGACGAGCTTGACATGTTAATACTGATCGAACAAGAAGTCTTGATACCGCAGAGTTTGCTAATTTAGTAACACCTGCATGATCTATCTCTTCTCCTTGCACGAATAGCAATTCACCCGTTATAGGATCTCTTGTATCTGCAGCAACAACACGTCCGAATGCTCTATTTGCAAGAGGATAGATAATGTCACCAGATTCTTTAAGATCTTCTAACTCTATATATCCTAATGTTTTGCAATCGTTCATAATGATGACGGCATCTTGTGCAACGTCTACCAAACGACGAGTTAAGTAACCAGAGTTTGCTGTCTTAAGCGCAGTATCGGCCTGCCCTTTTCGAGCCCCGTGAGTAGAAATAAAGTACTCAAATACTCGCAGACCCTCTTTAAAGTTACTCTTAACAGGTGTTTCCATAATTTCACCTGTTGGTCGAGCCATACTTCCTCGCATACCAACAAGCTGCTTAATCTGTTCTTTAGAGCCACGAGCTCCTGATTCAAGCATCATAAATAATGGATTGAATGGCTTGAATGATTTATCTTCATTCAGGAATGCACTCTGATCTTGCTTTTCAAGTTCTTTGTACATCACATTTGCAACATCTGCTGTTGTATGACCCCAGATACTAATAACTTTATTGTAGCGTTCACCGTTGGTGATCACACCATCCATATAGAGCTGTTCAGTCTTTTCGACTTCTTTTTCAGCTTCTGCAATAATTCCAGTACGTTCTTTTGGAACAACTAAATCAGCTATCGATAATGAGATTCCCGCATGCGTTGCTGAACCAAATCCAAGTTTCTTGATACGATCTAAGCAGATCACAGTCTCTTGTGAGCCAAATCGATAATAGATTCGCTCAATTAATTTTCCTAAATCGCTCTTCTTTAAGACCTTATTAACCCATTGGAAATCAGATCCTGCAGGAAGTGATTCAAATAATATAACGCGACCAGTTGTTGTATTTACAATTTGCCCATCTGCCAATCGTACTTTAATACGTGCATGCAGTGATATACGTTTAAGCTGATATGCTGAGACAACTTCTTGAACACTTGCAAAGACAATTCCTTCACCCATTTCACCACATCGAGCCTTGGTAATATAGTGAAGACCTAATACCATATCTTGTGATGGAACTGTTAATGGCTTACCATTTGCAGGAGAAAGAATATTACGAACAGAAAGAACAAGTTCTTTACATTCTTTTTGTGCTTTTTTACTTAATGGTAAATGAACTGCCATCTGATCACCATCAAAGTCAGCGTTAAACGCGTTACAGACTAATGGATGTATTTTAATAGCTTTACCATCTACAAGAGTAGGATAGAATCCTTGAATACCAAGTCTATGAAGTGTTGGAGCACGATTGAGAAGAATTGGTCTGTCTTTTACAACATCTTCAAGTACGTCCCATACTTCTGGTGCAAGCTCTTCAACTAATCTACGCGCAACACGCATATTAGCAGCCAATTCCCACTGGAGTAATCCTGCAAATACATATGGTTTGAATAATTCTAATGCCATAGCCTTTGGAATGCCACATTGATCTAATCGTAATTCAGGATCAACAACAATAACTGATCGTCCTGAATAGTCAACACGGCGACCAAGCAAGTTTTGTCTAAATCGACCCTGCTTACCACGTAACATTTCACTTAATGACTTAAGTGGACGCTTATTTGATCCGCGTACTGGTTGGCCGCGACGCCCATTATCGATTAACGCATCTACCGATTCTTGTAGCATACGTTTTTCATTCTCAATAATAACAGAGGGTGCTTCGATCTCCATTAATCGTTGTAAACGAATATTTCTATTCAGCACACGACGATATAATTCATTAAGATCTGAGCTTGCAAATCTACCACCTTCTAATGGAACCAATGGTCGAAGATCGGGCGGTAAAACAGGAAGAACAGTTAAAATCATCCATTCTGGACGCTGATTACCTTGCATCAATCCAGAAACCACTTTCATTGCACGCGTTACTTTATGGCGCATCGCAACTGAAGTAGTTTGACGATATTCTTCACGTAATTTTGTTAATTCAAATGAAAGATCTATTTGATTGAGAATAAGACGTATCGCCTCTGCACCAATTTCAGCTTGGAATTCTGTATCCTCAGGATGAGCTTCCAAGTAGTTTTCATAATCCAGCTTGCTTAAAAGCGTCTTCCGTACATATGGTGAGCGACCTTGCTTAACAACAATATATGAATCAAAGTAAATAACACGCTCGAGGTCCTTTACTGGCATATCAAGAATAAGACCTAGATAACTTGGAATGCCTTTGAGATACCATATGTGACATACTGGTGCTACCAGTTGAATATGGCCCATTCTCTCACGGCGTACATGCGATTGAATTACTTCAACCCCACATTTTTCACAAGTTACTCCGCGATGTTTCATACGTTTATATTTACCGCAATTACATTCCCAATCTTTGTTAGGTCCAAAGATTCTCGCACAAAATAGTCCATCTCGCTCAGGCTTTAATGTTCTATAATTGATAGTTTCGATCTTTTTCACTTCGCCATACGACAATGAAAAGATCTTTTCAGGAGATGCCAAACCTATTTTAATTGCATTAAAACGAGTAACGTTAATATACTCTCTAAAGCGCTCTAATATTCGATTATTCACCGACATTCTCCTTGCCAGTTTTTAACAAGTCAACCTGTAAACTCAGACTTTGCAACTCTTTGACTAATACATTGAAAGATTCTGGAACACCTGGTTCTGGAACATCTTCCCCTGCAACAATCGCTGCATAAGCTTTATGTCTTCCACTTACATCATCCGATTTATAGGTAAGCATCTCTTGTAATGTATATGCTGCACCATATGCTTCTAATGCCCATACTTCCATTTCACCAAGACGTTGTCCACCTTGCTGCGCTTTACCACCTAATGGTTGCTGAGTTACTAATGAGTATGGTCCAACAGATCGAGCATGTAGCTTATCGTCAACCATATGATTCAATTTCATTATATAGATAAATCCAACAGTCACTGGTTGATCGAAGAATTCACCTGTTCTACCATCACGAATAATAAATGAACCTGTTTCTGGAATATTTAATTGATTCATAAGTGGTTTAATATCTGACTCAAATTGCGCACCATCAAAGACTGGAGTTCTAAAGAATACTCCTTGTTTTGCAGATGCTTGAGCAAGTTCATAAATCGCATCTTGACCGTATGCTTCTTCATAATGAGCAATCATTTCAGGAGAATAGCATAGTTTTAAATAATCTCTTATTTCGCTATATCCCTTGGTTTCGAGTAATGTTTGTACTTGTCTACCAAGATCAACCCCAACCAATCCCAAGATTGTTTCTAAGATTTGACCCACGTTCATACGCGAAGGAACACCGAGTGGATTTAATACAATATCAACGGGAGTACCATCTGCAAGACATGGCATATCTTCACGAGGAATAATATTTGAAACAACACCCTTATTTCCGTGACGACCTGCTACTTTATCCCCTACTGATACAGTACGCTTCATCGCAACATAGACTTTAATCATTTTGATTACACCAGATGCTAATGAATCACCCTTCTTGAGTCTATTGATGCGTTCTTCTTTAAGACCACCTAAAATTCGAATCTGATTTTCAAGATTATCTTTAAGAGCTACAATTACCTCATTAATCTTTTTATCAGAGGATTTCAAATCTAAGATAACTGATGTTGCTAAGCCACTGATCATCTCTTTATTGTAGACGCCATTATGTGCATATTTACTATGCGCACTTGAGGCTGACTTATCATCTAATGTGGCAACAATCTTATCTGCAATCATTCGTTCAAGCAATTGAACATGCTGTACATAATCAGCTTCTATCTTTGCAGTCTGCTTTGCAATCTCTTCACGATAGCGTTTATCTTTACGTACACCACTGCGTGAGAAGATATTCACACCGATAACAACCCCTTCTCCTCCAGGCGGAACTCTAAGCGATGTATCACGCACTTCACGTGACTTTTCACCGAATATAGCTCGCAGCAATTTTTCTTCTGGAGAATACTGTATGTCACCCTTCAGCGTTACTTTACCTACCAGAATATCTCCTGGCTTCACACGAGTGCCAATACGGACAATCCCATCTTCATCAAGACTTGCTAATGCAGATTCGCTGACATTTGGTATATCTTTAGTAATTTCTTCAGGTCCTAGTTTCGTATCTCGTGCATCAACAATATATTCATCTATATGAACTGATGTTAAAACATCGTCATAGACTAATCGTTCGCTGAGCACAATAGCATCTTCATAGTTGTAACCATGCCATGGCATAAACGCAACGAGAATATTTGCACCAAGCGCTAATTCGCCTTTGGATATTGCAGGACCATTTGTTAAAATATCACCAACAGCCACACGGTCTCCATGTTTTACAATAGGAGTATGATGAATCCATGTGCTGTAGCTTGAACGTTCAAATTTACGCAAGTAATAGGTATCAATTCCTTGACCTACCCACTCTTCGTCATTATTGAACTGATCTGCATCTGCAGTAATCATTATTTTATCAGC
Source organism: uncultured Pseudomonadota bacterium (assembly GCA_964575265.1). Classification (GTDB taxonomy): domain Bacteria; phylum Babelota; class Babeliae; order Babelales; family Vermiphilaceae; genus CAZNPD01. The sequence goes on along the minus strand of CAZNPD010000001.1, from coordinate 122,317 downwards.
CGAAACGTATGAAACCACACCATTTCTCTTTGCCGTAATAACGCTACCTGATGCTTTAACAATTTCTTTTTCCATACCAGTAGCAACAATCGGTGCTGTCGTTCTAATAAGAGGAACTGCTTGACGCTGCATATTTGCACCCATAAGAGCACGAACTGCGTCATCATGTTCCAAGAATGGAATAAGAGCCGCCGAAACAGATACTAACTGTTTTGGAGATAAATCGATATAATCAATTTTTGATGAATCGATACTCATAAAGTCACCATCATGGCGAGCAAAGACTCTTCCATCATGAAGACTATTCGATCCTGCTTTAGCAGCATCAACTTGAGCGATTCTATGACGCATTTCTGCAAATGCATCTAAGAAGACAACTTCGTCCTTAATTGTACCATTTAAAACAGGACGATATGCTGTCTCTATAAATCCTAAATCATTTACTAATGCATAGGTTGCAAGCGATGATATAAGACCAACTGTTTGACCTTCTGGAGTTTCAATCGGACAAATTCTTCCATAGTGAGAATTATGAACATCACGAATTTCAAATGTTGCACGATCTTTTAAAACACCACCAGGCCCAAGCGCAGAGAGACGTCGCTTATGTGCGATTTCAGACAATGGATTTGTTTGGTCCATAAACTGTGAAAGTTGACCCAATCCAAAAAATTCTCGCAATACCGCACTTAATGGTTTAACATTTAAGAAATCTTGTGGCATCAATGCACCATGAGCTTCTTGCATTCTAAAGCGCTCACGAACAATTCTATCAATACGCATGAAGCCTAAATACATCTGGTTGTTGAGCAATTCGCCAACCAATCGTACTCGTCGATTTCCTAAATGATCAATATCATCCAATTCACCTTCGCCTCTTTCTTTTAAATTTACAAGATATTTAATCGTTGCAACAATATCTTCTCTGCTCAGAGCACAGACATCTTCAGGAATAGAGAGATTTAATTTTCTATTCATGCGGATTCTACCAACTCGAGTAAGATCATAAAATCTATTGTTAAAGAGAAGGTTCTCTAAACGATCTTGTAGTTCCTTGCTATTAATGGAACTGTCACCAGGCCATAACTTAGCGTAGACTTCTTTTAATGCATCCTCATGAGAGAAACAACGATCTTGCGTTAACGTTATTGCTATCGTTGGTTGGAATACATATCCAGAAGATTGAATAAGGTCGAGCGTGAGAGATCTAACACGATTAAAGATATCAAGGCTCTCTTCTGTTAATACCTCACCTTGTTCAAAAATAACTTCACCAGTTGTTGGATCAATAACATCTTTTCCAATAACACGGTTAATTAATCCTGATTTCTTCAAAATCAGACGATCAATACCAGCCTTTTGCATCTGGTCGATCATATCTTTAGTCACACGTCTGCCAAGATAATCTTGTTCATGTGATTCAGAGACCATACCTTTTTCAATTCGTTGACCTATAAGTGAATCATCAACTAATCGATAAAGATTATTTTTTTCGAATATAACGGTATCAAATTGATAAAATAATGAGACAATGGATTCTCTTGAGAATCCAAGTGCTTGCAAGAATGTTGTCGCAAGAATTTTCTTCTTTTTATCAACACGCACGTATAACAAATCATTGCTATCAAACTCAAAATCAAGCCATGATCCACGCATTGGTATAATGCGAGCTAAATAGTATGGGCGACCACGAAAATCTTTAACTTTTTTACTTAATGAAAAGACAACGCCCGGAGATCTATGTAACTGACTTACAATAACACGATCAACGCCGTTAATTAAAAACGTTCCAAGATTACCAACCTTGAAACGCCCACCATCCTCATACAGATCAACCATAATTGGCAAATCTGCAAAGAAAATATTTTGCTCTTTTATGTCTCTAACAGTCTTTTGCTGTTGCTCATCAACTGTCCAGCTGATCAGTTGCATCTTAATTTTAAGCGGCATAGAGAACGTCTGTCCTCCTGATCGACACTCATCAGGAGTCATAGCAAGTTGAACAACAACTCGCGATAAACAGTTCGAACATGTTACATACTTAGCTGTTTTTTTAGCACAAGAAGGGCATACTACATTTTTTTCTAAACGTGAACACCCATTCTTTTTACACGAAGTACAATTCCACTGATATCTATTCTCAATACCAGTTAGCTTTCCACACGTGCAAGCCCAATTACCCAACTCATAATTCACATATTCTAATGAGAGCTGATCCTCATACTCTACCGGGAACACGTCCCTTAGAACTTTTTCCAGCCCTATGAGTTTTCGTTCTTCAGGTAAATAATCAAGCTGTACAAAGTCATTAAAAGAAGAAGACTGTATCTCGATGAGATTAGGGACAGGAACAATATCCTTAATTCTCCCGAAATCCTTACGAATATTAGCCTTGTCCATACGCAAGTTAGACATTAAGCCGCTCCTCGCTTATCGCTCATAGATTGCATTTACAATCAACTATGCCGCCATTTTAATATTTATTTCCGCACAAAATTTAAAAAATTAGTCAGAGACTACTTAGGCTAATTCAACCTTAGCACCTGCTGCTTCTAATTTTTCTTTCATTTTCTTAGCATCATCTTTAGATGCAGCTTTAGCTACTACAAACGGAGTATTTTCTGCTGCACTCTTTGCATCTGATAAGTTAAGGTTTGGCAATACTTCACGTAATGCTTTAATAACTTTAATCTTTTCAGCACCACTATCAGTTAATCTAACTTCATATTCAGATTTTTCTTCTGCTGCCGCTGCTGCTGGAGCTGCTGCCGCTGCTGCTGGAGCTGCTGCTACTGCCGCTGTAACGCCAAAAGCAGTTTCAAGACCTTTTACAAATTCTGCAAGCTCAAATACTGACATATTGCCAATCTGTTCGATCATGCTTTCAAAAGATTTGGATGACATAAAAATCCCCGACCATATAGTTATATATACAATTATTTACTATTAACATTCATTAAATACTACGCACTCTTAGTTTTCTTTTCCTCAACTTGCTTGATCACCAGAAGCAAGCGAACAATAAGCGTGTTGAGTAAGCTTACTAAGTTAACCATTGGAGCATTTAATGTACCACATACTTGCGCGAGCAATATTTCGCGAGATGGTAATTGTGCAAGCGTAAGAATATCTTTACGTTGCAATAATTTTCCTTCTAAGTCTCCCGCAATGAGCTGTAATTGCTCATGTTTTGCTGCAAATTCTTTAAGAATCTTTGGAATATCTGGAGATGCTTGTTTAGACCAAACAATCCCTATTTGATCCTTCAGATATGGTTCAAGAATATGCGCTGCTGGAACTTCAGCCACAGCTCGTTTCATTAAACGTGCTTTTGCAACTGTAAAGGAACCACCTTTCTCACGTAATTCTCTTCGCAATTGCTGCATCATTGTAACCGTCAATCCTTGATAACGAACGAGGTATGATGCTGCATTGTTTGAAAATGCATCGCGTAATGAATCAACTACTACAGTTTTTTGTTGCCTATTCATCGCAACCTCTTATTAATTAAGAACGTAAAAATTCGTCAGGACTAACGGAGATACCTACACCCATGGTAGAAGATAACGTAATCTTTTTAAGATATTTACCTTTAGCAGTCGATGGTTTAGCCGAAATAAGAGACCGCACAAAGCTTGTTATATTCTGTTCCAATTGCTCAACGCTAAAAGATACTTTTCCAACGGAGAAATGTACGTTGCCACCCTTATCATTTTTAAAGAATGCACGACCCTTTTTAAGATCTTCTATAACACGTGCAACTTCAAATGTAACAGTGCCCAATTTTTGGTTTGGCAACAATCCACGAGGCCCGAGTATTTTAGCTACCTTACCAACCATACCCATAACATCCGGCGTTGCTACTGCATAATTAAAATCGAGCCATCCACCAGAGATTTTCTCGATTAAGTCCTCTCCACCCACATAATCAGCACCAGCTTTTTCAGCTTGGATAGCCGCATCACCTTTCGCAAAAACAAGAATCTTCACAGACTTGCCTCTACCATTTGGTAGAAGTGCTGATCCACGAACATTCTGATCGCCTTTTGATGCATCTATGCCAAGATTAGCATGAATATCAATGGACTCATCAAATTTTGCCCATGATAATTCCTTAAGCTTTGTTATTGCATCTTTAAGTGAAAGTATCGCAGTTTTTTCAACTTTTTTATTTGCATTGATATATTTTTTTCCACGCTTAGACATAGCGGCTACCTTTACTTAATTCAATCAATAACATCAATACCCATACTACGCGCACTACCAGCAATGACCTTCTTTGCTTGCTCCATATCAAGCACATTCAAATCAGGCATCTTGATCTGCGCTATGCGGGTGATTGCTGCCCAGGTAATTTTACCAACCTTCTGGGTATTTGGACGAGAAGATCCCTTACTTACACTCGCCTCTTTTTTGATCAATTCCGCTGCTGGCGGAGTCTTGAGTTCAAACTCAAAAGACCTGTCCTTGTACACTCGTACAATAACAGGAACAACATCACCCTTACGACTTGCTGTTTGCGCATTAAATTGCTTACAGAATTCCATAAGGTTAATACCGTGAGGCCCAAGAGACGAACCAACCGGAGGCGCTGGAGTTGCACTTCCGCCAAGTATCTGCAGCTTAACCGCAGCCTTTAATTCTTTTTTTGACATTGTGTAAACCTATAGTGACATTATTGTTTTACTTGATGAAACCCTAACTCAACAGGTGTCATACGACCAAAAATACTTACCATTACCGTTAACTTTTCACTATCTTTATCAACTTTATCCACTATACCCACAAAGCCCGCGAATGGTCCTTCTTTGATCTCTACCTCGCTACCAACAGAAAAATCTTCTCGTTCACTTGTTAGGGTAATCTTTCCACTCATTTGTGAGCGAATTTGATTGACTTCACGCTGTCTTAGAGGGACTGGATTCAGCCCACCCAAAAAACGCAATACGCGCGAACTAGATGTAACAATTCTCATAGTTACAGCATTCATATCCATCTCAACAAGAATATACCCTGGAAATAGTTGATGATCTTTTTGATCTTCTTCTTCAAATAAAGACTTCAACTTAGCTTCTGGTATTAACACTTCCCCAAAAGACTCTTGCAAGCCTTCTTCCTGAATACGCTTGCGTATATCAGCTTGGGCTTGTTTTTCGTAGCCTGCATATACCTGAACAACATACCATCGCATCATTGAATGGAATCCTATCTCTATCTGTCTTTGAACTTAAGACTTGAATGTAAATATATATTTTGCGAACTTTGAGAAACCTAAATCTACCAACCCCAAGTAAATAGCAAATATACAGACAAGAACCATAACTATAATTGTTGAGCCTACAAAGTCATCAAACTTAGGCCATAAAACCTTAGAAAATTCTGCTCTTACTTCATGTATAAATTGCACAACTTGTTTTATTGTCACAGCGCACCTGCTTTTCAATTCATTCGTCACTAAACTATTTCACTACTTCCGATTATTTGGCAGGCCAGGAGGGATTCGAACCCCCAACCCGCAGATTTGGAGTCTGCCGCTCTACCAATTCGAGCTACTGGCCTAAGCTATTTATTTAGTTTCTTTATGTGCGTTATGCTTTCTGCATCGACGACAAAACTTTGTAAGCTTAAGCGATCCAATTGCGCGCTTTTTACCAACTACTTGCGTGTAGTTTCGCTCCTTGCACTGTTCACACATCAAATGAGTAACAACTTTATTTTTTGCCATAAGAACTCAAATTCACTTAGACTAATTGTTTTTATAACCCGGGACACCTGGAGCCCGCGACCGGACTTGAACCGGTGACCTCTTCCTTACCAAGGAAGTGCTCTACCGACTGAGCTACGTGGGCATAACTATTTCGGCTACGCAAATAGTTTCTATCAGATTAAATAAAAAAATAGAAAATGACAAATTTTAACAAGCTTTTTCAGCTTCCAAAGTTATATGGAGCTGGCAACTGGACTTGAACCAGTGACCTGCTGATTACAAATCAGCTGCTCTACCAACTGAGCTATGCCAGCATTCATCATCATCTTTGGAGCGGGAAACGGGGCTCGAACCCGCAACCTACAGCTTGGAAGGCTGTCGCTCTACCAATTGAGCTATTCCCGCAAAAAGCTTGGTGGCGAGAGCAGGATTCGAACCTGCGAAGGCTTCGCCAACGGATTTACAGTCCGTCCCCTTTGACCGCTCGGGAATCTCGCCAAATCATTTACATGTCAACTTTCTACATTTACTACCGTAGTTTGAATATAATATTGTTTTTCTCGCAGGATTTCAACCAGTTTTTTACAACTTCTTAAAGAAAGAGATAAATCTATCCTACAAAGAACCCTTTTTTCTTGCCTCTTCAAGCATATCCATTATTTCTGGAACACAGCTACTACAGCCAGTTCCCACAAAAAAAATATCCGCTAATTCCTCAAATGTTTTCGCTCCCTGATTAATTGCATGCGCAAGCTCCGAATACATAACTCCCATACACGTACACACAATATAATCTGGTCTATTTTCAAGCATGAAGTGTCCCTAAGTTTTAGTATTTTTACATACAATTGTATACACTTTATTCGTAGTTTTGTAAAAATAGATATCTTCAGAAGGATTTTATGAACTTATTACGGCACATCACACTTGCATCATGCATAGTTATCACCTCAACGCATACATATGATACTACATATCTTACCAATATTACCAATCGCTATTTGAGCTCTCGAGGATCCACTATTCCTGCTGATATGGCTATAGAAACAGATCTTCCAAGCAATGATTTCTGGAGTAAGATCAAAGAAACATTCAATCCTCCTCGACCAAAAGAAGCCCCGCTTAGCCAGCCTGAGTGTTGTGCATATGCATTTAAAACTATGCCCTTATCACCAGTCTCTATAAAAACCCATATCGCTGATCGTCTTACTAGTAATTTAGAGATGTTTGAAGGAAACAACCCTGAAAATCGCCCTGCTTCTCTTATTGCAACTCTCATTGATATAGAACATACTTCAGCTCTTGTACAACGCGCATTTGTTGAGATAATCGCACAACCAATTACAGAGATTACAACATTAAAAAATCGACAGGATATTATTCGAACATTTCTTAATCAAACATCATGTAGACAAGAGTGCAATCGACTCTTTGAGCAGATTAGACTTCATGAAAAAGACTTCTTTACCATGTGGTGTCCTCTCAATAGCATGAATCGAAACTTTTTAACCCAAGTCTACTCTTGGAGTTTTCTAAATAAAGATTCTGTCTGTCTTGAAGGTATAACTCGCTTCAGAAATTTAATGCAATTTATGGGAATGGCCTATCCAGCATTCGTGATGTATGGATACTCATTAGGAATCAGCAAAAGTTGTGATCAATCTTCTTACAATCCTATTTCTACATTTCGAGTAACAATAGAAAATTTTAAAAATTTATATGCCGAATCTCCCGCAACACTTGGTCTTATAGGAACATATGCAGGAGTTATCTTAGGGTTATCTTCGATCACTACCTATCAATGCTATAAACAATTCTCTCTACAAAAAGATATAACTGCCTTTATTCATCAAAAAATGATATCTTTTGCTACATTTTTGCATGATGCAAAAGATCTTTATCTCCTCCTCAAGCAATATCCTACCATTACAAACAACATCTCATCTTTTAAAGCACTTGAGCACCTTATGACATACAAGAGCAATTCTGCTTCATTCAATGATTTACTCTATATGTTGGATACAAATACATTCACAGGATCTCCAACTCTATTCTCATTTGTTGGGCGCATACTTGCAGCATATACAATGCTCCTTGAAATGAAAGATCTCTTTTTAGATGGTGTTCGTGCTGCTGGTGAGATTGGTGCATATCTTACTGTAGCAAATTTGATAAGCGATAATCAAAATAGATCAGTCCATTATTGCTTAGCATCATTTATTGAACAGGATACTCCATATCTTTCTGCACATAATTTCTGGAATTGTTTTGTTCCTACCGAATATGCCGTTGCAAATAATATTGAACTCGGAGGAAACAACCCGCGCACTATGATATTGACCGGACCAAATACGGGTGGTAAGTCAACAGTTCTTAAAGCGGTATTAATCGCCATTATACTCGCACAAACGCTTGGTATTGCATGCGCAGATGAGTTTACATTCACTCCATTTACACAAATAACCGGATACATGAATTTATCTGACGATATAGCTCTTGGTGCATCACGATTCAAAGCGGAAGTACTCCAATCAAAAGCACAAATTAGTGCTGCACAGTCAGTTGCTTCCAATGAATTCAGTTTTAATGCCCGTGATGAAGGTATCGTCGGAACTGATCGTGAAGTTGGTGAAAAGGCAGAATATATTTTCAGCAAACAATTAGGTGAAATTCCAAATTCTCTTAATATTATGGCAACACACTATCCAAAATTAACATTGTTGGAACAATATCATGCACATCTATTCAAGAACTATCAAATGGAAATTTTAGTCCATGAAGAAAATAGAATAGAACGAACCTTTATATTAAAACCGGGCGTTTCTAAGACTAATATTGCACTCAACATACTTCTTGAAGAAGGTGTAATAACTACTGACCAAATAGAAGAGATGGAATAAGCGAAAATCTCATGAGTGCGCACTTGCAAGTGCGCCTCTTTTTTATTCTGTAATAGTAAGCTTCCGCTCATTCATATCGTTATGAAAATCTATTCGAATATGCATAGTATCACGTTCAGACAATAATTCTTCAATAACGGTTGGCCACTCTATAAAACAGATTGTATTCGGTTGATACAAATATTCTGCAAAGCCTGCTTGAACAAAATCATCAAGCGTATCTATTCGATACAAATCAAAATGGCAAAAAGTAATACCTTCATCATTGCGGTATAGGTTAAGATATGAAAACGTTGGGCTTGTCACCGCTTGCTCAACACCATAGGATTGTAGCAACATTCGTACCATAGTCGTTTTACCAGCTCCCAAATCACCTGTTAATGCAATAACGCTCTTACCTTTAATCAATTTCTTTATATCCTGCACAACCGATGACAGTTGTTCTAATCTATAGATAATAGTATTCGATTTTTTCATATAACCTTTTATAATTTTTTTAATTTCTTTATAAGTTGCTTTTCTTTTTTACTACCACCACGCTCCGTTACAATATCCTCAGACACATCTTCATCTTTGCTCAGTATTCTGTCGCTATATTCATGCATAATAGCATCAAGATCTTCTAACGTATTTGAGGTTGTCTTAGTAAGAGTAGTTACTAATTTTTTTGCTCTTTTCTCACTGTGCAGCGACTGCTTGAGTATACGATAAAACTCGATAACGTCTATTGAAACTATATTATGTTCATCAGCATATAGACAAATATCTCTATCATTAGAAACAACCAATATATCTTTATGATGGTTATTGGCAATCCAGCTCTTTATATATGTATCAGCCGATTCATGATTTCCAGAGTATGCAATGGTAACATAATCTCTCTTTTCTACTGTAGGCCATGTACTATCACCACCATCGAATACCACCAATATTGCATGCTTTTTTATCTTTGCATATCGTTGTAACATATGTATAAATGACTCTCTTTGTTGCATGCTAATATATGCATTTGTATAAATCTGCTTAAGAAGATTATACCCATCAATAATAATAATCATTCCAGTCCCCTACTTACCAAAATAATTGCAAAAAAATATACCTCTGTTTAACATGATACGTATACTGATAAATCTTAAACCCATTGTATATTGTTTATGTCACAACTTATTCAAATTAGACAACGCATAAAATCAATCGAAACAATCAAGAAGATAACGCATGCCATGCGGCTTATATCGATGTCTGGCCATTCTCATCTTCGTCAACAATATGCTCTCATTAAATCGTATTCAGAAGCTTTACGTAGACTCTACCTACAGCTTGTCATGTCTTTGCCCAATAATAATAGAATTTCACAACTGAGTGGTAATAGCAGGTCAAATACTATCCTCTGCATTGTTGTCAGCTCTCAAAAAGGTCTTGTTGGCAATTTCAACAATGCTCTTTTCAATTATTTTAGTCAATTTACCAAAGAACATACAGAGACAACACTTCATACCATTGGAGTAGGGAAACAGATAGTTGATCATCTTACCTCACGTCCTTATCTCGTAAAGCAGACATTCCATGATTTCTCTATCAGAACACTATCTTCTATCGCACAAGATATAGCCGCCTATATCTTTTCTCACTTGAATAGTTATCAACGTATTGTAATTGTTAGCAATCAGCCAAAAACATTCTTTTTGCAACAGCCTATTGCACATACCATCATTCCCTTTGCGCAACCTTCAGGAACAATAACCGAGTCAGTTGAATATCGATGGCATCAACCTCCCGAGACCATTATAGAATCTATCTCTAAACAGTTAATCTATGGAGAATGCTATACCACGCTCTTTGAATCATTACTTGCAGAGCAAGCTGCACGCTTTTTATCAATGGACAGCTCTACAAGAAACGCTGAGCAATTATTAGACGAAACTAAGTTAATGTACAATAAATTACGACAAGCAAAAATTACAAAAGAGATATCGGAAGTTACCGGTAGCATTTAGCGCACTCGACATTATTATTTCTCGCAACTTCTATAATCAGAGCGATGTAATACTGATCGAGGAATTCCATTATGATGTATGATGATACGTGCACCAATTGCAATCAACTTTTTTTCTAACGCATCATATCCGCGCCGCCAATGGTGCAGCCCATCCATATAGGTATCTCCATCAGCCCGTAATCCTGCTAATACTAATGCACTCGAAGCTCTAATATCAGTTGCATGAACAGCAGTACCGTACAATCTATCAACTCCCGTAATGATCGCCTTCGATCCTTGCACTGTTATACGAGCACCCATTTTAATCAATTCCGGAATATGGAGTAATCTATTTTCATATACCGTCTCTTCAACAATCGAAACTCCTTCAGAAAAACAAAGCAACGACATCATAACAGCTTGTAGATCAGTAGGAAAACTTGGAAATGGCCCCGTTTTAAATGATACTGCCCGTGGATTTTCAGTAGCTTGTAATGATATGCCACGATTTGTACTATCAACAGATATTGTATGTCCCATCTCATCAAGTTTAAGTAATACTACATCAAGATCTGATGCCGAGGCATCAGGTAGTCTGATAAATCCGCCCGTTATTGCCGCTGCGCAGAGTAATGTTCCTGCCTCTAAGCGATCATTAATCACCGCATGCTCAATAGGATGCAATTCTGATACGCCATTAATAATAATTGTCGCCGGTGCAACTATTTCAATATGAGATCCCATCTTTCGCAATACACAAATTAAGTCAAGCACTTCAGGCTCTAACGATGCATTGACAATATGTGTTGTCCCTTGCGTAAGAACTGCCGCTAACATGATGTTTTCTGTTGCACCTACGCTTGGATATTCAAATATGATACGCGCAGACTTAAGATGAGTAACTTGTGCATGAACATATTCACCATGCAATGTAACAGTAACTCCCATCTTTGAAAAATTCTTCAAATGATAATCAATTGGTCTCAACCCAATTGAACATCCACCTGGAATTGCAATATCGGCTCTACCAAATCGCGCAAGCAATGGTCCCATAACCAATATTGATGCGCGCATACGAGACATATTATCTTTACTTACAGACCATTTATCAACAGATGTAGTATCTATTTCAAGTACATGATTTTCAACATCAAAAGAGACGCACGCTCCCAATTCCCGTAATACGTCTATCATCAAGTATACATCTGCAGAAGCTGGAACATTCGTAAGCTTTGACTTTCCTTGTGTTAATAACAAAGATGCTACAATAACAAGCACTGCATTTTTAGCGCCACATAACGATGCGTTGCCTTGCAATTTTAAGGACTGCATTATCTGCATACAAGAATCTTCCATACACAAACCTATTTAATTAAATGAACAATATTAGTAACATCTTGACCGCATTCTACTCAAAATATAGATATTCCGTACATATTTGAGCAAAAAAAATCGCGCTGTTACAGTATAACAGCGCGATAACTTTTTTATACAGAAAAAAGCTTAACGACGAGGTCCGCCGAAGCCTGATCCGCTACGATGGCCACCACGAGGTCCACCAAAGCCTGATCCACCTGGACGACGATTTCCGCCACCATTGCTTCTGAATCCGCCTTGTGGTCTGTTTTCTTGTGGACGAGCTTCGTTTACACGAATTGCAAGACCATCAATATCTGTACCATTTAATTCATTAATTGCTTGTTGTGCTTCGTCTTGATTTGACATTTCTACGAATGCAAATCCACGAGGAGCGCCTGTAAATTTATCTTTAATAACTTTAACAGTATCTACTTTGCCAAACTCTTGAAACAATTCTCTAAGTGTTTCTTCTGTTACTGACTGGGACAAGTTTCCGATATAAATATTCATTATAAATAATCACCTAAAAAATAGATCGACATTGATTTTCACTATAAACGGATTAGTTTCCGTATCTTATTTTTTTCCGAGTTTGGACCTTTCTAAATAATATATGAGACATTAATCATGCTAGAGGATATCATAAATAGCTGATGAGGTAAACTAGAGTGACATTATATTAATCATTGTTTAGTCGTGTGCACAACAAACATCTTTCTTTTCCATGTCACAAAGCGATTTAAGATGCAGAACTTCTTGTGCTGTCAAATGACGCCAGGTTCCCACTTCTACGCCCGATTTATCTAATCCTGCATATCCAATACGATCCAACTTCTTCACTCTATGTCCAAAGGATTCAAAGATTCGTCTTACAATCCTATTCTTTCCACTATGTAATGAGACTAAGACAAAACTCTTTGGAGCTCTTGGTACATATGTAATTTCATCAACTTTAATAAATCCATCATAGAGTCGAATACCTTCTTGTATCTGATTCAGCTGCGCTTGCGTCAGATTCTCTTTCAGAGTTACAGCATAGACCTTCTGAATTTCATAGCGAGGATGCGATAGTCGCTGTGAAAGATTTCCATCATTGGTTAATATGAGAATACCCGTTGTATTACGATCAAGTCTCCCAACAGGAAACACTCTTCCCATCAATGATCTATCTAATAATTCTACCACTGATCTCCTGCCACTATCATCAAGCGTTGTAGTGATACAATCTTTTGGCTTATTCATGATAATATAGATTTTGGATTGCAGCTTAACCATCTGATCATACAGTCGGACGACATCACGCTCCTGCACTCGATAACTTGGGTCTTGTATACTTACCCCATTAACAGTAACAAGCCCATCTTTAATGAGTTTGACAGCATTACGGCGTGAACAGACTCCGGACTGAGCAAGAAATTTATTAAGTTGCATAATCATAGTATTTTATTTTCTCTATCTGCTTACATACATTGGTAAACTTTTAAACCTCAAAAACAACGAATTTACACCCATAAAGTGGAATTTAAAGAATCCGTCTTCGCCAAGGCTACGCCGGACAGGTAAAAACTAAGAGATAAGGTCTTTTAATTGTACTTGATGTTCCTCCATATAGCAAGGCAAACGTCATAAAACCCCCAATCACACCAACTTTTTGAAAAAAATTTGTAAGGCTTTATGCTTACTTATGGTCATACATATTATTCACTCTCATTTTGAATCAGGATTTATAAGATTATGGAACAAGCAATACGCGCCCATGGAACATTAGAAGTCATTTGTGGTCCAATGTTCTCTGGAAAATCCGAAGAACTTATTCGTCGTATTCGTCGTGCAAAGATTGCTCGTCAATCAGTTATGGTCTTTAAGCCAAGCATCGATAATCGGTATGCCATTGAACAAGTGATGTCACACAATGGATCTTCAGTTGATGCACTTCCTGTCGATAATCCTGAAACAATCTATCATTATGTTACCAATGAACAGATCGCCATTGTTGGCATCGATGAAGTACAATTTTTTGATAGCTCAATTATTGCTATAATCTGCAAACTCGTTGACGAAGGTAAACGCGTTATTGCTGGCGGTCTTGACCTTGATTTTCGTAGCGTTCCATTTGGTCCAATGCCAACATTATTAGCAATTGCTGATAAGATCACAAAACTACAAGCAATCTGCTCACTCTGTGGTCATGATGCACCACTTACTCAACGATTAGTCAATGGTCAACCTGCACGCTATGCAGATCCTATTATCTTAGTTGGAGCACAAGACTCCTATCAAGCACGATGTCGTGGTTGCTATGCCATAGATCTTAAGCATGCACTATGAGCAAACAGAAGAAACTATACGCATGTAATGGCTGTACATACCAATCACTCAAATGGTTGGGGTGTTGTCCCGAATGTAAAGAGTGGGATACATTGGTTGAAGTTGCGCCAGCATCTTCTGCCCTTACGGGAGCAAGCAACAAAGCACTCGGTAAATCACCAACTATGGTCAACCTGAATGCAATTACAACAGTGCAAAAAGAGCGCTTGAAATCTGGCATTCTTGAGTGGGATCGTGTTGTTGGTGGTGGCATTGTTCCCGGATCATTTATTATTGTTACAGGTGATCCTGGCATAGGAAAATCAACATTACTCCTTCAGATTTGTAATGAATTATCGCAACATGCGCGTGTCTACTATTTTTCAACTGAAGAATCGTTGCACCAAGTTAAACAACGTGCCCATCGGCTTGGATGTTTGTACGAACAACTCTATTTTTCAGATCATGCCGATCTCGAATCGATCATCACTATTGCGCAACAAGAAAAACCGGACATCATCATAATCGACTCAATCCAAAATAGTTTCTTACCCAATTCACAGACAACACCCGGAAGTGCTGGACAATTGCGCGAAGCTGCATTTGCTCTCATGCGACTTGCAAAAGAACATGATGTTACCGTAATCATTACTGGTCATATCACCAAAGAGGGCGTTATTGCTGGTCCAAAGACACTCGAGCATATGGTTGATGCTGTATTCTATTTGCAAGGAGAAGATCGATGGCATACTCGCGTATTACGCGCAGTGAAAAATAGATTTGGTACGATCAATGAACTCGGTTTTTTTGAAATGGATCATGCAGGATTGCAAGAAGTTCCTAATATTAATCAGCATCTGCTGAGTGAAGTTTCACATTCACCTGGATCAGTGCTTATCAGTATCATGGAGGGATCTCGACCATTATTGCTCGAACTCCAAGCACTTACCATAACATCAAAGTTAAGCATGCCGCAACGTGTTGTTTCTGGTCTTGATCACACGCAGGTAGTACTGATTGCTGCAATACTTGAAAAATATCTTCATATCAAGTTGAGCAGTTGTGATATCTTTTTTAAAGTGAGTGGCGGATTTAAAATAAAGGGGAGCGCTGCAGACTTAGGAATTGCACTTGCTCTCTTATCAAGCTATTTTCAACAACCACTTCCCGAACGATCAATTGCACTTGGTGAAATAAGCCTTACCGGACAAATTAAACCAATCAATCAGATAAGTACCTTTATTCGCGAAGCAGAAAAGTTTAATATTCAACGATTACTTGTCTCAAAAAATCAAAAGATTGATCATGCACAATGCAGCATACAGACATTCCACAATGTGTATGAACTTCTTAGTCTCTTTAAATCGCAAAGTTGATATAAATGGCACAGACTATTATCAATGCTCTTATAGAACAATTTACGCGTCATGCATCCAGCTCCACTGCAGAATCACAACAAGCATATATGTTGCATCAATTTTCCTATTTTGGCATTCCCACACCATTACGCCGATCATTACAAAAGCAAATCTTTAAAGAATATAAAATAAATTCATACGACCAATTAATATCAATCATCGGTGCTATGTGGCATCATGAAAAACGAGAACTGCATTATGCTGCAATGGAACTTGCATATCACTATCGTGCATTATGGCAGCCAGATATACTTTCACATTTTAAAAAAATGATTGAAACGAACTCCTGGTGGGATACTGTCGATTATATTGCAAGTAAACTTGTTGGAACACTATTGCTCCAACATTCTAATCTTATTGATTATATGGATAGATGGATCACTGATTCTAATAAGTGGGTACGCAGAAGTGCGCTCATCTTTCAACTTTCATACAAACAAAAAACTGATACTCATCGTCTCTTTTCTTATTGCGAACAACAACTACACGATACCGATTTTTTCATTCGCAAAGCAATTGGATGGGCATTACGCCAATACTCAAAAACAGATCCTACTATTGTCAAAAAGTTTGTAGAGAAGCATCACGCAACTATGTCGCGCGTTACCTATAACGAAGCAGTAAAATATATTTAAAGCAAAAAAAGAGACGAAAACCAATTGTTGATTCTCGTCTCTTTTTCTAGTAACAAAACTATAAAATATATTTCGCTTTTAGCAAGTAGAGTGAATCACTCCAACAACTTTTTTACCTTCAAGCACTAATTTATTATACATCTCAACCGCTTCTACTGATTGTAACGCGTATACCTTTTTCGTCTTTGCTATCTCATTAATAAGCGTAACAGGAACTTGTAGAACCAAATCCATACCACGAGTAATGATCACATATTCAGCAGCATCATAATCTGGAATAGAAGTGATCGCTTTGAGTGTAACGCCTGATTGATGACGAGTACCATCTTTTCTCCAATCCCAATAGTGAGATCCTTTTGGCCCGATAGTACAATTGCCACCATTTTGTTGCTGATCGTCGGTATAAGATATTGTTGTCTGATTCGACGGGTCAAAAACTTCTATTTTACCCCATGAAATTTTACTAATAAGTGGCTGTTTTGTCTGCTTTTTGAGATCTTGATTTGAGAGATCATATGATTTAATTTGACTTTTACGATTTCCAAACAGAAAATCGCCAAACTGATCGATTGTTTCACCCCACGGCTTAAGACGAAATTCTGTCGCACAACTAGTGCCAATAATGCTCATTATACTCAATGACAATGCTACATATTTCATATAAGCCTTCCATTTATAACTCTTTGTAAAATTAATCTTAACCCAAAGAATAATAGTTTCTTTAACTTTTACAACAGCCTCACCCTCCTTAAAGGGGCATTATACACAAAAGCGGCCGCTTTTGCTGCGACCGCTTTTTGATATACAACTTTATTGATTAATTACTGAATGATGCGCAATCGTTTTAAAACATTATTCAAAATAATCACTAACCCACCATCTGCAGCAATATTTGCAGCAGTACCAAATGAATCGAGTAAGAAATAGAGCATGGTAATAACACTGATCATATCAGGAGAGAATCCAAAATGATGTGTTAATGCTGGAATTACTACAAAGATTCCTCCACCAGGAATTCCTGATGCTGCTAGCATTGCCATGCAAAAATATCCCACAAAGACAATGTATGATACTAATGAAGGCAAGCATCCTTTAAATATCATCATCGTAACCATTGCTAAAATCGGAGTACTTAAACTATCTCCAACCATATGAATGTTTGCCATAATCGGAATACTCATAGCTGCAAGAGCTCTATTACCCGTATTCTTTTCTGCATTAACAACAGCAACAGGAACTGTTGCTGTACTCGACATCGTACTGAATGCTGTTAAATATGATGGCACAATATTCTTGATAGATTGTATCGCACCCGATAATGAGAATCCATTTGCAACAAGATACATAACAAAGAGATAACATATTTGTACCCCAATAATGAGTGCAAACGCACTTCCATATTGTTGAGCAAGTTGTGCAAAGAGGCCTTCGTATTGTATTTTGAGTAAGAATCCTAAAACGTAGAGTGGTAACAATGGAATCAATATTTGCTTAAGAATAAATTCAATAATTCGCTTTGCTTGTTCTATACCACGTTCATATGCAGGCCATTCGAAGAAGGAGAATATAAGTCCAAACACAATAGCAAGTAACAATGCATACTCAGATGGAAGCAAGCGCGGTAAAGAAAATATAAATAGTGGTTGAATCGATGCCTGTACTATGACAGGATCGGTTGGTGCTGTGCACGCAATAACAGAATAAAAGAGATTGATAACTCCATACGCAGTTAATGCCGCAATACCATTCGATACAAAGACAAGCATAATCAATACTAAAAGAATTACTGGTGCACTCTTTTTAAATGAAAGTATTCCCGATGAAACAAAACTAAAGACAATAAATGGCAATGCGAAGACCAATATTTCTTTAAAGATCGTACTAAATGTATAGAGTACTGATATTGCATATGGACTAAAGAAGGACCCAAACATGAGAGAAAATAATATCACTAAAACAAGCTGTATAGGCAAAGATATGCGTCCGAGCATAGAGATCCTTTGTCGTTAAAAAAAAGACATATGGTTTTGTTCAATTGCAATTTAGGATTTGATTCTTTACCTTAAAGTATGACGTGTTAAAAATATAATGCAACCCGCGTACTATAACCCACGATTATGACAAGGAAGACTTCATGGAAGCAAAACAAGTAATAAAATCACCATTGCTTTGGATATGCATCGGCATAAGTATTGCTTGTGCACGATATGCATTTATACTTTTCCCCAAAGCATTTCCACTTGTTAATATTTCTATCACCATGAATAGAAGCGAGGCACTTGAAAAAGCTGCTAATCTCATGAGACAATACAATCTTGGACCTTCTGAATATCATGCAGCAGCAACATTTGAAGTTGATGAGTTTCGTCAAACATTCATCGAATTAGAACATGGAAAAGAAAAACTTGATTGTGTAATGCAGCATAATTTATATGAACTCTATTATTGGAAAGTGCGTCACTTCAATAATAAAGATGTTAATCACGCATATATCGCATTTGCTCCTGATGGAACACCATATTGTTTTAAAGAGATTATTTCAGAACTTACTCCCGGCAATAATATCTCAACCGATAAGGCACGTAAAATTGCAGAACATATTGCAACAGAATGGCGTATCAACTTTGATGTATACAAACAACTTGAAGCATCACAAGAGACACAACCAAGCGGTAGAATTGATCATACATTTGTCTACGAACGAACTGATGAAGATCTTAAAGATGGAAAATATCGCCTTAAGATAGTAATTGCTGGCGATAAGCCAATTGAATTATCGCATGATATTTTTATCCCAGAATCGTTTACCCGCACATACAATCAGATGCGTTCAATTAACAATACTATTGCATTTACCGCGCAACTCGCAATGAATATCCTCTACCTTCTTGGAGGATGCATTATTGGATTGCTATTTTTGTATCGCAAGCACTATCTTCTATTAAAACCGGCGCTATGCTGGGGAATTATCTTCGCATTAGGAACGATACTCTATCAACTTAATAATCTTCCCTTAAGTTGGATGTACTATTCAACTATCTTTTCATTCAATAGTTATCTTGTATCCTATGCTTTCACATCGGTAATGAGTGCACTCTCTACAGGAAGTCTCATGACACTGATATTTGCTGCTGCCGATGGGTTATCACGAATGGCATTTCCGTCACATGTGCAGTTTAATAAAGCATGGAATAGTGATGTTGCTCGTTCATATACTATTCAATTACAATCTGTTGTAGGAACATTATGTGTGCCAGTATTATTGCTGCTCAGTACACTCTTCTATTTTTCTGCTACACACTATCTAGGATGGTGGATGCCATCAGCATCGCTTACTGATCCTAATGCGTTAGCAACCTATATTCCTGCGCTCAATCCAATAATTCAATCATTCTTTGCTGGATTTAGAGAAGAATCTCTTTTTCGTGCAATCCCGCTTGCCGGCGCTGCGCTTATTGGACGATATTTTAAGCGAGAAAATCTCTTTATTGCAATTGCATTTATACTGCAAGTTTTAATCTTTGGTGCTGCACATGCAAATTATCCAATGCAACCCGCGTATGCACGAATAATAGAGCTTATTCTTCCTTCAACAATATTTGGATTACTCTATCTGAAATGGGGATTATTACCTGGCATCATCTGCCACGTACTCTTTGATGCAGTATTGATGGGGCTTCCAATTTTCGTATCAACCGCTTCTGGATCATGGATGTGGCAAGCATCATTAGTAATTACAATGCTTATTCCACTTATCGTGGTATTCTATAAAGTTTTGACAAAAGGATCATCCTCATTAAGCGAACTCTATTATAATAGCGCATGGAATCCACAACCTTCCTCTACTGAAAAACATGATAATCATCGTTATTATATTCCCTATACGGTCCCTTCAAAATATTATTACGCAATAATTGTAATTACTCTGATTAGCATATTGCCATCATTACTTCCTGAGCATATTAGTTTTCCATCTCGTCTTTCTGTCTCGCGCACGCAAGCAATTGAGATTGCACGTAAGACATTACATGAAAATGGTATCATGCTCGACAATTCATGGCATACACTTGCACGAGCCCAGACTACAGAACAATATAATTATGAAACACGATATATATGGAATAATGCTCCTTTACTCTATCAAAAATTATTAGCCGATCAGTATATCAGACCGCCATTTTGGCATATTCGTTTTGCACGCTTTGACGGGGATATCATTGAGCGCGCACGCGAATATGCTGTCGATATTTTTGATCATGGCGCTATTATGCGTATCATGCATAGACTCCCAGAATCTGATGCAAGCCTATCATTATCAGTTGATCAAGCACGAACAATCGCACATGATGCATTACGTAAGCAAGAGATTATTCCTGAGGATCTCCAAGAAATATCGGCTGTTGAAACACAACAACCTGCACGTAAAGACTGGACATTCACATTTGCAAACACAAAACAGTATCAATTATCTTCAAGTCTAAACAACAATTCCCCTGAAACTGAAAAAATCGATCATTCTGATGTATCAGAAGCACAAGCACGTATATTAGTAACTATTGCTGGTGACAAAGTAACTGATATCTATCGCCATATCCATGTACCAGAAGCATGGACACGCCAACAACAAGAGGTCGATACCTTTAAAGTGTATGGTTCATATATAGCGACTATTATCCAAATACTCTTTGTACTTACGATTCTCATTGCCGCTGCAATACGTCTTGCACACAATCTCTTGCCAATACGATTGATTCTGTATAGTGGGCTTGCACTTATTATTGTATTTGTGTTGAATAGCATCTTTACATTGCCAATATCAATGTCATTCTTTAGCACTGCACAATCACTTGCAACACAAATATTTAATGTAGTATCAGCACAATTACTTGGTACGCTATTAGTCTCAATTGCATGTGCATTACTCATTACCTACAGTATCACTACACCATCAAAGTATGTACTCAGTGAAAATAATTATGTAACAAAGATTGGCGCATTCTGTGTCGGTATATTCATATACATTAGTATGGCATATATATACTTCATATATATTAAAAGAGGAGCTCCACTCATTCCACCAATGCCTCTCTATACGTATATTGATAGTTACTTTCCTGCATACTCAATCACTATTAATCTTGTATTAACATATATCAAACTAACGCTTTTGATACTTTCAGCACATTTCATCCTTACCCAATTTGTACGCACAACATGGTACAACATTATTGGGGTATATCTGCTACTCTCA
Source organism: uncultured Pseudomonadota bacterium (assembly GCA_964575265.1). Lineage (GTDB taxonomy): Bacteria > Babelota > Babeliae > Babelales > Vermiphilaceae > CAZNPD01. Next base: position 100,762 of record CAZNPD010000001.1, on the reverse strand, counting down.
TGCGTTACTGCATTACGGTATTTTGAATATGAAACAGTATTTGCACTCGCAGTTGGAAGCATCATTGGTATTATAATTTCTGTTTTATATGCCAAAATCATACAATACGATGTTAAACATATACCTCTTGCAACTGCCGGATTTATGATAATGTACTGCTTACAACAGGCAACATATGCCGCATTCCCACATGCAATTGCGATATTCATTGCAACAGCATTCGCAATTCTTTGTGTCAGTCTGTTGTGGATTATGCTTCTTTCAAGACGTAAAGGAAAAGACGGAATTATCATTGCAGAAGAATTGGATGAGCAAATATCGTAATTAACTTGTAACATAGTTTATAAGGTTATAATAAAAAGGTCCTAGATTTCTCTAGGACCTTTTTATGTATCTCGGTAGTGCTTGCTTTCCCGGACCGTAACCGGCCAAGTATCATTTCTCTCCAAAGACTTTATCATGCCAAAAGGAAATTTTGTTATCATAAAACCAATGCTTATTCTCATCAGTTAAAAGTCGCGCTAATTGTTTCATATCAACATTGTATCGCTGAAAAAGACCAAGTAGATCTCGTAGATCATGATCATGCAGATCAACGCTTGCTACGTGTAGATAGAGTTCATCACCTGCTGCCGAAACATCATCTATGCATTCGATTCTTTTGATCCATTCAAATAATGCGTCCTCATCTTTTCGCGCATAAAACATAATTGCTTTGCATGTTAGAATGTTTTCTTTATTCATAACAGAGTTATTTTCCTTAACTAACTGGAGAGTTTGGATACATATTCATCGATGTTCCATGCTTGCAATATTCAACCCACTCTTCATTGCTTTTCGTTATCACAGAATCAAGCTCAGATGTATCAAGATTATACCGACGAAATAATGAGATGAGACTCTGCACTTCTTCTTTTTTTATTTTTCGTGATGCAGTAAACAAGTAAATAGTATCTCCACGACCTTTTACATCGACAATATATGCAATACTTTTAACCCATTCAAAGAAGATATCTTCGTCTTGCGGAGAAAAAAAGATTACTCGTTTGCATGCAATACTATTTTGCGTGATCTCTTTCACAATATATTCCAATTTATTTACCAAAGACTCTCTTATACCAATATCCTTTTGGCTTCCCACAAAACCATTCTCTATTATCGTTATTGATAAAAACTTGCAATTGCTTCATATCAATCTTATATCGATAAAACAGACCAATAATTTCACGAAAATCATCATCTGGAATAACATCACTTGCAAAATGTAAATAGAGTTCATCGAGATTAAAACTCATGCTCGTAATTGAAGAAATCTTTTTAAGCCACTCAAAAAATGCATCTTCATCATGAGAAGAATAATAATATACACCTTTGCATAATAGTTTTGTTTCTAATTTATTAATCATTCTTGTCCTCTAATTCTACCACCAGGAACAACATTTCTATGTTTTCCATTTTTATCAACCACATCCCAGTGGGGCCCTCCATGACCTTTCGGTCCTGCTGCAACCCACACTTCGCCTCTATTATCAGGCCATCCATATTGACCAGTTTTGGGATGTCGTACCTTTTCGCCTTCCCATTTTTTCGGCGGTTGATAGCCATCATCTTTCGTTGGTCTTCCTGGTGCTTGCGCTTCGCTATTTTTGTTCTCTTTTGCTTTTTCTGATTGATTACAGATTGCGCGTATATCTCTATCAAACTCCACGCGATATCGAGCAGGTTTATTGCATCCAACTACATGACCAATAACACCCGCAACTCCTCCTACAACAATGCCGCCTATGATACTTGCTGGTCCAAAAAAACTACCCGCTGCACCACCCGCAGCTGCAGATCCCATTCCAAATGGTATGCTCAATCCCCACGTCAATGTCCATGGAAAAAACATATTATGCGTTAACACACCATAATAGCCAACAAAGAATGTATGAGTATGTTCAACCTCAATCGAATAGACTTTCATTCGATTTTCGAATAAAGCTACTTGTTTAATTTCCTGACATTCAGCTCTGTATGTTGCGAGCATGTCACCAACTTGCAATTGATGTGCTGGAACCCAACTATTCGTATTTGCTACATAAAACTCTTGCATTGGAGAACAGATAACATCATGTTTTTTGATATCATCAAATTCTAATCGAATATATGCATCAATCTTACTCTTACCACGCGACTTGACTGCTTGCGTTACAATCGATCTCATCGGATCAAAACAACTTAATACGTTAAGATCTCGATATTCATATACAAGTTCTCTCATTGTTGTTGTACGATTATCGCCATAGTAGACAAGTGTATCACCACCAATGCCATGATTATAAACATTACTACTCGATATAATAGATAATAATATAATGTGAACTAATAGATGCGTAGACTTCATGCAAGCTCCTTTGTGCTTCATATATAGATAATGCATTCTATTGATGCATTATACAATATCATCGCACAAATGCAATCTCTTAATCAGACGCTTGAGCAAAAATAATCCATATCATTCGTCGTATTCTTATTTTTAAGCAATAAAAAAGGTCCTAGATTTCTCTAGGACCTTTTATTTATCTCGGCAGTACTTACTTTCCCGGGCCGTAACCAGCCAAGTATCATCAGCGCTGAGGACTTTACTTCCGTATTCGAAATGGGAACGGGTGTTTCCCCTCAACTATATCCACCGAAAATTTTTAAGAACTACGCTACGAATGTGTGTGTCGTCGGTAGCATTTTAATTTTTTTTCTTGCTTCAATGCAATATTTGTAGATTCAAAACATATGATCACTGACCCGCACCGGTTCAGTGGCAACTGAACGACTAAATGTACATGATTTTATGCAATTAAAACATTCGATCTATTAGTACTGGTTAGCTGAACACATTACTGCGCTTACACATCCAGCCTATCAACCTCGTAGTCTTCGAGGGATCTTATTAATTGTACCAATTCCATCAACACCAGGCCGAAACCCAATGGTAATTTCCTCGATACGGGGTATCTAATCTTGGAGCGAGTTTCCCGCTTAGATGCTTTCAGCGGTTATCTCTTACAAACTTGACTACCCAGCACTGCTCTTGGAGAACAACTGGAACATCAGAGGTTTACCCATCCCGGTCCTCTCGTACTAGGGACAGCCCTCCTCAAATACCCTGCGCCTACGGCGGATAAGGACCGAACTGTCTTACGACGTTCTGAACCCAGCTCACGTACCGCTTTAACTGGCGAACAGCCAGACCCTTGGGACCTTCTTCAGCCCCAGGATGCGATGAGCCGACATCGAGGTGCCAAACCTCCTCGTCGATGTGGACTCTTAGAGGAGATCAGCCTGTTATCCCCGGCGTACCTTTTATCCGTTTAGCAATGGCCCTTCCATTCAGAACCACTGGATCACTAAGTCCCGCTTTCGCGCCTGCTCGACATGTACGTCTCGCAGTCAAGCTCCCTTATGCCTTTACACTCTACAGGCGATTTCTATTCGCCATGAGGGAACCTTTGAACGCCTCCGTTACATTTTGGGAGGCGACCACCCCAGTCAAACTACCCGCCAGACACTGTCTTTCGTCCGGATCACGGAACGAAGTTAGATTTTCATATTGACAAGGGCGGTATTTCAAGGACGACTCCGCTGAAGCTAGCGCCTCAACCTCACAGTCTCCCGCCTATCCTACACAAATCAATCCAAAAATCAATGCCAAGTTATAGTAAAGGTGCACGGGGTCTTTCCGTCCTTCCGCAGGAAACGGGCATTTTCACCCGTACTACAAATTCACTGAGTTTATCATCAAGACAGCGCCCAACTCGTTACGCCATTCATGCAGGTCGGAACTTACCCGACAAGGTACTTCGCTACCTTAGGACCGTTATAGTTACGGCCGCCGTTTACTGGGGCTTCAATTCAAAGCTTCGCCTTTCGACTGACTTCTCCTATTAACCTTCCAGCACTGGGCAGGCGTCAGACTCTATACTTCCTCTTACGAGTTTGCAGAGCCCTGTGTTTTTGTTAAACAGTCGGTTGGGCCTCTTTGTTGAAACCTGAAAATGCTTTCCAGAACTTAATCTAGTTACATCACAGGCACCCCTTCTCCCGAAGTTACGGGGTCATTTTGCCGAGTTCCTTAATGATAATTATCTCAACGCCTGAGCATTCTCAGCCCATCTACCTGTGTCGGTTTGCGGTACGAGCACTCAACAACTCGCTAGAAGCTTTTCTAGTCAGCGTAGGATCAGTCAAATACATCTTTTCTTTCAAATTGATGCACCCATCATGCCTCAGAGATGCGACCTAACGGATTTACCTGAAAGGTCCTCCTAAACACTTAGCTTGGCATCCATACACCAAGTCAACCTGCCTTTCTGCGTCACTCCTTCACTCAAACGTTGTAAAGTGGTGCAGGAATATTTAACCCGCTTCCCATCGCCTACTCCAATTGGCCTCGGCTTAGGGTATCGACTAACCCTGAGTGGATAAACCGTTCTCACGGAAACCTTAGATTTACGGCGAACAGGAATTTCACCTGTTTTTTCGTTACTTATACCAACATGCTCACTTCCTTGATCAACGACACCTGTCCTTACGGTCAAGCTTGTATCTATCAAGGAACGCTCCCCTACCTCTACACCAAAATAATATTTTAATGTAAACCATAGCTTCGGTGACCTGCTTAGCCCCGTTCGTTTTTCAGCGCAAAAATACTTGACCAGTGAGCTATTACGCTTTCTTTAAAGGATGGCTGCTTCTAAGCCAACCTCCTGGCTGTCTGAGCGTTTTCACTTCTTTTACCACTTAGCAGATACTTGGGGACCTTAGCTGATGATCTGGGCTGTTTCCCTCTCGACTATGAAGCTTATCCCCCACAGTCTGACTCCTATCTTCTAACATTGCGGCATTCAGAGTTAGTAAAAGCCTGGTAATCTTGCGACCCCAAAGCAAAAACTGTGCTTTACCACCACAATGAATTCGATAAGGCTATACCTAAATATATTTCGGGGAGAACCAGCTATCTCCCAGTTTGATTGACCTTTCACCCCTATCCACACCTCATCCGAGCAGTTTTTAACCCACACCGGTTCGGACCTCCATCTCGTGTAACCGAGACTTCATCCTGGACATGGATAGCTCACTAGGTTTCGGGTCTATCGCATATTACTAGCGCCCTATTCAGACTCGCTTTCGCTACGGCTCCACTCTTTCTAAGCTTAACCTTGCAATATACGATAACTCGTTGGCTCATTATGCAAAAGGTACGTGGTTGCACATACGTATATCGTGCTACCACCGATTGTAGATGTTTGGTTTCAGTTTCTATTTCACTCCCCTCCCGGGGTTCTTTTCACCTTTCCCTCACGGTACTTGTGCACTATCGGTCATCAATTAGTATTTAGCCTTACCCGATGGTCCGGGCAGATTCCCACGGAATTTCACGTGCTCCGTGGTACTCGAGAATATAACAATTGAGGTTCCTATTTTTTCACGTACAAGGCTTTCACTTTCTTTGGCTATCCGTTCCAGGATAATTCAGTTAAAATAGGCGCCTACAACTTGAGATCTGCATATCTCAACTCTTATATCTCACAACCTTCATATCACAACGCACGCAGGCTATCACATGATACAAATTTAGGCTTGTCCCCGTTCGCTCACCACTACTGAGGGAATCACTTTGTTTTCTTTTCCTGACACTACTTAGATGTTTCAGTTCATGTCGTTCGCTTTCCTATCCTATATATTCAGATAAGAATAACTTGGATTTGCCAAGTCAGGTTTCCCCATTCGGACACTCCCGGATCAATGCTCGATTGACAGCTCCCCGAGAATTTTGGCAGTCTTCCGCCTCCTTCATCGCCTCTTGATGCCAAGGCATCCGCCAAACACCCTTTAAAATTAATTACAAATTTATAGTACAGATTTAGCGTCGAGTTTCAAATCTACAAATATTTCAAAGATCACAAGAAAAACTTTTTATCATACATTACTCTCTTTTTCATCTTTTTAATACACAAAAAACTCATTGGTGGAGATGAGCGGATTCGAACCGCTGACCTTCCGCGTGCAAAACGGACGCTCTACCAACTGAGCTACACCCCCGAAATTATATTTATTACGAGCCACAACGCATAAATTGTAGCCTATAGCCCACCATGGTCTTAAATCTGATATAAATAATTTTTTCTGGTGGGCCTAAGTCGACTTGAACGACTGACCTCTCCGTTATCAGCGGAGTGCTCTAACCACCTGAGCTATAGGCCCTATAACTTGGAGGCCTGACTTGTAAGCAAAACCTCTTTTTTTCACACTTAGTAGCATAAGCGAACACTTATGCTGTGGATATATCTCCCTCGAAAGGAGGTGATCCAGCCGCAGGTTCTCCTACGGCTACCTTGTTACGACTTCACCCCAATCACTCCCCATACCTTAAGCACCCGCATCCTTTACAGGTTTGCTAAGATGATTTTGGGTACAGACAGCTTTCGTGGTGTGACGGGCAGTGTGTACAAGGCCCGTGAACGTATTCACCGCGTCGTTGCTGATACGCGATTACTAGCGATTTCAACTTCATGAGGTCGAGTTGCAGACCTCAATCCGAACTTAGATCGGCTTTAGGGATTGGCTCCACCTTACGGTATTGCAGCCCTTTGTACCGACCATTGTAACACGTGTGTAGCCCTAGACATAAGGAGCATGATGACTTGACGTCGTCCCCGCCTTCCTCCTGGTTTCCCAGGCAGTCCCATCAGAGTGCATCGCTTACGCGATGAGCAACTGAAAGTAAGGGTTGCGCTCGTTAGAGGACTTAACCCAACATCTCACGACACGAGCTGACGACAGCCATGCACCACCTGTGCATCTGTCTAAGCCGAAGCCTAAAAAATTGTATTTCTACAACTGTCAAATGCATGTCAAGCCTAGGTAAGGTTCCTCGCGTAGTGTCGAATTAAACCACATGTTCCACCGCTTGTGCGGACCCCCGTCAATTCCTTTGAGTTTTAATCTTGCGACCGTAGTCCCCAGGCGGATCACTTATCGCGTTAGCTACGACACTAATTCTGCAAGCAGAATTAACATCTAGTGATCATCGTTTACGGCGTGGACTACCAGGGTATCTAATCCTGTTTGCTCCCCACGCTTTCGTGTCTCAACGTCAGAAATGGACCAAGAAGCTGCCTTCGCCATTGGTGTTCCTCTCGAGATCTACGCATTTTACCGCTACTCCGAGAATTCCACTTCTCTCTCCCATCCTCTAGCGTATTAGTATCCACTGCTTGCCCCTAGTTGAGCCAGGGAATTTAACAACAGACTTAATACACCGTCTACACACACTTTACGCCCAGTCAATCCGAATAACGCTTGCACCCTTCGTATTACCGCGGCTGCTGGCACGAAGTTAGCCGGTGCTTTCTCTAGTGGTACCGTCATCTGCATTCGTATTAAGAATGCTTTTTTCTTCCCACTTAACAGAAGTTTACAATCCGAAGACCTTCATCCTCCACGCGGCGTCGCTGCATCAGGCTTTCGCCCATTGTGCAATATTCCTCACTGCTGCCTCCCGTAGGAGTCTGGACCGTGTCTCAGTTCCAATGTGACCGTACACCCTCTCAGGCCGGTTAACCATCAATGCCTTGGTAGGCCATTACCCCACCAACTAGCTAATAGTACGCAAGCTCATCCTTCAGCGATAGCATAAAGCCACCTTTCTCCCCGTAGGGACGTATGCAGTATTAACTTCAATTTCTCGAAGGTATTCTTCACTGTAGGGCAGATTCTCACGCGTTACTCACCCGTCCGCCGCTTTACTCATCCCGAAGGACTTTCACGCTCGACTTGCATGTGTTAAGCACGCCGCCAGCGTTCATTCTGAGCCAGGATCAAACTCTCCATTACAAAAATTGTTTAAGGTAGCTTAACAAGTCAGGCTTAATTTTGTTTTTCTCGTGTATTTCAAAGATTTTTTCATCTTTTTGAACCGCTTCGATTGATTCGACTTGATTCACTCAAATTTCATTTCGTTCGATTTGTTTCGTTCGATGATGGTTAAAATTATACATGCTTATTCAGGAGAGTCAACTCTTTTTTTAAATTTTTTTTTATTACTTAAAAAGATCTTGGTCATTTTAATGCATATTACAAACTTATTGTCGCAAATTTACCACTTGAAACAACCGCACACAAACTTTCTAAATGAACGATCTGATCAGCATATATCAGAATTTGCACATCCTATTTCAATTGTATTTTTTCAATAAAAAAAGCTCGATTATTTTCCGAGTTCTTTGTTAATTATAGTACAAAAAAGTTTCAAAGATTGTGATAAAGAATCATTAATAAGGTAATGATCAAAGATTTTATCGGCATGATCTCTATTCATTTCTTGTAATCCTGTTGCCAGTCTAAACTGTATGGCGTCTTGTGATTCTGCGTTCCTTTTTATCAGTCTATTTTGCAAAGTCATGATATCAGGGGGTAAAATACAGATACCTACCGATTGAGGGACTATCTTTTTAATACGCTCAGCACCATTACGATCTACAATCATAATATATGAGCATCCATCATCAAGGCCCGTAAGGAGTCTATATGGAGATCCATAATAACTATTATATGTCTTACTCCACTCCAAGAAAAATCCCTCTTTAATACGATTGCAAAAATCATCCTCTGTTAAGAAGTGGTAATCAACCCCACTCTTTTCAGTCGCACGTGGCACTTTTGTTGTATAGGTAACTACACGAAAAAGATTTCCTATTGATGCTTCATGCAATACCATATCGACAAGTGTTGTCTTGCCAACTCCTGATGGGCCAGAAATTAAAAATAGCTTACCGGGTCTTTTCATAAAACTGTTTTAAAATAACCTTATTATATATATCGTTAAATAATAGACCATAATTGTATAATATCATAGATTGCATATTTTTACATGAAGGATATCGTATACATAGTAAGAATGGCAGAGATTATCAATCCAAAAAGATACTATTTAAACTATAATGAGGCACTAATATGAATAGACGCATTCTCTTTTTAAGCTTTCTCATTATTTCACCCACTCTTCTTATTACTTCTGAAAAAGAACAATCATTATCCTCCAAAAAGAGAATGGCATCTACCTCTGCAGATGTTTTGGCTCAAGGATACAATGAACTTATACAACAGATTACATCACTCGAAAAGCACGTCATTACTCTTAACCTCGATCTGCGAAAGCTTTCAGCAAGAACAACAATTTTAGAAAAGAATCAAGAAAATACAGATTTTGAAGATAAGTTAGATAATCTTTCGAAAATCTCATCAAGAGGTATCGCAAATCTGCAATTAACAATTGAAGAAAAATTACATGAGCAATCAAAAGCTATCGCTGATCTATCCACTAAAATATCTGTTCATCAAAGACTCGTTAATAATGAAAAGAATACCACTGATATAGATATACTTACAGAACATCAAAATAAAATCTCTGAACATAATGAACAGATATCGACTTTAAGAAATACATCAAATACCGCCGCCAACAACATTGCTAGTATTTTTGAAGTAATTGAGGGATTACAAAGCGATTTTGGCCGCATACAAACAGAAATTACAACGATTAAGATACACAATCAAATACCTGACGCTCAACAAATCAAAGAATTTTCTGATGAGTACAAAAAAAAGATTACATTTCTTGAAAAATCGTTAATAGCAGCAACAGATATCCTTGATCAAAATATTAATAATTATCAAAAAATAGAGTCTCAACTTCAAAATCATATCAATTCTTTTCATCAAATAAGTTCAGATCAAAAAATTAAAATTAACAACCTAGAACGGGCCCATGATCAATCTATTACTGTACTGCATAATACAATAGCAGATGTGCAAAAAACACTTAAAAATCTAAAACAATCAATTACCGGTCAATTATTACCTGAAGAATTAGCAACAGATGAAACTTCTCATACCTTACAATGTTTTATAAAACAATTAAGTGATTTAGAGAATAAAATACAATCGCAAGAAGAGATATTACAATTGCAATTCGAAAGTATTACATCCCCAAACGATATCTCTTCTATTGAAAAGCAATTGTATGCGCTTGCAAAACATCATATTACTCATATGAACTCTATTATTGCTATTTGCGCACTTCATTGCATCTCTTGGACAACACTTGAAATACTCGATACACACTTACCCATTATTATCACACAGTTCAAACGTCAAAATATTCATCGTAAAGTTATTGCTTGCGCCGCATTCAACACATTCTTGAATACTGTTTTTGATACTACTAAAAATGGTTGGCGTGTTATGAGCATATTTGCAGGACTCGATTTATGTACGAATGCTATACATACTCTTTGGCATGCTAACAAATATTATAAACGCATAGCAATTGCATATCGCCGAGCATCATCGCCTACTATGCGTAGCTATCTATCATGGCTTACTAAAACAGTAATTGCTCACATCATTGCGTAATGAAATGCAATCAAGGATTCTTTCTAATCGTATAAAATCATGTTAGGATGACTAAATATTAAGCCATACATTCATACTATCAAAAGGCATATTCATGTTATCCGACGATTTAAAAGAACAGCTACAAAGCCTAGAGCCTGATATTGTCGTTATAAAGACATATTGGCAAAATGCTCATTATGATATTGCTATTAAAGAATTGGAGACAACAAGCTTACAGGAAGATTTTTGGCAACATACGGACCAAGCACGTATTCTGAAAGAATTGCAATCGCTCAAAAATCAAGAAGAACAATATAGACATATTACAAAGACATATGCCGATCTTTTTGAGCTAATTGATCTCTTTGCAAATGATGAAAACGAACTAAAAAAAGTTGAATCCGATATTAAACATTTACGAAAATCTGTTGCTACCTTTAAAGTACAACTGCTCCTTAATAATCCGCACGACAACTCTGCATGCTTTTTAAGTATCAATGCTGGTGCAGGAGGAACTGAATCACAAGATTGGGCCAACATATTACTCCGTATGTATATGCGATTTTGTGAACGCACACAATTTTCAGCATCAGTCATTGATTATCAACCAGGAGAAGAAGCAGGCATCAAATCAGTTACGCTATTCATAAAAGGAAAAAATGCTTACGGTTTATTAAAGAGCGAACACGGCATTCATCGACTTGTTCGAATATCTCCATTTGATTCCAACAAGCGTCGACATACTTCATTTGCCGGCGTTATGGTTATGCCAGAAGTTCCCGAAATAGAAGATGTTCAAATAAATCAGAGCGACTTGCGTGTAGATACCTATCGAGCAAGTGGCGCTGGTGGACAACATGTTAATAAAACAGAGTCAGCAGTACGTATTACTCATTTACCAACTGGTATTGTTACACAATGTCAAAATGAACGCTCTCAAATACAAAACAGAGAGACTGCATTATCCATGCTCAAAGCAAAGCTTGCGCAAAAAGCACGCGAAGAACAAGAATCTGCTGCAGCCGCTGGAGTTGAAAAAAAGAAAATTGAATGGGGATCTCAAATACGATCATATGTTTTACATCCATACAAAATGATCAAGGATCATCGAACAGACTTTGAATCATTTCAGCCCGATCTCGTATTAGATGGCGAACTCATGGATTTCATTGAATCATATTTAGTATGGTTGAGTAAAAAGAGTGCATAACTCTTAAAGCATTGCTTGAAGAATCATCCAGAGAGAGTTAGCTGCAAAAACACCTGACCATACTGGATACCATTCTTCTTTCTGCTTTACAAGTAATGTTAAGAGACTACCAACAATCAACCCGAATGAATAATTAACGGGCATTAAAATACCTGTCAAAACAAGTGCGCCATTAATCTTCATATAATCAAGCACAAGCCCTACTGCTGCACCAATAACAAGAACAATGTAATTAAATTGATGTGCATTAATAAGTAATTTACGTGATTGCGCTTTAACCGCAAATAGTTGCGTTGATCCAAGATTAAATTTGGTAATTAATATCCAAAATATACTTCCAATCACAAGCGAACTTACAATAAGGCCCAAGAGTTGATATCGGTGAGCCGCTTCTCTATTGAGTGGAAGATCACGCATAAGTTTACGGCCAAATAACATATCGACTGTAACGCCTGCGCATATCTCAACAAATGTTGCAACCAACACAATCTGGACATAATTGAGATTAAATAATACCATCGCAGGAACCATCACAAATGTTGCAAATCTTCCTAAGGGTGCCAAGCCTACTTTCCCTCCAATTATTGCAATCTGATATGTCCAAAAGATTGTTGCGCCTAAAAGATATATTTGTACATACCATGGAAATGAGAATAATGATAAAAAGAGTACCACTAATGTAAGCACAATGCATACATGCATTCCATTATTATAAGCTATTATATTCTGTAATGAGCTTGAATTATCAAATCGTATCTTACGAAAAAATGTCATCAATGATTTGGGCAAACTCATAAAAGAATGTATTGTTCCATATAATACAAGTCCACTACAAAATGCTAATGAAAATTCAACCGAAGATAGATTGGTAAAATAATGCGCATGCACAACATCAACAAACATATATTTAAGAACAGCTCCAATTGCAAGTGGAATAGCAATAACATGACCTGTTACAAAACCAATAGACCAGAGCAATGGCCAAATATCAAATACAAGCGCTGGTGTCGTGAATATACCAAATGAATATGCTGGAAATAGCGTTATCGATTTGGGAATCATACCAACACAATTCTTCCAACCATCTTGCAAAAGACAAAAAATAGATGTTACAAAAAAACCAACCATCAATTCATATGCTTTTGTAATTTGACGTTGTGCTACAATCATCCTTTGAATCATATTCGCAATAGGAAATGACAACTTTTCTTGATCAATCAGATGATGCTCAAATGCATTTGCTAATACATATCCAAGACTACCCGCACTCAATGCTAATCCTGCTAAAACAGAGCAAAAATAGAGAGGATTTGCTAACCATGATGCAAATAACGTTGCATCAAGAAAATAGAGTGTCGGAAATGAAAAGCTGAATGCTGTTGCAATAATTCCACCAACTGATGCTGCTATTGTTACATATCCAAGTAATTGATTTGTATATATAATGCGTAAAACATGCATGCATACCATCGCCATTAAGACTACCGTTGGTGCTATCCACGGTCCTATAGGAATAGCAAGAGCCAAGTAACTCATAATGCCTGTTGAAAAAATAGATAAAATAATACTAAGCACTATTCCGATGAATGATAACATGACTACTTCCTTACGCTGTTTCAACACAATTCGACGAATGACATAAAAATAGGTATCTTCTATGTCAACAAACAATAATTAAATGTAATGAAGAAACTGTATCACATTGCGCAAAGAGTTCAAGGTCAATAGTATTTATGAAGAAGATTAGATTATACATCATAATATGTGTCACTATGGCAACATATATACAAGAGAGTAACCATGGATCCGCTCTTGCTAAGATTACACTAGGAAAATCTGATGCAGAGAATAATAATAGAATATGGTCTAAAGAAGAATATCTCAATACACAATTTCTTAATCAATATACTGCCGTAAGTCAACAACTCTGCAATGATGGATTCTATGAAGGATATTTTACAACAACCGATCAATTTTCCATCAACTATCTCTATCTAAAGCGACCAAATGCCATCGCTACTATTATATTTTGTAGCGGATTTCTACCAGGAAGAAAAGAGGGCCTTGCATCATTCTTTGCACTGTTGCCCGAAGAGTATAATATCCTATTCTTTGATGCACGTGGTCATGGAAAAAGCAGTGGCTCTCTATTCTCTTCATGGAATCAATATGGCATAAAAGAATATCGCGATGTTGTTGCTGCAATCAACTTTGCTCATGAACAAGATTCGGCACCAATCATTCTTTTTGGCATATGTGCAGGCGCATACCATGCATCACGCGCAATTCTTGCATTGCAAGAAAAAGAAATTCTCAATAAATTTAATATCAGGGGTCTTATTTTTGATAGTGGTTGGGGATCAGTAACAACATCATCTCTGAGTGCCATGCAAGCATATATTAACGATTCGTTAATAAAAAAATGTACGCATCTTACACAGAGTGATCGTCATCAGATAAAAGAAAAACGCTGGTTTCGCGCATTACATGCAACAGTAGAAGCAACATTTAATTATCTGCATAAACTCTTTATACAACCACGGTTATCTGAGTACGAACAAAAGACAACATTATTTTCTCGAATATCTCGAATGCCAATTCCTATATTCTTTATACATTCCTACGATGATCAATACGTCAATATTAATGACGTAAAGAAATTATCCATGCTTGCACCGCATAGTGAATCATGGTGGATATCATATCCATCAAAGCATGCCTGCCACCATCTTAAATATCAAAATGAATATATTGATCGAGTAATACGCTTTATCCATACTGTTATTAGAACATAATAAACAAAATAATGGGTAGAGAGCCTTACCAATTATGAATAATAAAGTATACTTATAATTATCACGCTCATAATAATAATCGACTAACAATACTAACGTTATAAAAGCAATGATATTAATCGTTTTAATGTACACACTCTTTGCCGTTTCATTTTCTCTCGGGAAAATACTCGTGCAATCATATGGAAGCCCCATATTTCTTACCGGCATTCGTATGTTCACCGGAGGAAGTATATTGCTCGCATATCAATATTTCGTTGCTCGCCATCATTTTAAGTTTAAATGGAAACATAGATGGCTCTACCTTCAAATGATCATTTTTGGTATTTATATAGCATATATTTTACGATTTTGGGGATTACAATACGTAAGTGCCGCAAAGACTTCATTTTTGTATAATATTTCACCATTTTTATCATCGCTCTATTCATACATTATATTTAATGAGCGACTTTCACGAAATCAATGGATTGGTCTTTTCATCGGATTTATCGGACTGCTACTCATCCTTATTAGTCAAACCAATGGAACTGCATTAAGTAACTGGAATTTTTTCATTGACCCTGCAGAACTTGTTATTTTAACATCGGTTGCATGTCACAGTTATAGTTGGATTGTTATGCGAAAGCTCGTACGCGATAAAAGTTATGCTCCAATGATGGTAAATGGACTTGCCATGACAGCTGGCGGCATACTTGCTCTTATTACATCGTTGCTTGTAGAAAATACTCCTGTTATTAATTCTGATAATATTTTAAATTTTGGAAGCCTTCTTGCTGGTGTTGTTATCATTAGCAATATCTTCTGTTACAACTTATATGGGTATCTTCTCAAGCAATATACCGCAACACTTCTTTCATTTGCCGGATTTCTCACTCCACCATTAACTGCCTTAATCAGTTGGATATTTATGTGCGAAACAATTACATGGCATTTTTATGCAGCAAATATGGTTGTTTTAATTGGTCTTTACATCTTCTATAAAGGTGAATTTCTCAACAAAAAAGACTCCGATAAAATTCAGCCCAACGTATACGAAGATTAGAATATTATTCTCTCGATAAAGGGAATCTCATTATGATTCAACTTAATAATATTAATCTCTCATTTAAAGATAGAGTATTGTTTGATTCTATATCGGTTGTATTTGGCAAGCAAAAAATTGGTCTGGTAGGAAGAAATGGCGCAGGAAAATCTACGCTTCTGAGTATCATTGCTGGTATTAATAAACCTGATAGAGGATCGATATCTACACAACGCGAGACAACCATCGCCTATATGCCACAAGAGATTGTTCTTGAATCCCTTAAGAGTGTCTTTGATGAAGCATATGATGTTTTTGTACACTTTACACAATTAGAAGAAGAATATCTTCAGATAGAAGAGAGACTTACTACCAATCCTGTCAACATTCAAGAACTTCTTGATCGATATCAATACATTCATGAACAGCTCCTCCATTTTGACAAATCAAAATCACTTGCACGTACAAAAGAGATATTGACTGGTTTAGGATTTTCTGAATCAATGCAACAACAATCGGTTGCTCATTTGAGTACTGGATGGAAAATGAGATTGGTGCTTGCAAAATTGTTATTACAAAATGCCGATTTTTATCTCTTTGATGAGCCCACTAATCATCTTGATATTGTTACCAAAGAATGGTTTTGTACATTTCTTAAAAATTTCCGCGGTGGTTTTTTACTAGTAAGCCATGATCGATATTTTCTCGACACAGTATGTGACCATATTTTTGAAATTGATCGTGGAAACGGGCATCTATTCACTGGAAATTTTACACAATACGTATATCAAAAAGATGCTGAACGCGAACGTACATTAGCCGCGTACACACAACAACAAAAAGATATTGCTCGTAAGCAAGCAACAATTGATCGCATGAGAGCATCTGCAACTCGTGCAAAACAAGCACAATCGATGATAAAACAGCTCGATCGCGTGGAGCGTATTGAAATTGAACCTTCACTGCCTGTCATATCAATCAGATTAAAGCCCGTAACACGATCGGGTGCTATTGCATTAACTCTTGTTAACATTGCATATTCATTTGAAAACAAACGCCTCTTTACTAATGTGTCAGGTGAAATAAAACGTGGGCAAAAGGTTGCACTCGTTGCTGCAAATGGTGTCGGGAAAACAACTCTCTTTAATATTATTACAGGAAAATATCCAAAACAGACAGGCTCTGTTACATTTGGTCATAATGTTTCCTATGCAGTATTTGAACAAGATCAGGCCCGTGTACTTGCGCCAGATAATACTATTTTTGAAGAAGTCTCATTACATTCGTCAAATGTTCCAGAAAGCACTATTCGCGCATATCTCGGAGCCTTTTTATTTAGTGGTGATGACATACACAAAAAAATTCGCGTATTGAGTGGTGGTGAGCGAAATCGTGTTGCAATGGTAAAAGTATTTCTTCAGCATGCTAATTTACTACTTCTTGATGAACCAACTAACCATCTTGATCTCTATGCTAAAGAGATACTATTGCAAGCATTACAACAATATGATGGTACGCTATTATTTGTTTCACATGATCATGATTTCATCTCAAAACTTGCAACCACTATTTGGGAGTTAACTCCTACTGGTATATTTGTATATGATGGGCCATACGAAGAATATCTCTGGTTTAAAAAACAACAACAATCATCTACTCCATCTTCTACTCCATTATCAGCATCTGCTTCAATATCCGTAAATAAATCAGTTCAGAAAAATAATACATCGAAACAATTACGATCTATTGAACAACAGATTCACAGAGCTGAACAAGATTTATCAAAAGAATCGCAAAAGCTTGGTTTGCATGAATATGGAACTCATGAATATCGTCAAGTAGAAAAACGTATTATTACATTACAAGAGACAATCAATAGATTACAAGATGAATGGGAACAACTCTATTCTTCTTAAAAATCACTCATCTTTTTACCAGCCAAGAAATGTGCATGTAAATGAAATACGCTTTGACCAACATCTTGACCATTATTCATCAATAATCTAAATGCTCGGCCCTGAGCAAGCTGTTGAGCCATTGCAAATACATGAGATCCAATTGCAAGATCTTCATGTGTAAGACTTTGAATATCAACAATATGTTTTTTAGGAATAATAAGAAGATGGGTTGGCGCTTTTGGATGTATATCACGAATAGCTATCATATCAGATGTCTCTGCAATTATATCTGCAGGAATCTCTTTGCTAATTATTTTACAGAATATGCAAGATGTATTCATGAGTAAATGCTTCGTATTGAGTATTGAAATATCTCTTTCATCATCTTCACTTATTGATCCATACCATACAATCTATCATCGTAGACTTGGCAAAGAATAAGATACTTCGTATGATCTAAATTTTCTAACAATAATTTTTAAAACCTAGTCATTTGTTGACCAACCATATGAAGCTTCAGCAAAGTATGGTGCCGGAAGTCGGACTCGAACCGACATGGTGCCTAACACCGCGAGATTTTGAGTCTCGTGCGTCTACCAGTTTCGCCATTCCGGCACAATAAATTCAAAGATTATGATGAAATGGTATAACAAAAGCCATTAATCGTCAAATTTTTCAACGAAAATACTACCTTGTTTGCTTCTTACGCGCTCGTACACCCTCGGCAAGCCAATCTATAAAACTTGATCGTTTCTCTTCATTCTCAAACCACCAGTCTGCGGGACCTGGTTTTATTTTATATGTTCTCTTGAATGATGATCTCGTCTCTTCAATATGCACATGCCAATTTGCAAATGCACCATTCGTATCATGAGCTAATTCAACAGGATATTGATTGTGAGTAGCAATAGAAGCAATACAGTACTTCATATCAGCAATGCTCTTTCCAAACGTATAGATTCGTTTTGATGCTTCTAAATCGACAGTTCCGCGATACGGCTCATCTATCAAAAGAAGAATTGGGCCCTGCGCTTTGTGAGCAAAAGAGGTTATTTCATCCATACAAGCTCTTTCGGCCATAAATGTTGAAAGCCCCTGCTGCAAATCCTCTTGTGGATGCAAGCATGTTCGCAATCCTGTAAAGAGCGTTAATTGATTTGATGTCGCTGGAACAATACCCCATGATTGTGCCAATACTACTGATTGACCTATCATCTTAAGATATGTCGACTTGCCTCCACCATTAGGGCCCGTAATAATTCTCTTTCCTGGCTCATTCTCTGCATTGAATATTACATCATTAAAGACACTCTGCTCTCTTAATACTGGTATCCAGCAATCTTTGAAGATAATACATGGCTCTTCAGATTCAACAAATGTTGCAAGTTGGAACCGTTTTACATTATTCTCTGATTCTTTGCAAAGCATCGCTATTGCATAATGAGCATCAAGAGCTGCCAGTGCTTGCAAAGCTGGTTGCAATCTTTCAAATAGTTTTTTTACCAGCGTATGTGCTCGTAAGACGTTACCTCTTCGATAAAAGAGATTACATTGTGTTGAAAATGTATTTGATTGCAAAAGTGTAAAGAGTTCTGTTAATTCTTTATCATTGTTGTTAAACAAGTCATGTATCGGTTGAACAAGCTCATGTACAGCGTCTCCATTCCGCGCAACGATATCTGCAAAATGTTTCAATTCTTTAAAAAATGCCGCCACTGAAACTAATCGCTCTTGTAAATTATTCATAATCGCATACAAAAATACAACACGTTTCCACGCATCACTAATATTCATAGAGGTACGTAAGAAATACCACATAGAGATGCCCGTTGATGCAAGAGCTGCAGATGCATTCATTGAACAACGCATTATCATTGATGAATCTTTAGCCAATTTTGGCATCAAGGAATCTATCGGATTAGAGACTACTTTTTTTCCAAAATAATTCATAACCGCTTGCTTCATATCTTGAGCGATTTCAGTTATCGTTCTCCCATTAAATACAATACGATCAACTTGCGTTGCACCATTACGGAATGCTTCAAAACGATCACGCCACGTACCTGATAAAATAGCATTGCCTACATGTTGTTGATTTTCAGGATCATACCAATTCTGATTACAAATTTCATGCCACCAACCAATTTGTTGTAACGGTTCTTTCAAACCATTTTTCAAACCACGTGCAATGTCAAACTCTTTACGATAACCAAGCGAGTATCCTACAAATTCCGTATATAAGCCTTCTAAACAGAGCTGGCGTGCAAATGTTAATCCCGCTTTACTTAAATCAAACCATAATGCAGCTTCAAGTGCTAAACGGCTATTATTGAGTGTTGTCTCAAGTCGCTTAAGACCAGGAACTTTTTCCATCAACGAAATTTTTACAATATCATAATAGAGTGTTGCTGCATGTTTTTCTAAATCGCTTTGCGTTACGTATGAAAGAATAGCAGCTTCATGTTGATAAAGTTTATTCAACGAATCGTAGGCAACGGTACATAATGATTCATTCTTTAAAAATATTTTCGTAATCGATTGTCTTCGTTCAATTTCTGCTCGATCTGCAATTGGTATAAGTAATTGTTTGAGCATTTCACCACCAAAACTTGTCTGCGCTCGATCAAGCAAATGAAGAAGCCAATCAAGTTTGAGCTCTTCATATTCAGTACCTGTTATAATTGAGTCTGATGATAAAGAGATATTCCTAATTGCAGCATGCGCTAAATCTTGTTTATGTATCTTAAAATTCGGATCACATGTTTTACGAGTCAATGCCCTTGATTCTACGATATTGCTACAAAGAAAAATGATACTTAATAGAATTCTATATAGAGAGCGCATAGACGCGCTATCTGTACAAATTGTTATCATATGCTGCCTATCATAAATGGTGAAAATAGTATTACACGCATAGCGATAACTATACTCTATATTTATAAAAATCAAAAATTTCATATCTGTGCTTCGATATAAACAAGTAATACATAACTGTTCGAAGCTTGCTGATTCGTAAAGACATCTAGGATTTCGAATTAGTACGATCAGATAAGCATAGACGGATTATAATTTCGATAATGCAAGCATAAGCTTACGTCTCTTTAATGAAGGTAAGAATCTCTATAATAGTGTTCACGCACCACTCGACCAAGAAAAGAGTGATTTGTATAAAGCAAGTAATAACATATATCAATTATGATAGCAAATCAGTTTTATTTGAAACGGAGTAAAGCAGCGTATCAATACTCAATATCTATATCACATTTGCAAGCGTAAGTAATGGACTATAGAGTGTAATGATAAGCCATGCAATCATACCACCCAATATTAATAGCATTAAGGGCTGTATCGAATAGGTAATCATTGAAAGATATCGCTCAAACTCTACTTTATACTGAGACGAAAGTCGTTCAAACATCGCTCCTAGCAATCCTGTCTCCTGACCAACATTAATCAATGCAATTGCTTGTGGAGTGAAATAACGTGGATATTGTTCAAATGCGATACTCACCGCCATACCATCTACTATTGAACGCTTTATACTAGTAAGCATCTTCACTAGTGATTCTTGCTGATAACATGATGCAACCGTTTCAAGAGCTACAACAAATGACATACCTCCTTTTAGCAATAATGATAGCGATGTACAAATTGAGTAAGCCGTATATGAAGAACGCATTGAAGAGATATAGGGAACTATATCAAGAATAGCATATCGTTTATGCACGCCTTTTATAAGCAAATATAATAGACTGCTTCCGCATATCACAAACAATACTGCATAGCCACTTACAAGATATGATCGAAGCGTAAGTAATCGCTCAATTGATACTGGTATTGGTTTTGATAATGTTACAAACAATTGTGCAAAACGAGGAATCACTACCATAACAATACCAATCGCTACTACTATAAAAAAGAAGAATGTAATAAATGGCGAAATAAGTGAACGCATAATCAGACTGCGCGTTGTAATCATGTATTCATAATAGTGTGCTAACATAGTAAAGACCTGTGCCATATTTCCTGATTCTTCTCCCGATGTAATTAGAGCACGCGCAACATAATCCCATTGATATATTGGTCGAGAAAAAATAGTGCTCAAACGTGATCCATTACGTACATCATCTGCTACTCTGTGTATATAATCACGAATATGCATACGCTTCATTTGATCTGCAATCAATGTTAATGCATCAGGAAGTAAAACACCTGATGATAATAAGAAGGATAATTGCTCGCACAACTCTTTACGCACATCTATTGATAATGATTGAGAAAAGTAACTAAATGAGAATCGTTTTTTTGCCTGTAATAATGCAATCTCTCGTTTAAAAAGCTGACCATCAAGCGCAGCTTGATCTTTGGCATACATTCGACCTTTGCGAACAGAACCAGATATATCTACACCATACCATGAAAACTCGGGCACTCCATCACCCTTTCAACATACTCGTTTGTCGATCAATGCCAATTGCATCTAAGAATTTCTCATAGGTAATTGGAGCATCAATCACAACTTTTTTATTCCTCGAAATTTCTCCCGCAATTATCATAACGGCCATCTGTGTAATTCGCAATGCTTTTGCAATAGTAGCAACTAGTTCTTGATTCGCTTTACCTCTTTCAGGAGGCGATTTTAAGAAACATTTTAGCGTTCCTGATTTATCAATTACCCAACCTGTTTTGCCTGCTTGAGGAACGACTTTTATCGATATTGTAAGTGCCATAGGACCTTCTTGTAAAGAATCAACGATGAAAAATAGTATATCATTACGCTATGTAAGATTAAAATGGCTTGCATAAATGCATAAATATCTTTATCATATTGTGGTACCTTGATATCTCATTATGGAGAGATGGCTGAGCGGTCTAAAGCGCTTGCCTGCTAAGCAAGAGTCTGGGAAACCGGGCACGAGGGTTCGAATCCCTCTCTCTCCACCAGAAATTATAAGCGCCTATAGCTCAATTGGATAGAGCATCAGACTACGGATCTGAAGGTTAGAGGTTCGACTCCTCTTAGGCGCACCATACTTCGATAAAGTTCCACACACACATCAGATCCTTTTATGCCTACTACTTATAGTGCGTTAGCAAAATAAAATTTGTTCATTACTTGAGCTTGAAAACATATGACGAGCCAACCCTCAATAACAAGGTTTTAGCGATAACAGATCTTTCTTCAGCAACGTTGATTTTTACAAGAAAATCAGTAAACTGTGGATAATAATTTCTTTGAATATCGTGGAGAGATGGCAGAGTGGTCGATTGCGGCGGTCTTGAAAACCGTTATTCCGAAAGGAATCGAGGGTTCGAATCCCTCTCTCTCCTCCAGATACCTATCAAGTATACATTGCATTGATATGCATTCTTAAATTTCTTCATACCATACCCGTTCATTATTTAATCTTTTTGAAAAATGTTTTCATTTAATGAAAGAGATTAAAAAGTATCTACAAGTCTTAAAAACGCAAAGGATTGTTACATGCATAAAACTACATTATCCTATAGCACATTATTTCTAAGCATTGTTTTACAAGTACAAGCGGCGGAAATGGACATCTCTTTATCACAGTCTCATCATAATGATTTTAAATATCTAGATAGTAGTAAGATTGGAACTCCTCTTGTACACTGTAATATTAGTTATTATGAACAAGCATGGGAAGAACTAATCGACTTATTACCTAACAATCTACATACTCATTATCCCACCCCTTCTTTTACAGACGAAAATAACAGTTGGGATGAGGTCTATCAAGAAGCAGAAATGACTTATAAATTGCATCTTTCCTATCCCGATGTTGACGCTACTTTCAGCAAGATACAAAAACTTAATAAAAAAAAGAGCATCTTAGAAAAATTCTTATCTTTAAAGACCGTTATAGATCAGAATAAAGATAATCTCAGCATAAAGAAAAACCCTAATATCTCATATCAACAGCATCTAAACACACCAATAAAATATTCTAGAGAACTGATAAAGACCTTTATGCAGCAAATTGGTAATACATTTAATCAATATAACCCTTCTGCAAAAGAATATGATTATTATGAAACTGCCTATACTTCGATACCATCTCAAGTAGTTGTATCTACCGCATCCTCTCAAAGCAATTCTTCGCTCACTCAAAGTCAACATACCCATATTGAGAAATTCTTTAATGAATGCAAAAATATACTTAATATCATGGATTGTAAAATTAAAACTATGAATTTAGCTGTTACAAATATGTTAATAGGCAATAATAACCCACATTATCCAACTATATGGCAAGAACTAAAGAAGCTATCATCAAATGTAACTGATGATAAAATATGTACGCTCACAGAACAATATAATATATTTATCAAAAACAAAGAATCTGAATCATCTGAAATAGATATTGTTGAATGTGAAAGAAGATTTTTAAGCGATACTATTGCAATGTATCCTCATTACACTTCTTGCAATAACGATAGAAGATGTAATATCTCTGCTAATCTCACTCCTGAAGATAAACTTCTTATCATTAAAACAATTATTAATGAGCGAATGTTCATCATTAATCAAGCACTAACGAAATAACATTATGAGGATAATAAACTTCTATAATTTTAAGAGTTTATTATCTCCATAACACACTATCCAGAAAACATTTGTTATTAAAAATTATAATAGACGGCAAATATAAATCGCACATTGCTAACTGGCTTACCATTAATAACCTTTGCGCGATCAGTTAAATCACCATACGATGCACGAAGCCATTCAACTTCAGCTGCAAATGTAACCGGTTCACAACGCACACGAATACGTGGTGAAACTCCGACAACATAGTCAGTTGCATTCAATGATGCAGGCATTTCACTCAATCCACCTGCTTGACCAAATATCGTAAATCGATCGTTCCCTTGTTTAGTTGGATCAGCATATAATCGTTTATGTGATCCTAAATTTTTCACAAATCCAAATACGATACCAGGCTCAACAATACCAGGCATATATATATCAAGCATACTCATAAGTGTTGCAATTGGTGTATATCGTTCATGACCTGTATATGGATCTCGATATGAAACACCATATCCACCAAGAGTTGTCTGTTCAGTAAGATTTGATGCATATGTTATTTGACCAAGCATAGTTACTGGACCAACATCAATCTTTCCATATACTTGTGCTGAAAGACTGCTAACACCTTGCCGTGTTCGATATATATTTTCATTGGTCTGTGTATATAGACGAGGAATTAATCGTTTAAAGTCAAGACCTACTCCAAATACACCGCATGTACCGAATAAAAATCGAAGCTGTGCATGTAAATTAGGAACTACTGCATTTCTTAAATATTTCGAACTGAATCCCTCTGGCCCGTTACTACGAAAATCTAATTGTGATACTGCTGCAACCATACATTCCAACCATGGCCGTGGTAAGAATGTAAATCGAATTTGTGGATTACGAGAATAAGGCTCAAATGGTGCGGATTGATAGGTAACAGTATTATTACCAGATGATTCTGGGGGCACTAATGGATGCCAATATTGTCCCACTAAAAAACTCCATGCTGACATTTCTATCTTAATAAATGCATGCCGTAATGTTGTAGTATTTACGGAGCTATCATGCCCTACCTGAATCTCTCTATTGTTATCAATAATCCACGGACCAGAGAAATCAATCTCTATCACGCCTGAAGATCGCGCTTCTCCGATATCAGGACCAATGAGTTCTGCTTTAAGTCGTGTCTCAATTGCCAACATATTAAAACGAGCACGTTTATTGACATCATGTCCATGCACATCCAACTCTTGCGGATAGGGAAAGAGCGATATCCAATCTTCACGCTGACCTACAATACGTCGTGTATCAATAAAGTTATCACTCTTAACGTATCCCGATAATCGCACTGAATAATCATGTCCCTTAAATATGAGACCATATTCTTTGCCAGGTGTATCAAATAAGACGTATTCACCATCTCGATCAACTGAATTGATAGCCACATCAGGAATACGATCCGCTTCAAGTTGCTCATAGATTGCTGCTTCATGTTCATCAAGACGTTCTGTATATTCATCATATTCTGACGCATTGATAATTGTTGCTAGCACAATCATGCTGTACCAGACAAAGAGCAGCAACCCATTCATACTCATTCTTTCCCATTATTATTTATAAAAACTAGATCCTAATACGTACGTACGACCACCTTTACTTACCTGTTCTACATATGAGATTCGTTGTGCACCATTTTGACGTGATGATACAAACGCAGGACCTTCTTGCGATGCATTAATCATAATTTTGATAAATGGCCTTCCATCATCATCTTTAAGATTAATAATATTACGCCATATTAGATCATAATCATCACCATAAGCATAACAGATCCCTGTAACATCAAATGCAAACATTTCTAAATCTCCACGAATGAATCTTCCGCCACGTCTCGTAAACTCTGCAAAGGCCACAATTGGATCTTGTGTCTGCAGATAGTTAATACCGCTCTTTGCAAGAAGCATCATTGTTTCTCCTTTTGATATTGGATAGATACCTGCGGAGATAACATACTCTTCTACACCTAAATCGACTAATTCGACATACATTGAATATAATGAGTTTTTAAGTTTAACATTAATCCAACCACCACCATCTTTCCCTTTTTGAATCATTTCTCGAACATAGAAACGACCATCTTCATCACGCACATCCCATCTATTAGTCCCAATATATGAAGAATTTCCGCCATGCGCTTCACACGTACCATCTAATTTATAGACGCGTAAAAAGAGATCTCCATAATGATATTCGGTATCTAATGCACTATTAAAGAGACGAGCTGCTTCTGTTAATCCAACCTTCTTCATAAATTCATATCCT
Organism: uncultured Pseudomonadota bacterium; assembly: GCA_964575265.1. GTDB lineage: Bacteria > Babelota > Babeliae > Babelales > Vermiphilaceae > CAZNPD01. Next base: position 74,532 of record CAZNPD010000001.1, on the reverse strand, counting down.
TTACGAACTAAATTTACAGCAGAATCACGATTAACGTCAGGATGGTATCCGCACCCAATAAGATAATAATTGCCATTATTATCAACTACCTTTTCAATATATGAGCGCTTAGTAGCTCCGCGGAAAATATATTCGATCCAGATTCCTTCATCTGAAGTTTTCAACTTATTTACCATTTCTTGAATAGTAAAGACTCCGCGATCATCTTTAACATTCCACTCGTTACTACCTATCAATCCTGGCTGATCACCTTGCACATAATTCAAACCTTGAAAATCATTGGCAAAGATATACAAATCACCATAGACAAATCGACCAAGTGGATAGTTCATATCACTAAATGCTTCTTCTTTACGCCGTCCCTCTTTCAATGTTTTATTGAATAATGCAACAGCACCCTTTACCAAATTGACTACTGCATCCGGTTTTGAATGAGGATAATATCCACATCCAAGTGCATAACTAACGCCATCTTTTACTACTTTTTGTACGTACGAAACACGAGTAGCCCCTCGCCATTCATAGGTTACCCATCCACCACCAGACTTAGCTTTTTCAATAATCGATTGCACAATGTATGTACCAAAACTATCGCGAAGATTATAGACATTACGCCACAACATAAATGGCTCATTTCCATGCGCTAAACAATTTCCCTTGAAATCGTACATATAAATAAAGAGTTCTCCATCAACGAATTTTTTCGTACGCATAAAATCATGGCATGCTTGCACAACAGATGTATCCGGTTCTTTAAAGTATGCTACGGCTTTTTCTAATAATGAGACGGTCTTTGATCTTTTTAATTCAACATCAAATGTGACCTGTTGCTCAGTAAGGCTTCCACTATATGAGACTGGTTCTGATAAATCAGAGCTCGTATCAGATTCAAGATCTCCTGTTTGGATAAATGAACGAGATTTTTCATTACCAACTTCTACAGAGACTACAGGAACTTCTTTATTAGAATTACTGGGATTACTGGTTACAGCTGATCGCTTTATCATTCTGCTTTGTATTGGCTGTCTTGTCTGATCAACTATTCCTTTTTGCGTAGGAATATTTTGTGTCGCTGCAGAGACCTTTTCACCATTTAATAGTGGTGATTTTATTATCTGTGCATTCGTATAAAACCATACGCTTACTCCACACATACTAATTATGAGATAGAGACGCTTCATATAATACTCCTTATTTGTACTCATTAATCACTACGTCGTCCAAATAATGATAACAACCGTAAAAATAGATTTATGAAATTAAGATAGAGACTAAGAGCACTAATAACTGCTACTTTTGCCATTGTCTCACGATCAACTAATAACCCATGCGATAGTCCCACACTCTTAATCTTCTGCACCTCATATGCAGTCAGCGCAGTAAATAATAGTACTGATACTATGTTAAGCATAATATCACACGATGAATTACCAAAACATGCATTAGCAAGTAATGCGATAGTAATGCCCACAATTCCCATCATTGCTAGTGACCCAACACGTGATAAATCTCTCTGCGTAACATACCCATAGAGGCTTGTGGCACCAAACATAGATGCTGTAACAATAAATATTTGACTAATCGATTGATGATCATACACAAAAAATATTGATGATGTAGTAATTCCAACACTTATTGCATAGGTAAAAAACATAGCAACTGCTGCAGTAAGACTTAATCGTTCTAAACAAAAGCTAAGTCCTAAAACTAACGCAAACTGGCTAATGATAATTGGGAAAAATCCTATTTTCCCATATATAAGACTCATAAGCATTGGCGACTGATACAAAATATATGCAACTGCTGCCGTTACCATAAGTCCGCAGCCCATAAGCGCAAAAACATTTGCTAATAATAGACGAGAATATTCTTGCTGTTTACTATACTCAAACATATGCTTCTCCTAAGACAGATATCATAACAAATTAAATCAGTATGATATTACCATATAAATGAGAAAAAGAGTTGTCCACTTTTTATTCAGATCTTGCTAGAGCTTGCATGCATTATTGCGATTATAGTAGAAATTATACCAGTAGTAAGAATCTCTACCATTTAATATCATTCTTTTGTAGGAGCAATATATGATTACTAAAAGATATGTAGTCTTTGTCTCTTGTTGTTTAATATTATCGACTATCTATTCATGGAATCCTTCCGAAGGAGGATCTGATATCGAACGAAAACAGAAAGTAAATTTTTATGGCATTATTGAAACGCAACAAGGAAGCACATTTAAAGCAGAAAATATCTCAATTAATAGTCGCTATAAGCAGATTGTATTATATGAAAGACCAAAACATACACCTGAAAAGAAACCCTTTGGATCCCATGATGAAAAAGCACATATAGGCATTACTCGTTCAGAAATTCCGCTCACTGTTAATCCTCGAGATGGTTTAGCAAAAGTATGGATTGATCTTGATCAGATTATCTCTATAGAAGTCGTTAACCCAAACGAGTATTGGACATATCAACGAAAAGGAAATACACGCAAGCTCTATTATCTCGAATTGCATATCTTAAAAAAGAATGGTGAGAGTCTAGCGGTCCTTATTAAACTAGAAAAAGATTTAGACAATGATCAGTCTGATGATCGTTCAGACCAGATTAAGTTTAATACTATTAACATCGATGAAGATAAGAGTGAAAATATGAGTCTTCCATTCCTTGGACTTAAAAAATTAACGATCAAAGGATATTGTACTCATCCAGACAATGTTGCTTCTTCAACTCCTGTGTGTAATACAGCAGCTATCATGCAATCTGTAACAAAGCAATAAACAATTCTCACATATTTTAAGTGTCTGAGAGTAGATGTTTTCCGAAGGAGTGATATATTACCAACATAATCATATAATCATTAATTATCATCATTAATATAAAGGATCTTCAATGGCAATTTCGGTTACTCCAGATAACTTTTCACAAGAAGTTCTCAAATCAAACATACCTGTAGTAGTTGACGTATTTGCTTCATGGTGTGGACCTTGTCAAGTAGTTGCTCCTATCGTAGAAGAACTATCAAAAGAACTTGAAGGATCAATCAAGTTCGTAACACTCAATGTTGATGAAGCTCGTGATCTAAGCATTCAATATGGCGTTACATCGGTACCAACATTTTTATTTATAAAGAATGGTAATGTTGTTGCAAAAGAGACTGGCTATAAGAGTAAAGAAGATCTCAAATCGCTTGTCAAAACACATTTGTCATAAAAGAAAGAGCAACCCGCGTGGTTGCTCTTTCTTTCTTCAATGAAACTTATTGACTCTTTTTGTCTTGCACATCATATCCGAGTCTCTTCAATTGATCTCGAAGCGCATCTGCTGTTATCCAATCCTTTGCCTGTCGAGCAGCTTCACGAGCTGTCAGTAATTGCTCCATTTCTGGTGTAAGTTGCATCTTCTTTTGCGCAACAGCAACTAATGATAGTCCTAATACTGCCGTTAATAGATACTTTACAGCACTTGCTAATGCCATATCTTGTTCACAAGCAGATAATGATTCAAATAAGACTCCCATCATACCGACAGTATTCATATCATCATAAAGAAAATCGAGCATACGCGAAACAGGATCAAAGGCTGCTAATTCTTCAAAAGAATATGATTTTACAGGAACCGATGCAAAGATATTACACAAACGCTGATAGCTTTTCTGAATTGAGCGCACATCATCAAGAGAAAACTCCAGTGGCGATCTATAGTGATGATTAAGATAATAAAATCGAATTACTTGTGGATCAACTTCTTTAAAAATATCTCGCAATGTAAAAAAGTTTCCAAGCGACTTAGACATCTTCTCTTTGTTAACATTAATAAAACCGTTATGTGCCCATATATGAACAAACTGCACATGGAATCTCGATTCTGATTGTGCTATCTCATTTTCATGATGAGGGAAAATGAGATCCATGCCGCCACCATGAATATCAATCTGTTTACCTAAATATTTCGATGCAAGTGCTGAACATTCTATATGCCAACCAGGCCTTCCCCATCCCCATGGACTCTTCCAGAATGTTCCTTCATCCTCACCCTTCCATAAGGCAAAATCAAGTGGATTTAACTTCTTCTCATTAATCTCTACGCGAGCTCCTGCATAGAGATCATCGACGCTCCGCTTTGATAATTTGCCATACTCTGGAAAGCGAGCAATATGGAAATAGACATCTGATCCAACTTGATATGCATACTCTTGCTCAATCAATGACTCAATAAATGCAATAATTTCAGGAATATGTTCCGTTACTTTTGGTTCCACGGATGGCAATAGACAGTTAAGCTGTGTCATATCTTCATGATATGCCGCTATATATCGATCTGCAATCACCTGATATTGTAACCGATCACCAAGCTCTTTTTCAGCTTTATTGATAAGCTTATCATCAATATCAGTAAAATTACGACAATAGGTTACTTCGTATCCCGACATAGTAAGCAATCGATAGAGTACGTCAAACGTAACATAACAACGACCATGACCTAAATGAGAAAAATCATAGGGGGTAATTCCACAGACATACATAGTAACTTTCTTATTACTATCTACCACTAATGGATCTTTTTTACCGGTCAATGTATTAGAGAGTTTGAGCATGGTATACACTTTCTTTTTGCTCGTGCTATTAAATATACGATTAACTCTATTGTTTAGACGTGTTGTCGATTTTTTCAGTCTAGACAAAATCTAAAAAAAATGCACATTCCCTAGTCAATTTTCAAAAAACCGGTAGTATATTTCATTATTCCTTTAAGTTATTAATAATCTCTCAATGCAGCATTGAAAGAGCAGGAGCGTAGATATTATGCTGAAAAAACAGGTGCTTATAATTGCATTTATATATGCGTGTAGTTGTGCTATACCGTTAAACGCACGTACGGAAGATACTATCATCGCAGACGATTCTCTTGATATTGTTCTTCATGACGAGGCACAGCCCAATCAAGACGAAATTCTCTCTTATGATCAAGATCAAGAAGAGCAGACAGATCTCATAGATTCTGAAACAGGGGCTGAATCGTTTACTGATGCATTTGATGACATACAAGATGAACCTATCAACTGGGCAACCCCTCGTACTATTAACAAAATTATTATTGAAGGGAATAAATTTACCCCACGCATGGCAATCATGAGTTATATTCCATTTCGTGAAGGTGATATTTTCCAACCACAAAAATCACGTACTCTCATTCGTAATTTATACTTTGGCCTTGATCGATTTCGCAATATAACCGTTAAAGCACAACCACTTGCAGACAATATGATTGATGTTATTGTTGAGCTTGAAGAAAAACCAATTCTTAAAGATTTTGTCATTACTGGCAATAAACAATTATCCGAGAAAGATATCCTCAAAAAAGTTGATTGTGATGTTCCGGCTCTTGATGAGTATGAATTAAAACGATATGCAGAAAAGATTAAAGGTCTTTATGCCGAAAAAGGCTATAATAACACAGAGATTGATACTGCGCTTGAAATAGAGGATGATGGCAAGGCAGTCGCAACATTGCATGTACGCGAAAAGAAACGCTCACGGCTCAAACGAATATTTTTTGAAGGCAATATTTCATTCAGCGATTCTGAGCTTAAAAAAGTTATCGTTAGTCAAGAAGATTGGCTTCTTGGCTTTTTAAATCAGGCGGGAATCTATCAACCTGAGCGCTTAGAATATGATAAATACCTTATTGAGCAATTTTATCAAAACCATGGATTCTTGCATGCAAAAGTAGTCAACGTTCGATGCGATTCAGAGCCCGGATATCCAAACAATCTCTACATGACATATGAGATTGAAGAAGGTTCACAATATAAAATTAATAAAGTCTCCGTTACTGGCAATGATACTCTTTCAGAAGAATATATTCTTTCTGTTCTCCCTATTCATACTGGAGATATGTATTCAAGAGAGGGTCTGACTAGCACCATTAAGACATTAGAATTTATATGGGGGAATCATGGCTATATATTTGCTCATATTGAACCTTCAGTAGAACCTGATGAAGATAATAAGACCGTTGCCGTATCATTCTTCTGCGATTTAGGAAATAAGATCACACTTAATCGATTGACTATCAAAGGCAATAAAAAGACACGTGATAAGGTAATTCGTCGACGCATATCTCTTTCAGAAGGTGATGTAATTACCAATGCTCATATGGAGATATCAAAACAGAATGTTGAATCACTTGGCTATTTTGATGCAAAAGAAGGAGTCAATTGGAAGTTACGTCGTATCGATGATGAACATGCAGATCTTGATCTAATGCTCAAGGAGAGTAAAACCGGTAATTTCAATTTTCAAATGGGTATGGGCGGAGGAGCAGACATACGCTCAACACTTAATGGTATCTCTGTTAAAGGTGTTGTTAGCGATAGAAACTTATTCGGTCTTGGTATTAATACCAGCTTAGAAGCCAATTTCTCTCGTGAAGAGACAACCGTATTATTCCATCTTGCACAGCCATGGATATTTGATAAGCCAATCTCAGCGTCACTTGATCTTTATCATAAACGACCAATTTACGATGAGCTTAAGTATATTACTCCTAATACAGTTAGCGAAACACTCAGTGGCGGCGGTGTAACATTAGGTGCAATTACACAAGCACGTTCAGCGTTATGGAGCAATACACAAATACTCACATCTCTTGGCGCTGATCATATTCGCTACAGAGAACTTCCAAAAGCAAATGTTGGCAGTCTTGGAGAAGAAGCACAGCAACAATACCAGCATATTTTAGATAAAGAGTTTATTAATGGTACATTTATATGGCTTGCTAATAATGTAGAGCAGGATACTCGCAATCATCCGCTTCATCCAAGTAGAGGATTTGCTTATAAATTTACATCTAAGCTTGCACTTGGTGTCCATGGTGGCGCTATCGGATTTTATAAAGCAACGATAGATACTAACTATTTTACACCAATTATTGGTGATTACTTGTTAGTACTTCATATTCGCAGTTTTTTAGGATTAATTACATCATATCGAAATCATGGCATTCCATTTGGAGAATTATTCCATATTGGTGGTCAAGGATCAGTTCGTGGATTTCTCTTTGGTCAGATCGGTCCACAATTCTCAGGCGATACTATTGGCGCAACCCGTGCAATGTTTGTTAACGTTGAACTTATATTCCCATTAACTTCTGATATGAATATGAAGGGTGTTATCTTCTATGATGGTGGTGCTGGATGGCAAAACCCAAATGTACCACGTCAGCCATCACAATTCATTGCAAATAATGGATTCGATTATCGTCATTCTGTTGGTGTTGGGATTCGCCTTCTTTCTCCAATGCCTATTCGTATCGACTGGGGCTTTAAACTCGATCCTCGCACCAATGGTGACAAAGGTGAAAATCGCAGAAAAGAATCGGCCAGTGAGGTTCATTTTGGTATGAATTATGATTGGTGATACTAATTAAAAAGAACTAATTCTACTGTCCTCATAAAGAAATAACTTTATGAGGACAATAATCATTAATTATCTAGATTTATCATTACCTATTTTTCTACAATAACTATGTTCATGCATTGTTAAAGTAGGAGAATCATGAAAAGAGATAGAATTACTACATATCAAAGTACTATTGTTTTAATTATCTGCTCATATAACACACTCTATTCTTCAGAAAATAATTTTCTCAAGATTCCTCAAAAAGAGAGCTTTACTCCCCCATATAGTCTTTTTGATGAAATTAAGCATCTAGAATCGCAATCTGTTGAACAAATCGAACAGCATTTAGCTTCTATAAAGAACGCGCATGATAAAGTACGAAAATCACTTGAACATTCTCTTTCTAAAGACGGAGATGTTCACTTAAAGCGACGTGAGGATGCAATTCACGCACTTCTTTATAGAAAAAAACATCCTATTCTCAATATCATAAAACAACAAGGAGTCATTAATATACTATCTCTATGTGGATGTGCAATCATTACGTATGCTTGTTGGAAACTATATCATTGCTATACTACTACGAATACTAGTAAAGAATAATTACATAATCTCACAATGCGTCGTATGAAAAAATATACATATACTTTTATCTTTTTCATGTTTTGTAAAGCACTTGCTATTGCAGATCTATCTGATAGTACTACGCTTCCAACATCTATACCTGCTATATTTAGCACATGGCAAGAGCAATTCAATTGTGCTGCATCACAATCGCTTCTTGGACTTGATCTTTGTCTAGGTGCATATGTCAATTTTATAAGCAATAATCCATCGATTACTAATCTACAGCAATGGTATACTACATCATCTGATGAAGATAAACTAAAAGCACAAATAGCCTATCAAACATTCTACATAAGTTTAATTGATCACATTAAAAATCGAGAAAAATCAAAAGACCTTTCTCCTGTATGGGAAAGTCTGATAACTCATATAAATCTCAGCCACAATCAAATAGAGACTCTATTCCTCTCATCTCAGGGAACATCTATTCCTTTTATTGCAGGAATATCCTCTGCAATGATATCATGCATCTATGTGCTTCACATAGGTTATAAAAAAGTAAAATATAATCGCAAGAGAGAATCATGAAATATATATATGTGTATACTTTATCATTTTTATTGAGTACCTACACATCAAATTATGCGATGAGCCAAGAAGAACTCATACAAGAAGCAATTAACGAATCTCTCACTTGTATTGCCAACAATTCATTATCGTATTTGTATAAAGGTGATATTTTCACAATATCACTGCAAGAATCGACGTCATCAGAAGAAGTAATTAATAATGTAGTATTCTTTACTAATCAACCAGAAGTTATCAATGCATTGCGTAAAAAATATCGAAACGCAACGTTGAAAGAACGCACACTTGCATTAGAAAATTTTGATAATTTTAAAGAAACTCTTAATATTCTTATTAAAACTTTAGATCAGAAGGAGCATGCTTTAAAAGCATACGATATTCTGCGCAATATTCTACTTGAACCCTATCCAGAGCCAAGCAGCATTAAACTATTCTTCAATCAGCACTCTCTATCTCATTACGCTCCACGCATTCAACTACTAACACTATCTGCATTTGGTGGATTGCTTGCATACGTTGGAATTAAGCTATACAATCGGTACAAACATACCCAAAAAATATCATCCTATTCATACTTCATAAAAGCTACACCAAATAAGGAAAATATAGAATGAATTATGTAAATCTACATTTCAGACAAAGTGCTTTTTTTGGCATTACACTTATATTAGTATCTTGCAATAATCTTTTTGCTATGAATAATCTTTTTGAAAAGTTTACTAAAATAGTAGCTACAACTATCAGTAAAAATGGCAATGAAACTATTGAAGAGCTGCTTAGTAATGGTGATCAAAATGATATTGCTACATTTTATTCACGTATCATAAATATACAAGCTGCTGCTTGTATCGATATCTTTGATGAAGGTGGAGACTATTCTGACCCAGAGTATAAGAATCCTACAGAAAAAGCTCTCGAATATATTAGAGATCGCCTTACCATTGCACAAGATTTCAGAATAATAAAGATACTTGATGATCTTGCCGCAAAAGATACTGGCGATAATTTAACAAAAGCGATACATAATGCTCAGATTTTACATAGCACGTTTATTATTGATGTTCTTAATAATGCTAAATATTATATCACAGATCAAGAATGCCGAGAGCTTTTAGATGCACATAAAAAAATAATTGATCGTATGGGCGATCATAACACACTATACAAACAAGCATGTTACTATTGCGGATGTATTGGTATTGACCTCCGTAGTTTAGTACGAAAAACAGGGTTACTTGTTGGCTGTGCAGGAACTACATATATTCTGTACAAAGTATACATACGATATTCTAATACCCATCAACGCAAAGCGTCTTGATTTTACGTTCGGATACTAGGAATTATGAAGTACAAAATTATTATTACTTTTCTTTCTTGTATAAACATATGTACCTCAAATTATGCCTCCTCTAGCTATACCGCTAAAGCAAATGAGTGTGCTCATTATATCGAGAATAATCCATTGCATATCGCTATAGGGGAAAAGATACCTTTTGAAGGAATACTCTCTAACGACAGTAAATCAAATATTGAAGCGTTTAGACATTTCCATAGGATCATGGAATCATTTAGTGATATAATTATAAAGGCAATTCATGCGAAATCTAAAGATCTTTCCTATGAAGATTATATGCAAGCAGAGATCAATATAAAAAAATTACAACGGTCGTTTGGTATCACAGCGGCACTTTCATCAATCTTCCCGCAATTATATGAACATGAAATAAAGTATATTAATCAGTATCTTGTAAATCTATCTGAAGCTATTCATTACGCAGGATATCAATATAGAGATAGAGCTCATTCTTACCCAGTTCTTCCTACACCATCAACAATATCTCAACCTATATCGCACACAAAAAGAAACTCTAAACCGCCCTCTAACATCGTTTCTTCTACATCATCACACCAAAAACAGGCTGATAATGCTCATAATACTCCTATAGCAATTTCTATCGATCAACGTCTTGCTTTCATACGCAAGAATAAGTTATCAAGACTTTGCACATATCAGAAATTATCTTCCGGATATTCTGAAAGACCTATTTCTCATTCTGTTGAAAATATTATGCTACTCATACGTGATCCTCAGATATTACAGACATTACAAGAAAAATATCGATCAGCCTCTTCTGCTGACCATGCTAAAGTAGTAAAAAATTTGACACAATGCCGAAATAAAATCGCTCAAAAAAAGAATACTGAAAATAATGTTCATGAATTTGACTTATTTATACAAGCTCTTACCTCAAGTAACCGATTTGCTCTCAAAAAATATCTTCTGATTGGTAGTATCATTACCAGTGGTATAATATTTGTTGGATACAAATTATACAGCAAATATTTCAATACTCCTCAATCACAATCGACAACAGAGTAACATTTTCTTTATATCATACGTATCTTCTTGATATAGTAGCATAACTACCATCAAGAAAGGATACCCATGAAGCGATCATATACTATCGGAGCTATTGGTGCATGGCAAATCTTACTTATTTGTTTGCATATACATATGCGTACAAAATCAGTTGCATTGCTCTATGATCTACAAAGAAAGACTGCGTATAAAAAAGAGCTGATTCAACAAAAACAACTCTGCTCATATTCTCTTAAAGAATTACAGAGCCCTCAGCATATAGAAAAGATTGCTCGTGAATCATTACACATGAAACCAATTACGCTTCATTCGGTAAAGCGTCTGGAGTCTAATGGAACGTGTTGATAGAGCAAGACTAACATTACTCTTTTTCTGTTTTTGTTCTGCGTATGGTGCTATCATTATCAATCTCTTTTTTATTCAAGTAAAAAATGGTGCTTTCTATAAAGAAAAAGCCTTTCAACAATATACGTATGTTCTCGAACAATATCCCGAGCGAGCACTCATTACTGATCGATATAACAATCCTCTTGCACTCAATAGACCATCATATACCGCTTTTACAATTCCCTATCTTATTCACACAAATAGGAGAACCCTTGCATTTTTGCAAGCACATTTTCCATCCGCCTATGAAACTATTATTCATAATCCCTACAAACAATTTATATTTATTAAGCGACACCTCTCTTCTGAGCAACTTGATCTCATTCAGACTAATTCTGTTGAGGGCATTCATCTTTTGCAAGAAGAAGGAAGATATTATCCTCAATCGAGTATGAGTACTATTGTTGGCATAACTGATGTTGATAATAAAGGCATTGCAGGAATTGAATATACGCATAATGCTCGCTTAATAGGAAGCCCTGCAATATGTACTCTTGAGAAAGATGCGCGATCAGGGACCTATTATTTTCATAAGAATGAAACGAATAATGCAATGCAGGGAACTCCAATACAATTGACTATCGATAGTAAATTACAATTTCTCGTTCATCAAGAACTTCTTGATACTATGCATACGCTAACAGCACAAGAGGCCGCTGCAGTCATCATGGATCCTTCAAATGGTCATATCTTAAGTATGGTAAGCATCCCTGATTTTGATCCTAATCAACGAGGTCCGCTCATTATTGATCATATGAAGAATAGAGTTATTACTGAAACATACGAACTTGGTTCTGTTATGAAAGTATTTAGTGCATTAGCATCACTTGAGGAAAAGATTGTAACTGCAGATCAGCTCATTGATTGTAAAAATAAGAAAACATGGCATTTGGATGGAAGAAAAATTAACACTGTCAAAGCACATGGGATTATCCCTTTCAGTGATGTTATCGCATTTTCAAATAATATTGGCATCGCTCAAGTGGTAAAATATCTTGATAGACGTCTTTATGATCATTACATTCGTATAGGATTTGGCAAAAAGACTGGCATTGCATTACCTGGTGAGCAAAAAGGATTTATTAATGATCCTGCTCATTGGTCTAAACAATCACTCATATCGTTATCATATGGATATGAAATTAGAGTAACACTATTACAACTCGCATGTGCATTTGTAATGATTGCTCGTAACGGATCATGGATAGAACCAATTATTATCATGTCAGATACTGCGCACTCTACTGAACCTCTCTATAGTCTATCTTCGATAGAGACAATAAAGAATATTCTTGAAGCAACCGCGCTTCATGGAACGGCTAAAAAGAGTCAAATTCCTGGATATCGCATTATGAGTAAAACGGGAACAGCAAATATGCTTATTGATGGTACCTATGACAAAGAGCGAAATATCTATACTTGTGCAGGAATTATTGAAAAAGATACGTATACTCGTGTATTAGTTGTTTTTGTAAAAGAGATTCAAGCGCCGTTACAGTATGCTGCAACAGTGAGCGCCCCACTCTTTGAACGCATAGCAGAAAAAATGATTATTCATGAGCACGCATTTTAATAGAGTATCGGCTATCTACAAAAAAGGATATAAAGTATGAATACCATTGCTAACACATTTATTATTCCAGCCGACGTGCCACTCAGCTATGAGCAAGATTATCTTGATAATCTTAATGCAATAACACAAGAGAGTGGAAATTTGATGCTCTTTAGCTGTGATCATATCATAGAACATTTACATGATGATTTTAGTAAGTTACCAGAAACATTACAAAATCCAGAGCATATCTTTGCTATCGCACAACATGGTCGCGTTGGCGCTATGGCAATTCATCCTGGCCTCTTTTCACGGTATGGACATCAGCATACAAATATTAACTATATTATTAAACTTAATGGGAAGACAAACTTAATACCTGTTGAGACTGCTGATCCTTATAGTAAAGCATTTCTAGATGTACCACATATTATTGAATTAAAAGAAGAATCTGACTTACCTATTCGCGGTATTGGATATACCATCTATATAGGAAATGAATATGAAGCGTCTATGCTCTCATATGCATCAAAAGCAGTCTATCAAGCACATCAACATGGGTTAGTTGCAATTCTTTGGATCTATGCACGAGGAAAAACAATTACCAATGATACAAGCGCAGAGATTATTACTGGAATAGCAGGTTTAGGAAATGCATTAGGTGCAGATTTTGTCATTGTAAAAAATCCTCAAAATACTCAAATCCTGCATAATGCAAGTATTGCTGCTGGCAATACACGTCTTATCTGTGTTGGTGGCACTGCACAAAATAATAATCATCTCTTCTCAGAAATATACAATCAATTACATATTGGTAACACAGCTGGATGCGCTATTGGAAGAAATATTTTTCAACATTCACAAAAAGAGGCTATTGCTATTTCACATGCTCTGAGTGGTTTAGTATGCGATGCTATAACAGTAGAGCAAGCAATACATATATATACATCACAACTCAATACATAATCATGTGATAATATATTAGACTCCATATTGCATAGCAAATTAGCAAAACCTACTTGTATTTACTTAATCACTACACTAAGCTGAGAGCTGATGATAGAACAAAGGATAATCGTTATGAAAAAAGTTTCTCTCGCTGCTATTGCACTATGTCTCACATCATTGACACATGCTTCTTATTATTTTGAAACGAGTCAAAAAAAACCGATCGGCCGTTCATTTTTATATACGCGACCCGTTTCGTATCGATTAGCAATTAATCAACAAGCATGGCACTCAATAGCATATAGTAACGCATTTACTGCAGGTGGAGCACTGCAAGTAAGCATGATGTATACAGAATCAATACCAACATGCAAAAATAATGGATACTTTTTATTCGATGGCAATACACAACTATTAGTAGCTGGTGATGCAAGTGGTTACCAAAAAGTTCGTAACGTACGCGCAGAGTGGCTCAATCTTCCATCTACTTTTTATGGGTACATGCGATTAATTCCAAAACAGAAACAGGGTGGTATTGCGTTTGAGTATACGCAACAGCTCGATCACATATTCGATTCTTCATTATTTGAAGGATCATGGTTTGGTATATATATGCCAATACTCGTTGCAAAGAATACATTAGAATTGTGCCAAAGTGATATTCGAGGATTTGAGACGGCTGCTCCTGGTCAGCCAAAAAATTTAGCGCAAGCATTTAGTCAACCAGCATGGCATGATAGTCGTATTCTATCGGGAAAGACACGTGGTCGTCCAGCAGAAATTAGATTATCATTAGGGAAAACATATCTTGACGAAGATCTCTTTCAAATTCTTTATTACAGCACTCTCGTTATTCCTACCGGTAATAAACAACATGCTACACAAATGTTTGATACCGTTGTTGGTAATAATGCGCATCCAGCCCTTGGTGGTGGCGTCAACTTTCAAGTAACACTTAATGAAGATATCTCTCAAATGGGTTGGTGTTTTTTTACAAATCTTGAAGCACTCTATCTCTTTCGTAATGAGCAATGTCGTACATTTGATTTAAAGAAGAAACCATGGAGCAGATTTATGCTCTACAATTTACGCGAAGGAAGTCCTGATCAACCAATTCCTGGTGTCAATCTACTCACACTACGAGCATTAGTACGTCCATTCGGATTCGTAGATTTTTCCATCGGATGGCGTTTCAAAACAGAACATATTGAAGGCGAATTTGGCTACAACGTCTGGGGACATAGTGGAGAACGGGTTAAATTACTCAAATGTCCATTTCACTCCGGTCCATTTGGTATAGCTGGCGTTGGAACTGTCGAGGGAAATCCTATGATTCCCGCAACAGCAAGTACCAGTATTATTTCTCAACAAGGTGCTAATGATCCTGAATTTGTAGAAGTAAAACGTTCTGATATTGATCTCTTTTCGGGTTCAGCACGTTCTGCACTCAACCATCAAGTTCATGCTGCCCTTTCAGCCTTTTATCATTGCGATAGCACAGAAGGATTTGTTGGCATAGGGTTCTTCGTTGATATTCCACAAAAGAGCGGCTCACTTGAATATTGGGGAATCTGGTGGAAGATGGGTGTTTCATTTTAATGATCACACCGAATCATATATGATATTTTCTATTAATCTTTCGGAGTATTAAAACTTATGCGCATTGACTTAATACCACTAATAACCAGACGCTCATTCTCTCCAAACTTAAAGAAATCATCCTCTGTGGTAGTTGTATTATTATGAAAATCAATGACGCCTTCTATTGACGGCTTACTATCCTTATCAAGATCCATGTCAATTGTTTGTATAAGAGAGCGATCCTTGTTTATTGATTTAATAATAAGTCTATTGGCCAAAAGATAACACTGTTGCGCCAAGAGGCATTTACCCAATGTGAAGTTAATAGTCTCTGCTTCAAGAATAGTCTTATGTAATCGAATAGATTCATTAGTCTGCATATTGCATGTCGCAAAACATTTAGTATCAGCAAGAGAGATATATTTTTTATATTTTTTTGTAATACATATATCTTCATTTACCGTAGATAACTCTTTGGAACTATCTATTCTCTCAATAGCATCTCTTCTATATAATTGTTTGTGTGATGCATAATCATAGAGATGTGGATGATATAAAAGTTGCGCTGCTGTATGTTCTATTAATTCTTCTTCTAATGACTTTAATTTTCTCTTCTGTACATCTTTATAATGAGGATTAAGAATATTCCATTCTGGATCTTTATATAGACTTAATCGAGATTCAATAGAGAAAGATGGTATATCGCTATATCTAATAGCAACTATCCCCTTTTCATCTTGTATCTCTCTTCCATTCCATTTTACTTTCGTTAATCGAAATTCCTCCGCAGCATATCCATCAGTTGCTCCAAGATGAATAAGAGTTGTAACACAGATAATGTACCATTGTTTATTGTTGTATAATTGATTGATCATAAAATACCCTCTTGCTTTTTATAGTGCAATCTCTTGCGTGTTGCTATATATGTATACGTCTATGGCGTTACTCTTTTCTGCCTAGAAACATCAAATGCTTCTTCTGCAAATAGTATTTCAACGTTACGCGCACCCGAAATAATAATTTCCTTCATTGTTTTATTATGTTCAAAATCTATATGTCCATCAATGCCCGCTGGAATTGTCATAGAGGGATCAAATGTAATTCGAATAATGAGACATATTGAATTCGAAGATGTTTTAGGAAGTATATCAACAGTTGCTGCATCGACAAAACAATTCTTTAACTCTATATCATTTCCTATAAATGCAATCATATCTGCTTTCAATAATGCATCAGCTATACGTGTATGCGTTGCTGCTTTAAATATGATATCCTTTTCTCCAATGAATCGTATACCTTGCAAGGAGATATGACCTCCAGAAGTAAACTTAATGGTGCTTCCTTCTATTTGGCACATCTCTTCACTTCTACTTTTCAAAAAAGAACAATACTCCAAAATAGAATCGACATCACCAAATTTAACCGCTCCTATTAAGATATCTCCATCTTTTATCGAAAGAGAAATGCCATAATCGTGCGTAGCATCATCAGGAAGTCTATAAAATAGTGATTGGTCAGGAGATAGAATAGTTGAAAGCTCACAACCATTTACCATAATCGCATAGCTTTGCATGACAAAAAAAATCATGCTCAAAACAACAAATATCCGAAACTGATACATAAGAATATTCCGTAGCCAAAATAATAGAGTATTATTATTTTGACATTGTTGATTAATTAATCTTAAAAAGAGTTTATAATTTGTTTTGCAATTTCACTTGTATTTTCTTTATCAAAATTTACTTCAAAATCATAAAGTTGTACAAAAGCAATAAAAAAATCCCATGTAATATGGGATTTTTTTATTGTCTCTAAAATACGTAATTATCGAAAGTAAACTCTTTTAGCGGCGTCTACCACTGGAAGATCTTCCTCCACCTCTGCGATCATTATCACGAGAGAATGAGTGACCTCTTCCACGACTACCAGAACGATTCGATCGATATCCACTTCTGTCATCTCTTCGTGATGATCTACGTGGTTCTGCAGAGCGTTCACCAGCTCTTTCTATGCGAACTTTACGACGATTGTGAACAACATCCGCAAGACCTTCTATCACTGCTTCAGCTTGATCCATTGTATCAACGGTAAAGAATGTAAATTTCTCTTGCATCACAATACGGTTGATTGATTTATTTGGAACCGTAGTATGAGATGTTAAGAACTTAAGGAATCCGCTCTTATCCATATCATCCATAGAACCAAGATTAATGAAGAGACGAACTTGTCCTTCTTTATCTTCAGAATAATCTTCAAACTTACGTGCTTTATGGTCTGCAGAGACTGAAATATCTGGTGCATGCTCATATGCTTTAAGCGTTTGTGCTAAAATGTATGAAACTATCTTCATTACCAATTCTTCTTTGGTTAAATCGCGTAATGATTCAAGGATAGTATCAATGTATGGTTGAATCGCTTGTTTGTTAACTTCAGTTGCTTGTAAATGTTGTACAAAGTAAGCAACTTGACGTTCGCAGATCTGTACACCAGTTGGGACAGAGATCAATTGCATTGGTTGTTTAATCTGTTTTTCAATATATCCAATGCGGCGTAAATCACGTTGGTGAATAATCGCAATCGATATTCCTGATTTTCCAGCACGAGCAGTACGACCACTTCTATGAGTATAGCTCTCTACATCTTCTGGTAAATTATAATGAATTACGTGCGTGACATCGCTTACATCAATACCACGAGCAGCAACGTCTGTAGCTACTAATAGCTGTAATTTACGATGACGGAATTTTCTCATAACAGCATCACGTTGCGCTTGTGATAAATCACCGTGTAGCGCATCTGCATTATATCCATCTTTGGATAACTTTTCTGAAATTTCTTGTGTTTCGCGTCGAGTTCTACAGAAAACAATACCAAACATATCAGGATAATATGCTACAAAACGCTTCAACGCTTCATAGCTATCAGCACTCTTTACTACACAATATTGATGCGCAATATTTTTAGCACTCTCATTAACATGACCAATTGCTATACGAACTGGATCAGTCATATATTTTTGCGCTATACGCTCAACAGACTTTGGCATAGTAGCAGAGAAGAGCCATACGCGCTTTTCTTCTGGAGTCTCTGATAAAATAGTGTTGATATCTTCTTGAAAGCCCATATTGAGCATTTCATCTGCTTCATCTAACACAACTACTTGTACATTGCTCAAATTAATTGTATTACGTGAAATATGATCCAATACACGACCGGGAGTTCCCACTACAATATGAGCACCTTGACGAAGTGAACGAATCTGTTCATTAATGCTTGCACCGCCGTAAATAGCAACAACCTTTAAGCCATCGATATAGGTAGCAAAGCTTTTAAGTTCTTTGGTAATTTGTAAGCAAAGCTCACGAGTTGGACATAATACAAGTCCTTGTGTAGCTTTTGTAGACGAATTAATTGATTGAATAAGAGGCAACCCAAATGCTGCGGTTTTACCCGTTCCTGTCTGTGCAAGGCCTACATAGTCACGAGACCCTTCCAATAATATTGGAATAGACTTTTCTTGGATTGGCGTTGGTTGGGTGAACCCCAAATCATTCAACGCTTTTAATAACTGTTCTTGAATTCCTAAACTTTTAAAATCCATAACACCTTCTTATATAGTAAGAATAGATAATATTTTTTACTTCAGCACCCAAAACTATCAACAACTCAATCTGCGAGAAACTCGAGAATCCGTCCCTTTGGACTAACTGCCAAACAACATTGGTACCTGCTGAAGGGAAGGAAAAAGTAAGGATAGTTATAGAAAACATATAAAGATAGTATATAGAAAAATATATATTTTGTTGAATTTTAAATACTTTTCTCTATTTTAACCCCTTTAATGGCTCACTAAAAATAGACAGCCGTAGATAGATTTCTACGGCTGCTTAAAAATTAGAGTAAATACTTATGCAACTGGAGCAATACGCTTAACGCCTATTGCCGCAGTAAGATTGATATTTGCATCAACCTTTGCACCAGAAAAGTTCGCATGTTTCACATATACATTATCCAAATGAGCTCCTGTTAGGTCTGCATTTGATAAATTCACATCTTCCATATCTGCATGTACAAAGATAGCCTGTTGGAAGTTAGTATTAACACATTGTGACTTTTCAAAGTGAGCTTGCATGAAATTAGTCCCCTTACATGATGCATTAGTAAGGATCACTTTTCTGCATTTTGCTTTACTTACGTTTGCTTCATCTAAGATTGCACCCGTAAAATCCGCTCTCTTAGCGTGAATATTTTGCATATTTGCTCTTGCAAAGTTAGCATCACGACAATTAGAGCGTTTTAGGTTCGCTTCGCTCAGGTTAGCACCGCTAAAATTCGCACCAGAGAAATTCACTTCCTTTGCATGCACATCATAGAGATTAGCGCCACTAAAGATAGACCCACTACAATTGGTTCTATTAATATTCGCCTTACGGAAGTTAGACCCAGTAAAGTCTCTACCGCTTAAGTTAAGCCCTTCCAGTTTAGCTCCACTTAAATCAAGATTGCGACAATTCTTATCGCCACTCAAAAGCTTACGCATATCTGCTTCATTCCAAGCAAATACGGATGAGCTCAGGGTCGCTACAAGTGCCAATGATAGGATTGATTTTGATATAGTCATAATTGACCTCCCTTATAAAAAATAATTCCTGCATATAAGTAAAGTATCGATCATTTCACATAGTAAGTCAAAAGGGATATGGGGACATTATTGGCCACTAATCATTATCTATAAAGCTCTTTTCAAAAATAACCCCATTAATCGCTATTTATCCTCAATACTACCCATCTTGATAATTTAAACTTTTTATCCTTTTCTAAAATATAAAATCTTTACAGTAACATTACAAAGCCAGTAGTAATAAAAAAGAATAGGAAAAATCAAAAAAGGGGTGCTTTTTTATGTCTATACGTTACATATGGATACAAGCATTATTATATACAGGCATAACCATTAGTACGCAAAACTCTAGTAATGAGATTATTCTCAAATCATTAATCACTCCAATAGAATATGCTATATTTTATACAACAATTGAAATGTATCATCTCGAAAGTAATACAAGAAAAAGTATTACGCCCATCAGTAACAATGGCTCACGCATCAAATCGGGAAATGTACAACGCCCGCTATCAAGCGTCCCTTCAGAGATAATTTCTAATCTTCTTATGCTTGTCAAAAGCGAATACTCTCCAGAATTACACAATATGGCAGATGCACTCCATAAACTAGAAATGAGTAGATTACATCTTTATAACATTATTAAGAATGGTTCCAAAGAATCTAAGTCTGATATAAATCAAATTCTTACCAACGTATCTATTTTTCTTGAAACGTATCAGCGCAACATTGCACTCTTTAATGGTCTTTTTACACAATGGGCATTTGGCAAGGATAGTCAGATTACCTATATAGAAAATAAATCTACAGAAAATGAAGACTTCAGACTCTCAATAACCAATAAAGAACCGCGCAAAGAAAATCCATTACCAGAAGAACAAGAATATTCTTACGAAAGTCTTAATATTATCGAAGTATTTCTCGCAGAATTAGACACGAAGCAACAGATTGCAGAACAAAAAACATTAGCTGCTATTGATAGTTTTAAAAGCAATAGAGAGAAATTCCATGCACAGCAAGAGAGTTTAGATATAATCAAGCAGAATGCATACGATTTATATCTTGATGAGATAGCATATCGTAATACATCGGCACAATGCTTTTTACCCTTCTCCATCAATGCTCTTAGTTTTTTACAGCATCCAATAGCATCATCTTCACAAACAATTCACAACAATCATCTATACACGTGTGTCTTAGAATCAAATAAGTATCAATCACTACAAAGAGGCATCATGGCAATAACTGATCATATCACTACACAAATACCAAGTGATAGATCGCTCTTACCACAGGAAAAAGCAATGCTCAATTCGCGTTTGAATAAATTTATAACACTATGTAAATCAGATGATAAAAATAACAAAAAAAAGAATCATTAAATACAAATGAGCTCTACAATTGATTATTAATTCTTCAATCGATAGTCTATGTAACAAATAGCGATTGTAAAAAAGGAATTTGTAATGTCATACTATTTTATACTCATTTCTAGCATTATCTATTATAGTTTTATTTTTTGCCAAGGAGCAGAATTAAAAGATATCCAGCGCTATGTAGCGCAAATTAATAGCCTATTTACTACTTATGTCGAACTTGAAACAGAAATCTCTCGACTTAAAAGCCTTACCAAATATAAAACTGTCAGCAAATCTATACGTTATAAAGCACATATAGAATCTATTGATCTTGCAAAGCTTCGCAATGGAATAGGAAGACTCTATCTAAAACATACCATGCATCTTCTTAATGGCAGAAGTAAAGCTATACAATTTATCGGCACTGCACTTGCGCCATTCCTATCTGAAGATAAACAATCATTTCTTAATTGCTTAGATGTATCATTACTCAAAACAATAACAAGCCATATCAATAGCATACATGCAAACACCATTGATCCTTTTGAAAAATTCTTACTCTTACAGGGTGACGATTCTTCTGAGATAAAGGAGATTCTTTATAATCATGCATTGCTCAAACAAAACAGTTACAAAATTGTACCCTATATTAATGCGCTCCGTGCAGGAATAAGATTTATTAATGATACACGTATTACTAATCCTACCACTAATCGTGCTCAAATGACCAATAAGACTCTTCTTGCATATCAACAGCAATTGATTAATTTTGAAGAAGTTTTATGCAAACGAATTATTGTTATTAATCCAGAACCGCCATTACTCATATCAAATATAGGAGCCATTATAAGAAGCATTTCTCCTAAAGATATGATAGATTCTATTGATGAAATCGATGCTACCAATGATGAAACTGTTGATGAAACTGTCGATCCTGTATATCCTGCATACTTTATTGACGAAAATCTTTCTAATGACCTTGAAAGTATCATTACTCAAAAACCAACACTATCGCTTGAAAAATTAGTAGCATGTATTAATGATCGATTAAAGACCTCAACATTAAAAGAGCTTCCGTTTGTATCGGAAGCTCTTTTAAATCATCAATTGCGTGAATAGAATTAGTACATTCCACCCATACCGCCCATGCCACCCATTCCTGGAGCACCGTGAGCTGCTGTATCTTTCTTTTCACCAGGAATTTCACTAATCGTTGCTTCAGTGGTAAGAAGAAGACCTGCAATCGATGCTGCATTCTGAATTGCTGAACGAGTAACTTTAGCAGGATCAATAACACCCGCTACTACTAAATCAGTATATTCACCTTGTTTTGCATCGAAACCAATGTTTCCTTGTTCTGAACGAACACGATTTACCACTACTGCCGCATCGAATCCTGCGTTACTTGCAATAACACGAAGTGGTTCCTCTAATGCGCGACGTACAATTTGAACGCCAAGCTGCTCGTCACCGGTCAATTGCAATGCGGAAGTATCTGCTAATGCTTTTTGTGCACGAATTAATGCTACACCGCCACCCGCAACAATACCTTCTTCTACTGCTGCACGAGTTGCATGAAGCGCATCTTCAATGCGATCTTTTTTCTCTTTCATTTCTGTTTCGGTTGCAGCACCAACTTTGATAACCGCTACACCACCAGCCAATTTAGCAAGACGTTCTTGAAGTTTTTCACGATCGTAATCGGAAGTTGTATTTTCGATTTGTGCTTTGATCTGGAATACTCGAGCATTGATTTCGTCTTGGCTTCCACTACCTTCAATGATCGTGGTTGAGTCTTTGGTCAATACCACTTTCTTAGCAGTACCCAAATCTACCATACGAACATTTTCAAGCTTGATACCAAGATCTTCAGATACTAGTTTACCGCCAGTCAATACTGCAATATCCTCTAACATTGCTTTACGACGGTCACCAAATCCAGGAGCCTTCACCGCAGCAACATTGAGCATGCCGCGCAATTTATTTACTACTAATGTAGCAAGCGCTTCACCTTCAATATCTTCTGCAATAATTATTAAACTGCGCCCTGATTTTGCAACTTGCTCAAGAACAGGAAGCAATGATTTCATGCTGCTAATCTTCTTTTCAAAGATTAAGATGCATGGATTATCAAGAGATGCTTCCATCTTTTCTGCATTAGTTACAAAATATGGTGATAAGTACCCACGATCAAATTGCATACCTTCAACAACATCGAGCTCGTCTTCCATTCCCTTTGCTTCTTCAACAGTAATAACGCCATCGCGCCCTACGCGTTCCATTGCTTCTGCAATTTGATTTCCAATGGTAAGATCTGAGTTTGCAGAGATAGTTGCAACTTGTTGAATTTCAGTACGATTACTTACTGCCTTGGATTGCGATTTCACCTCTTCAACAACTACGCCTACTGCTTTATCAATTCCACGTTTTAATTCTATGGGATTTGCACCAGCAATAACATATTTGTTACCTTCTCTGAAGATTGCTTGCGCAAGAACGGTTGCCGTTGTTGTTCCGTCACCAGCAACATCATTACTCTTGCTTGCAACTTCACGGAGCATTTGTGCGCCCATATTTTCAAGCGGATCTTGTAATTCTATCTGCTTTGCAACAGTAACACCATCTTTGGTAATTGCAGGAGAGCCATATGAACGTTCATAAATAACGTTACGTCCTTTGGGTCCGAGAGTTACCTTGACTGCGTCTGCAAGCGCGTCTACCCCTTTACGGATACGTTCACGCGCGTCAGAACCAAATATAATTCTTTTTGATGACATAAAGAGATCTCCTACTTATATTAATCAAATTTATTGTTCAACCACGCCTAAAATTTCTTCTTCGCGTATAATGATATAGTCTTGACCCGCTTCGGTGCCTGCATATTTACCAAAATAGACTGTATTGCCTACCGTAACTGCTGGAGTAATTAAGTTGCCTTGCGCATCTCTCTTACCAGCACCAACAGCAATTACAGTACCTTTTTGTGGTTTTTCTTTTGCAGTATCAGGGATAATTAAACCAGATGCGGTTGTCTCTTCCACCTCACAACGCTTCACTAAAACGCGATCTCCTATTGGACGAAACTTTTCGAACATATAGACTCCTTACAAAGTAATTACTATAAAACAAATGTAATCAGATATATTTGTTGAGCATTGTTGTTTTGATCAATTCCGATTCATCAGTATAATTTAGAACTTAAAAAATTCAACATATTTTATCTGATGTCGCTCCACTCATATTTTATTAATATGCATCCTAATATTAGCTTGCGATATACCATCTTATAAAGAAAATATTTGCGTCACGCATGTTGCATCTTATTTTCATTCTTTAATAGATATATATATTGCGCCCCTTCTAACGCACGCTCATATTTTCTTAGCAGCACGCCTCTTTATTTCCACAGCACTTCTTTTGAGAATCACTCTCTTCTTGTTGTGCTGCATTTCGAGCAAGTGCTGCAACCTTTTCAGGTGTTGGCTGATAAAGATCGAAGATATTTCCGCTCGGATCTTTAACACTTACCATAATGCCATGTATCTTCTCAATTGGCTCGTTAAGGAAGATGTCACGCCCTACCTCTTTTTCATAAAATGACCGCACATCGACCATTTCAAAGACGAGACCTGTTTGATAGAATCCTTCGCGAGGAGCCGTAGGACAAAGACCTATTTTGATCCCTGCTCCGGTCATCTCAACCCACTTATCGGGCACATGAAATACTGTCGAAAATCCTAATGCCTCATAGAATGCTTTTGCCACTTGCAAATCAGATTGCATAAGAATAATCATACCTAATCTTTGTACCATATATGTCCTTTAGTAACGTATAGTAATGTATGGAAGAAAGTACCCCCACTATTGTGCAAACTGATAGCATCAGTATGCTTATATTTTGAGTATAGCAGAGAACCGATATATTCCCAGTGGTAGCAATATGTCATAATAAATCCACACATAGGAGCTTTCCAGAATGAAGCTATTTCCCTCCTTAATATCAGCCGACCTACTCAATCTTCAAACGACTATTAACCTTCTTGATCCATGGGTTGACGGGTATCATATTGACATTATGGATGGCCATTTTGTATCAAGTATAACGTGGGGAAATCCATTTATAACCGCTATTGAACGAGTTACCAATCGTCCACTTGATATCCATCTTATGGTTGACAATCCATCTAAGTTTATGCAGCATCTTACCTGTAGAGACGGTCAAAGCGTCTCTTTTCATATAGAAACAACTCCAGACCCATTGATCACCATCAATCTCATAAAAGAAAAAAAATTAAGACCCGGACTTGCAATTAGCCCCAAAACGCCGCTACAGACAATTGAACCATTTTTGAGCACCATAGACTTTGTCCTTGTCATGTCCGTTGAACCTGGAAAATCAGGACAGCCTTTTATTCCCGAGATAAAAAATCGTCTTAAAGAACTGAAACTATATTGCTCCAAGCAGAATCTCACTATTTCTCTTCATGGCGATGGCGGAATCAATGCAACAAACATTAAACAACTTGTACCTTATCTTGATCAAGCTTCAATTGCGGCGGGAATATTTAAAGAAAGAGATCCCATAGAAGCATTGAGAGGTTTACGGGATCTTGTAGTATCAAAATAATAATCTGTATTTATATCGCTGGTAACCAATCACGATGCGTATATGCCTCTTTCTTATCCTGCAATGCTTTAGATTCTGCGCACAAACGTTCAATCGCTTTTTCATAAAATGGCATACTCAAAGGATCGTTGATCGCTTTCGCGCACGCTTCAAGTTTTGTAACATGATTAACATACTTTATCATATTTGCATCATACATAATTGCCATCAATATTGTATCGCCTTTAGCTTCTTGTGGCATAGATTCAGCATATTTAATGAGAGCTCGCCTCATATAATAATTGAACTTCGCTGGTGATTCATCTTTATATTTTGCATATTGTTGCAAACATGCATCATGCGCCTGATGTGGATACATATATGAAAATAATGGACAACAACGATACATAATTTCTTGCTGTAAGGTTTTAAAATTGAATCCATCTAATGATGCTATAGATACCATTAATGATATACCAAATATCTGTTGCACTATTCTCATAGTTCTTCCATCTTGTTTTTACGTTACATCTTTACACACATATTAAAATATCATTATTTTCGCGTAACAAGAATGTTCATTATATCAATCCTATCTAATATCTTTTTATCTAAAATTTGCCCCTGCAAAACCATTTTATTTAGAATAAAAGGAACTCATTTGTGCTTATCTTCATTCAATGATACCTTAAGCAAAAAAATGAGTAATATTTAGGCACATACATATTTATTTATTCCAATCATATTATCTTAGAGAGGAATTTTATGACAATCAAATCTCAACAGACAAAATTTGCATTATGTATCAGCATACTTCTCACACCACAACAATCTGTATATGCATCAGATTCATGGAATGATATCGCTACTGGACTTGCCGCAGCTGGCGCTGCACTATTAGGAATTGGCGGTATCGTTGCACTTGGAAATGCATTAACTCAAGAAGAAAACCCGCAAGCACTTTTAGCGCAAGCACAAAAAATTGTAAACAATATCGATAAAAGTCATCGTCATATGATTACACTCGTACAATCATTCAAAGCACAAGAAATATCGCATGGCACATTATGCGTACAAGAGAGCGATGCATATCAAATAGGAGAAATGTTACTTCAACGCCGTACATATATCAACGATTACATCTATTCACTTGAAAAAGCACACAATGATTTGCATCATTTAATACAACGATTATCACAGCGCGTTTCATCACTTGAAAAGAGTATCGATCGTCAATCATGTGAATCAAAATATGCTCTATTGCGTATGAAGCAACAGATCGTCGACCTTGATAATGAAGTAACTCAAGCAATTACATATCTTGAATCACGTAAAGCATATATTTATGTACATCAAGTTGCACAAACAATCTATGAAGAGATTCGATCAGTCATTGATACCTATTATCAATATGGTATTGGATTTGCACTTGAACAAGAGATCAAAAAATCTGTCATGCGTGCATCTGCTCAATATAATTATAAATACCCGTACATGGAATTTACTGCAGCACTTGAACACGAATATGAAAAATTGAGTCGTGCCGTTGATGCTATCAAATATTCAAACACCAGTTATTTTGTAAAATCAAACAATCTCTTATACGCACTTGATAGCATTATTAAATCACTCTATGTTGATCCAGCATATGCATATGAACAACGCATGAAAGAACAAGAGAAACTCGAACGAGAACATATCTCTGCAATCAACAGACAAACAGAAGTTGAACGTAAAAAAACAGAAGCGTTGCAACGCGATGCACAAGCGCGCGAGCGATATGCACAAGAGCTTGCACAAGCTAACAGATTGCACGCACAAGAACTTGCAGAACAACATGCAGCACATGCGCACAGACCTGTGCCTCTCGTTCCACCAATTCATATTCACGTAAATCAATAATTTATATAAAAGAGAGCGATGTTTATAACATCGCTCTTTGTATGCATATATCAATAATGTTGTATCAATTCAAACACTATCGCATATACATCGGCACCGCTCGTGATGGGATATATCCTCATCATTATCAACAACCAATTATTGACCCTCCACTCTTTGCTCCAATCCAACAACAACTTGCATGCAAAGAATTAATCTTCTTAAAGCAGATACATTCTGCACATGGCGTTGTTATTGAAAAAGATACTTCTATTATATCTTTCACACATGAAGGTGATTATCTCATAACCGCGCAGCCAGACATTGCTATCGGCATCATGACAGCCGATTGTTTACCCGTTATCATCATTGATACCAAGCAAAATGTCATTGCTATTGCGCATGCTGGATGGAGAGGAATTATTGCAAACATAGCACCTGTTGCTATTCAAAAGATGATGCAATTATATAATTCACAACTATCGCATATACAAATATACTTCGGACCATCTGCACACAGCTGTTGTTACACCATCTCACCATCATTAGTGAATGAGCATACACTTATTAAATCTGCCAGCATCCATCGCAATGAATCGTATTACTTTAGTTTAGTAGATACACAAACAATTACACTCAACGCAATTGGAATATCTGATAATCAGATTGATCGATCACTTCACGCATGCACCCTTTGTAATGAGCAATTCTTTTCATATCGACGGCAAAAAGAGACTGCTGGCCGCCAAATGACAATTATCATGCGAACGGAATTCTAAGTCTGTAAAAGCATTTATTATTTAGTAAGTCGCACATATGGTCGAGATCCTTCTAGTTCCTGAATAGCATTATGCATATATATTAGCCAATAATGGAGCAGAGAGGCTTCAGATTTTAAGGATTCAATATATTTTATTAATATGACCATAGCTAAAAAATTATACAAGAATAGCAAACAGCATGCTGCACTTCATCAATTGAACCGGGAACCTTGATTGAGCTTTGTAGCAAGTTGTGTTATAGTTTTTGGTACCGTGTCAAAATGTAGATATACACATTTTCACACGCCATAGAGATAACAAGTATATATACTTTTGCACTAACTAATGCGGACGAGAAACCGTCGTGTCAAGGAGCGGAATGTTTGCGCGTATCATTGCAAAAATTTTAGGGACCAATAACGATCGTCAACTTCAAAAGCTACGTCCGATTGTCGCACGTATCAACTCATTGGAACCAGTAATTTCTAGTCTTTCAGATGAGCAACTCGCAGGAAAAACGAATGAATTCCGCGAACAATTATCAAAAGGCAAAACACTTGATGAAATATTACCTGAGGCATTTGCTGTTGTTCGTGAAGCAGCAAAGCGAACTATTGGACAACGGCATTTTGACGTTCAGCTGATGGGTGGTATTGTATTACACCAAGGCAAAATTGCTGAGATGAAGACTGGTGAAGGTAAAACACTAACAGCAACACTACCACTCTATTTAAATGCTCTTGCTGGAAAAGGAGCTCATTTAGTTACCGTTAACGATTATCTTGCACGCCGTGATGCTACATGGAATGCACCTATCTATAATTTTCTTGGGTTAGAAGTTGCATATTTGCAACATACTATGAGTGATACTGAACGAAAAAAGGCATATACTGCCGATATCCTCTATGCAACCAATAATGAACTTGGATTTGATTATTTACGCGACAATATGAAATTCAAGCTTGAAGATTATGTACAGCGCGATCTCTCATTTGCTATTGTCGATGAGGTCGACTCTATCTTAATTGATGAAGCACGAACACCATTAATCATCTCCGGTTCAGCAGAAGAGAGCAGCAAACTCTATACTGATGCAAATCGCGTTGTTGCACGTTTTCAAAAAGATACCGATTATGTTGTAGATGAAAAAGAGCGAAATGTACAAATAACTGAATCGGGTATTGATAAAGTTGAAGCTGCATTCAACATCGATAATCTCTACGCTGTAGAAAATTTAACACTTCTTCATCACATCAACCAAGCATTAAAAGCACATGCTATTTTCAAACGTGACGTTGATTACGTTGTTAAAGATGATGAAGTATTAATTGTTGATGAATTTACTGGTCGTATTCTTTCAGGAAGACGCTATAGTGATGGATTACATCAGGCTCTCGAAGCTAAGGAAAGTGTAACAATCGAACGAGAATCTCAAACACTTGCTTCGATTACATTACAAAACTATTTCCGTCTTTACTCAAAGCTTGCTGGTATGACCGGTACGGCAGAGACTGAGGCAGAAGAGTTTCACAATATTTACAAACTTGATGTTGTCTCGATTCCAACCAATCAGAAAATGATCCGAATTGATCAACCCGATTTAATCTTCTTAACGCGCCGCGCTAAGTATGAAGCAATTGTTAAAGACATTGCAGAGCGACACAAAAAGGGTCAGCCTGTTTTGATTGGTACAATTGCTATTGAAACATCAGAATTTATTAGCACAATACTTTCACAGCATGGCATTCCTCACGATGTATTAAACGCAAAACAACATTTACGTGAAGCTGAAATTGTTGAGTTTGCAGGACAATCAGGACGAGTTACTATTGCAACAAATATGGCTGGTCGTGGAACTGATATTAAATTATCTCCTGAAGCACGCGATGCTGGTGGATTGTATATTCTTGGTACTGAGCGGCATGAGAGTCGTCGTATCGATAATCAGTTACGTGGCCGTTCAGGACGTCAAGGCGATCCCGGAGAATCTCGCTTTTATATATCACTTGAAGATGACCTTATTCGTCGTTTTGCTGGCGATACATTACGTCGCAATATGGAACGCTTTGGTATGAAAGAAGATGAAGTCATTGAATCATCATTTGTTTCAAAGACTATTGAACGCGCACAAGAAAAAGTTGAAAAACAGAATTTTGAAGTACGTAAACATCTTCTTGAATATGATGATGTGCTCAATCAACAACGTACAGTCATTTATAAATATCGTCGCAATGCACTTGAAGGTGAAGAATCTGTCTATCATCTTGTTCGTGATATGATCGCCAATCTTGTAGAAGATATTATGAGCCAATATGCGCAATCACGCACACTCAGTTCAGTAGATAAAGAACAAATTATCACGTCTATTAATACGATAACTCGTATTCCAAATGAAAACCTTGAACAACTCTTAGCGCGAACATCGAATCCTGAAGTAATCACAAAAAATCTTATTGATTACTTACTTGAGCAATACGAACTCTATCGATCACAAGATAATTCAGGAATCATCAAACAAGCAGAACGATGGTTGCTTTTAGAAGTTATTGATCAGGCATGGAAATATCATATGCTCAATCTTGACCATCTAAAAGAGGGTATTGGTCTGCGCGGATGGGGACAAAAAAATCCTCTCATCGAGTACAAAAAAGAGGCCTATGATCTCTTTACTGATATGATGGCAAATATTAGAGTAGATGTTGTTCGTCATATGTATAATCTCAATGTTGAGCGATTCAATCAACAAGAGCTTGAAGCAAAACGTCAACGTGAATTAGAGCAGATCAATATGGTATCTGCAACACAAGAAATCTCATCTGATAATAGCGGAGCAGTACACGCAAGCGAACCACGAATAGGGCGCAATGATCCGTGTACCTGTGGATCTGGGAAAAAATACAAGAAATGTCACGGGCAATAAGTATAAAAACTTTAAACAAAAAGAGCGCATCGTTATGATGCGCTCTTTTTTATTGCTTAAAAATTATATGGTTAGTGTTTTATTTGCTCATGATCCATATCACCCATATCCATATTCATCGATTCATGTACACGTTCTGGTGCGAATGGTTTGATTTCCATAAGTACTTTATTAGTCTCGCTAAATGCTCTGTTTGCTAACTCTTGGATAGTAATATCGATCAAGTGCGTCTCTGAACATGCAATCTGTGTTACTTCATCAGACGTTACAAAATGATTAGCAGAATCTTCAACTGCAAAATAGAAATGTGCTCGTTTAGTTGGTACCCCAAAATCTTTTGTATCACCCGGTTCAAGTACTAATACTTGGCTATCATCATAATCGATAAGCGCAACCACTTTATCCCAATCGTTGTGTACGCTCAGTTTACACGCATGTACGGTATAGGAAGCGATTGCAAGAACCATTGCTATTGAATATTTAATGTTCATAACGAACTCCTTTTGTAGAGAACTCTATATTCTTCAAACTATACAACTATACGGCACATACATCTCTCATATGTCTTCTTTATAAAGGTATACTATTGATTCTTCAGCTTTCAATATTTTGCCCTCTTTCTATCGCAAAAAGACCCATCATACGATTCGAGATGGTAAAAATAGGGTAACAATTCTCTATCAATCCATTCTTTAACTATATCTTTGTGATTCACTTCGTATCTATGCCATACTAGAATATACGAATGGTCTCCCAATCAGTAGTTATTTAAGGGGAAGGTTATTATGAGTCTCTTATTGTGGCAAAAAAAGCGATTACTCATAGGAATAATCGGCATCGCTATACTCCATATCAATGCGCAGTCGAAAAAAGAAAAACATACTGATCTTATATCAGTATTGCATCAAGCTGCATCACTCCGTGCTCATCCTGTTCAGCCAACTCATTTGCTTGCAATGAATACGCCACAAGAATTACCAACTGAGCCAGAAACGTTCAATGTTATGAATACCGTGCATAGTATACTCAAAAAAAATAATACTCGTTTTATACCTATCCATGATCTGCTCAAAGAACTAGGGGTTGATATTCCTGCAGAATCGCAAGAAGTTCCTGCATACATAGATCTTGCACAATTATTTGCATCGCTTGCTCAAAAGATTGATACCGAACCATTAGCACAAGCACAACTACAAACGTATGCTCAGGAATTAGAAAAAGATAATAGAGTAACATTACTCTCAGAATCTGAACCGGAAACAATAGCTCCTATCTTACTCAAAAAAGATGCGCTTACTGATTTATTACCCCAAGCGTTTGTACTTCAGCCAAATCCACAACCATCCGTGCCTGTAGAAACTATTCCTTCTACAAATAATCAACCAAGACGGAGACAACCACAACGGCGACCTTCACGACAGCAGTCACCATCAAGCAGACAGACTTCGCCAACTCAACCAACACTACCAGCTTCTCAACAACCAACCTCAGGATCAACGGGACAAAATGTCCCTCCAACAACCCCCGGTCAACAACCTGCACAGAATGGTATACCGCAAGGGGTTCCTCAAACATATCCTCAACAACCATTTATTAATCGGTATCCACCAATACAAGATCGGCCACAATTATCCGAATCAGCAATGACACCACAAAGAGCTGAACGGCCACAACGACAAAAGAGAGAACGAGATACGCGAGAACCTTCTACCACCGGATCACGACCATCATTAGGATACGCAGAAAGTAATATACCAAGCTATACTCCGCCTCCTTCCATACCCGATTATAACTATGGATTTGGCGGATATCCAAGTAGCAGTACCGCAGAGTTTAAGCAACTACCACCTCTTCCCTATTTACCACCAAAACCTGAGCCTGATACTGAGAAAGCTGCCGAACCATGGGTAGAAATATCAAAAAAGGATCTTTCTGACAAAGAACATACCGTTCCTATTTATGGAAAGCGTCCCGCTATTCCTGCCTACATACCTCCAACACGAACAACTGATCAATCACGTGAAGGCATCATTGATTTCAAGCGATTACCCGAAATTCTTGAACAGCAACGAGAGCAGGAGCAAAAAAGACGACAAGAAGAACGTGTAGAACTTGATCAAGAGATCACCAATCCAGCAGCAAATGCTCTCTGGTTTTACGTAAAATTATGTGCGTATATCATTATTGCCATTACCGCAGCATCCGCTCTTGCGTATGGTATTCGCTGGTTGTTCATGCGGTATCGATAAATATCCATGCGTAATCAAATATGATTTCCATGCACTCTCTAATATTGTTTTAATATCTGAAGTGCGCGGCTTCCATCCGAGCACTTTATGCGCACGAGAAGCATCTGCTATCAGCACCGCAGGATCACCTGCTCGAGCAGGCGCATTGATAGTAGCAATGGGCAATCCACATATCTGCTGCGCAGTATTTATCATCTCACGAACAGAGACTCCCTGCTCAGTTCCAAGATTAAATGCTTCAAATGAAGCCTGTTGGTTCATAATATACGAACAAGCTCGCACATGCGCATCTGCAATATCATCAACGTGCACATAATCACGGATACATGTTCCATCATTGGTAGGATGATCTGTTCCAAAGATCATAAATGGTTTACCGTTATAAGCGGCTTCACACAATAATGGGATAAGATGCGTTTCAGGATTATGATATTCATGATATGCCATACTTGCATGAGCACCCGCTGCGTTAAAATAACGTAACGATACAACGCGCATGCCATATGCTCGTGCAGCATCAGCAAGCATCTGCTCAATCATGAGCTTTGTTCTACCATAGGGGCTGATCGGATCTGTTGGATGGTCTAACGAGAGTGGTATTTTCTGCGGATTTCCATAGACAGCACAACTTGAAGAGAAGATCATATTGTGAACTTGATGATCATGCATTGCCTCAAGAAGCGTCACGGTATTAGAGACATTATTACGATAGAATGAGAGCGGATTTTTTACTGAGATGCCAACTTCTATTGAACTGGCACAATGAACCACAATATCAATCTGCTCGCGAGAGAATATCTGATCGAGAAGTGCACGATCACCATAATCACCACGATAGACTTTTGCCCATGATTGATTCCATGGTTGCTTGTATGAAAAGTTATCAAGAATAACGACACGATGATCTGCCTTATGGCATGCATCTGCTATGTGAGAGCCAATATATCCTGCACCACCTGTAATCAGAATTGTTAACAATGTTGCTTGCATGCTATCAGTATCCTCTCATTGTAATAGTTCTTCATATACTCACGATACAAGGATACCAGATATCGGTACTATGTAAAAAAGAAAAGCCTCCGCAGTTGCGGAGGCTTTGTAATTCACTTTTTTTCAGAACTATTTACGATAAGCTATTTATTGCACCACGAATAGTGGTATGAATTACCCCATTTAGATAATCCTTCAATCCATTTGAGTCGCTATCTAGCGCTATTAAGATATTAGCTATATGAGATGCGTAATAATCAAGTACATACAATGCAAACAGTTTATACTCTTGGCTTTTCTTTGAATCATTTACAATATAGTTTACTTCGGAGGCAATAGGATCTGAGTCTGGTTTCCAATTCTCAAGACGTTCGAAGACCCCAGATATTCTATTTTCAGCAGGCGTGGTATTTAGTGTGCTAGACATGACTGTATGTCCCAACCCTAGATTTTTTCTTATTTGCGCTATTGTTGCATCATTACTAAAAGATTCTTTGATGGCATCAATTATTTCTTGCCACTTATCAAGTACATTATTTTTATTTAAACCAAGTGCTTTTATCCTATTATGTATCCCGACATCTGTATACGCTATTTCTTCTCCATATGACTTCCACCACTTCGATTCAGAGCTACTACTCTCTTTTGCTCTTTCTATAGCCGCTATGTGATTATTTAATATACCAATAGCTTTGTTGAATGAATCAACATATGATGCCAAACGTGGAACTTGTGATAACTCTTTCAATGATTCGATCATATTTTTAGCATATATTGATGCAGCTTCTTGATTTGGTATATTAACAATTTTATTTACAATATCATTAAGACAATTACTTATTAAGCTTGACGGAACAATATAGCCTGACATGCATTTGGCTATTTCCTTTCTTAATTGTAAGTCTTTAGCTTGATCATAACTTACAAACCATGCTGCAGAGCGAAATTCCTTATCAATTTTATCAAGGTAGTACAAAATAGCATTCGATATTTTCAAGCTTTCATTGATACCATTAGCTATTGCTAATCTCGTTGCTGGCATACTTTTTTTATTACGGACTGATTCTGTTAAAGAAACAATGAACTCATATATCTCACTATCTGCTGACAATCTCTCTTGAGGCACTGAAAAGCGATTCGCTACAATCAGCCCAAGTATTTCATTTGTAATATCAATAGCCTCATTGAAAGAACTACTTAACCATGTGCTAGCTATACCATTCAATGCAACATACGCACTAGATTTAATATCTTGATTTATATTTAGACCATTAATCTTATTATGATATACATCTTTGAGTTCATCAATAATACCCTCGAATGTAGTCGCACTTGCTATAATAGTTGGAGTAATAGTTTTTGATGGAACAGATGGCGCTGATACTACTGGTTGAGCTGCAATAAATACTTCCATAGGATCATTTATACCGCTTGCTTGCAAATCTGCTATTGTCGTAAGATCTAACTGATTAGTTTTATTTTTTAATGAGCGTATGAAGCCTTGTTTATCAGATCCACTCAAAACATCAAGCGCTTGCTTAATGTTTTGTGCCCATGCTTTATACTCATCTGCCGTCATTGCAGATAGATTTGTTGTTCGTATTTGCGAAGTAAGATATCCAGCTGCTGCACTTCGTGTAGTTGGAACTCGTTGGCCTGTATAGGCTTGCGAACATACAATGCCCATTATCACAAGGCAGAGTGTCCATACATTATAACGCTTCATTATACGCTCCTTTTTTAATAGAGACTTTACATTCAAAAAATTACAATCTATATCATTATCTACTATCACACAAAAAGATTTCACATTGCAATAATTTAATTTCGATGCTCACATGAATGCAAAGAAAAAGAGGCGCTGTTTAAAAGCGCCTCTTTGTTATTCGTAATTATAAACTTGGATCATTTATCTTAAATGCCATATTGCTCAAAGTAACCTTCTGAATATCGTTCTGTATATCCAGGTTCTTCTGGCTCTGCTTCTACCACTGGTTCTTCTATTGTTGAACTTGATGGACTAGAACTCCGACTTGATTCTTCCGATGAGGAACTAGATGATGAGCTACTTGAAGATCCAGCATAATATGTATGATAATGTTCCGCATTATGTACTATATTCTGAAGAGTACTTATCTTATCACCTAAAAATGACATCCCTCTATTATAGTAACCGATGAGGCCTTTAGCAATATCTCCTATATACTTATATAAACTCGCCTTTTGCGTTGCTGATGCAGCATTATCGTGGTTAAGTTCATCCATTTTACGTAACACTGTTTCATAATCATACTGATTAAATGCTCTTTTCAATTCTTCTACATTCTTTTTTATTATCTCGTTAGTTCTAGTATAATCAGGCTTTCCAAGTCCAAGTAATCCTGCAATTCCTGATTTTGGTGTATACTCATCAATCAAATTTTGAAATGCTTTGTTCACATATTGCACAAGTTCTTGTTTTGCCGCTTTATCAGCATCCGATTCCATTGCTTGTGGAGTAGTATCCAATTCATTAAATCTATTCAGCATATAATTCGTTATTTCTTGTTCAGACTTCATATTCTTTATCAGATCAAGAGCTTCGATTATATCTTTTCGTTTTTGAGTATCTTGCTCAGTACTAATCAATTGACTAATGACCGATGGATTCACTCTTTTAATTATCGCTTTCATACCATTGTAAAAATATGGCGCTGCCAACAACATCTTGTTTTTTATTTCTTCTCGCTTTTGACTCTCACTGTTTGTATATTCATCTGCCTGTTTGCTATCTATTAGAAGAAAAACAGTGGCAATATCTAACGCATCTTTAAGTATTTTTCGATAGGAATCATCATCATATGTTGATTTTTTCCCCACAAAAACAAGCCCCGGATCTGTTGCAATCCAATTCATAAATGCTTCTATTTGCGCTCCTTGCTCTTCAGGAGTAGTCATTGGCATATTATCTATTTCTTTATTCTTTTTTACACCTTCAGCAAGTATTTGATTAACAACATCATCCGATAATTTTGCTTGTAAAGCTGGAATTCTTCTTTCAAATCCCATTCTTTCTGATCCTTGTAGCCTATTAAGTAAAGAATCTACTTCTTGCTTCCATGCATAATATTGCTCTGCTGACATTGCTGACATATTTTTGTTCATCAATCCGGTCAATTTACCTGCAATTGCTCCTTTTGAAGAACTCATCGAAGGCATACTATAGCCGAGTAGTGCTATTGCAGCCAATCCAATATATAACCGCTTCATTGATACTCCTTTTATGTTATATCAGTTTTGAAGAGCGCATTATGCTAGAAGCATTAGATTCTCAAAATAGGCCCCTCTTTACCCCTCATATTTCTAATTTCTCTCCTATGAGTATGGCATACCACTATTTCTGATTGCAATAATTGCCTATAGAGCATCATAATCTATCAAAAAACCCCCGAAGAGGATACTCTTCGGAGGTTTCATAACTAAACAATAGATATCTTAATTAGAAGGACAATCCTGCCTTGACCCAAACAGTCCAACGATTGACTGATGCATTGGTGCTATTAGTAAATTCATAGGACGCACCACCATTGATAAATGCTGGATATGCACAGACATCCCAGTTGTATCCAAGAGCGCCATAAATAGTATGGCTGATGAGGCATGGGCTTGCTGCGGAATTGAGATCAAGATCACTCTGTTGAATGATGCTCGATTCATATCCTGCTACCGATACTGAAGGCCCAAATTCGGGGAACTGATCAAGTAATGGATTACCATTAATGGTACGAACTGGATTTGTATCGCCAGCCCCTTCACGCGCAGCTAATGCAATTCCTGATTCGAATGGACATGCCAATTTGAGACATTCGCCATCACGCAAGAAGAGATTGTAACCAACTTCTAAATCGAGCGCACAATGTTGATAGCAGAGTGCAGTAGTAATGTTATGGTTGTAGCCAGGGCTTACTTTTACTTCACGAGTAAATACATTGATACCAGGAGTCTTATTTAATGTTGAACTACCAGCATTGAATGCTTCTTGAGCAGCTTCTTCGCTTGTGTATACCGGTAAGTAACGGCTCCATGGTCTATTCTTTAAATCTAATGAACGTTTCTGTTTTTTGCTGAATAAGAATTGTGAATGCATACCATACTCAATACGTAATACACGTTCACTATATTCATCTTCCCAAATATGAAGACCTACGTTACCACCCCATGTAATCCCTGGATGATGTCCCCAACCAACTACTGGTTCAAAGAGATATTCAGCTTTTGGAGTATTACCCGTTGGAATCAGAGCACCAATATACGTTTCAAGATGATATGGTTCATGATCGAGCCATTCATATCCGAGCATTAATTGAATATCTGCCACTCCTGTCTTAGATAACGATTCAGATGGAATCTTACCATAAAGCCAGCTATCTTGATTGAATGCTGCTGTCATGGAATCGTACACAGGAATATCTGCATCATCAACTGCACCATCACCTGGTGTAATTATGGTTTCGCAAAAATTAAGATTGTTCTTCACGCGAACTACAGGGAATGATATTGCAGCCCAAAATCCGCGACCACATTCTTCATTTTGCCAGAATGATTGACGATAATGAACACCAAACCCAACAACTGATTGCTCTGGTTTTAAGCAGATTTCGCTCAAAAATTGATCATTATTGGTAATTACACCAAAATTTTCTGCAAAAATATCGAAATCGTTTTGACCAACGCTTATTATGTCATCTGTATCACTACGGTCAACAGCTGCAATATTGTTTCCCGCACGCACAGAAGTTCCACAATTTGGCAAAAAGTAGCGAGCAAGATCATCACTACGAGTTGATTTACTACCTAATATAGCAAACTCAAATGTTCCGTTTATGCCGCCTTCTTTAGCGCGTACACGATTCGATTTATTTCCTGCAAAATATTCTGGTGACCATGGTTGATAATGTGGTCGAACTGAAAGATAGGATTTCGCCGTTGCATCACAATCACAACTACTACAATCTGCAAATATCGGCGAGACTATTATAAGGCCTAGCAAATAGGATAATATCTTCTTCTTCATACTCCCATCCCTTTTTTAGGATTTGAACAATATTATGAGACTTCTTTTGTTAGGACTACCATGCATACAATTTGAGAGTCAATTGTTTCAACAAAAAGAAATTGTATTGCAGGCAAATAGGCATTACTATGATACATATCTCATATTCATTCGTATGTTATTGTGAAAGGAATAACCACATGTTGCAGCGTGTAAAAGGCACTCATGACTTGCTCGATCTTAGTCTATTTAATACTATTATTAATCGTGCTCATGCGCATCTTACACAATATCATTTCACCCAGATATCAACTCCTATTCTTGAACATCTTGATCTCTTTCATCGCTCATTGGGAGAACTTACTGACGTTGTCAGCAAAGAGATGTTTATCATTGCATCAGCAGATGAACAGAAAATCTGTCTACGGCCCGAAGCAACTGCTTCAACAATGCGTGCATTTCTTGAAAATAATGTGACCATAACTCCATGGAAGGTATTTTCATATGGACCTATGTTTCGACATGAACGGCCACAAAAAGGGAGATATCGAGAATTTAATCAGATTTCACTTGAGATCATTGGCGCATCATCACTCTCCTATGATGTTCAGATGATTGCAATGCTTGAGGCACTCTTTTCCGATATATTTTGCTTACAGGATTACGTACTTACCATCAATTTTCTTGGTTGCTTATCAGATCGTATTGCGCATCGTACAAAATTAGTTGATTATTTAGCAGACGTTGCCCAATCACTCTGCGCAAACTGTCAATCTCGACGCGAAAAGAATCCATTGCGTATCTTTGATTGCAAAAATAGCAATTGTCAAAAATTGTATGACCATGCACCAACAATTCTTTCTTCTCTTTGTGCTGAGTGTCAAAACGAATGGCAATACTTACAAGATACACTTCTCATGCTATCAGTCACCTATACTATCAATCCAAAATTGGTACGAGGCCTTGATTATTATAGTAAGACAGTATTTGAATTCTCGAGTATGCAACTTGGTGCACAGTCGACCTTTTGTGGTGGTGGACGATATGATTCTCTTGCAACACAATTAGGTGCAAAAAAAGATCTCCCCTCGATTGGCGCAGCAATCGGCATTGAACGACTATTATTACTCTTAGAGCCATACAAAGAGGCATTGTTACCAAAAAATCAACCTCCTCTTTTGTGCATTATGCCATGGTCATCTGAATTTCATCCACTTGCACTCATCATTGGTGAATCGCTACGCGCGCATGGCAATACTGTTGAAATACTTCTCGATGGCGATTCAATCAAGAGTATGATGCGAAGTGCTAATCGTATGCAAGCGACATATGCATTATTGATTGGTGAAGAAGAGCGAGCAACCAAGAGCGTTAGTGTAAAGAATCTTGTAACGAGTGAACAGCAATCTATTGCACAGGCTGACTTGATATCGTTCTTTGCACGTACAAAGTAACTTTGAATTGTTTATAGACGTAATCATTGATTCTCTTGATTTATTCCTTCGATTTATTCTGTCCTACAATTGAGGATCTCTATCTAAAAATAAGAGGATATCATGAGCAATACATTACATGTCTATACCATTGGTCATTCAACACGATCAATCGATGACTTTATTGCGATACTTAAAGCATTCGATATCAATGAAATAGTCGATGTACGAACTATTCCTAAATCTCGACATAATCCACAATTTAATGGCCCTGATCTTGCACATGCCTTACGCAACCATCACATTGGATATCGTCACCAAAAAGATTTAGGTGGATTACGGCATGCACATAAGGATTCTATCAATACAGCATGGAAAAATGCATCATTTCGAGGATATGCCGACTATATGCAGACTGATGAATTTGCAGAGGGAATAGAGAAGCTACTCGAAATAGCAAAGCACAAAACGGTTGCTATTATGTGTAGCGAAGCAGTACCGTGGCGATGTCATCGTTCAATGATTGGAGATGCTCTATTGGTACGCCATGTGAAGGTAGAAGATATTTATAGCATACATTCATCAAAACCACATACCATGACTCCTTGGGCAAAGACGCATGGAACTCGTATTACCTATCCGGGAAAATAATTGCGGTATTTCTCTTTTTTAAGTATAAAGCGCCATAAGTTTTCCGTTGATTTACTAATACCAATGCGAGGAGTTGCCTTAATATCTGTCGATACTATTGAAACGCCTTCCGTTACATAGAGCTCACCCTCTTTGGTAACATCAATATGATTATGCGCTACGCTTAATTGCAATGCCTGACCAACTTTACCAGGACCATTCATAAGATGAAATAGCGATTCATCTCGCTTTCTTAACGATTGAACTATTTCTATACCATCAACGGGAATAAGAGCTCGAATAAGTACTCCACCTCCCCTTGTTTCTTGATCACGAGATACAATATTTAGACAATGATGAATACCATAACTTATGTAGACATAACTATGACCTCGTGGACCAAAGAGTGCACAATTACGAGGAGTTTGACCTCGATAGGCATGACATGCCTCATCGAAGGCACCGCCATACGCTTCTGTTTCTACAATAATACCTGAAACAATCTGTCCAGAGTATGTGCGTACAATCTTTTTTCCAATAAGATCTCGGGCAACCTCTACTGCTGATCGTTCATAAAAGGATCGAGGAAGGATTTTCATAGTTTTTACCACTAGGAGATTTTAATTTCATCTATCGAAAGATTCAACATCAAAGATATTCTTTTCTCTTATTTTCTTCAGTCCGTGACACAATATTACGACCTCATTGGAAGTAGTTATTTTGAGTTGTCGACAACTCACTTTATTTTTTAATCCGTAACATTTTGTCACGAATTCATGTAATCATCACTAACTCTTACGCATATTCTTAGTTTACATACATTGCATAAAACG
The DNA here is from genome assembly GCA_964575265.1 of uncultured Pseudomonadota bacterium. GTDB lineage: Bacteria > Babelota > Babeliae > Babelales > Vermiphilaceae > CAZNPD01. The sequence continues at coordinate 31,809 of CAZNPD010000001.1, read as the reverse complement.
AAAAGGGTATGCTCTAGAATTGCTATTGACTATGATAGATAGTAAGTTAAGGCTTTAAAAAATACTGGATTTTCTAATCTAGTAATAAAAGTTGCTATCGATTATCTTTTTGATTAGAGTTGAAAAAAAGGAGATAAAAATAATGCAATCTTTTTTTGTAAGATCTATTTTAATCACGATTCTTTTTTCTACTGCTCTTGCGCATGGAATGTGCACACCTCATTCGTCTGAAATAGGTGAAAGCGTTTGGAATCAACTCGATCGAGCGTTAGCAGTAAGTGGTGCTAATAAAATAATTTATCAAAGTGATATTCCATATACTATTTCTACTGCTGGCGCATATAGTGTAGGTGAAGATTTAACTAATACCGGGACTGCAAATCCCGTCATCACTCTTTCTAATAACAATGCAATTCTCGATTTACAAGGACATGCTATTATCGCGAGCGCTAACGCCAATACTGCCATTAGAGCATCAACAGGCGTTATACGCAATGGTCTTATTATTTGATTTCCTATAGGGATTGCATCTATGGGAAGTATACCAACAGTCAAAGATATATCATTTATTAATTGCGCCACTGGAATATTAACAAGTAATGGTAATAATATTATTGCAGAACATTGCACAGGACTTGCATGCGGTGTATTCCATGGTCATAATGCCGCTTCATTTACGTCATCACAGTTAATTATCCGCAACTGCGATATTACCGATTGTACAAGTGCAGCATTTAGTTATACAAATGCATTTGGTGCAATTATTAATAATTGCTCTGTTGATGGTGCTGTTACGGGAGTATCGTGCTATAATTCACGAGCAATTCTAATTCGTGATTCTTTTTTTTCTAAAATAACAAGAAATGGCATTCAGAGTGACGGAACAGGAAACAATACACAAATACATATCGAAAATTGTAGACTTACCGGAGTTGGTATCAATGGCATAGTCTTAGCTGGTAATACAACTCTTTCAGAAATAATTGATACGATTCTTGTAAATGTTGCTAACAATGGAATAAATAATAGCGCATCTGGCCGCGGATTTAATGTTATTATTCGTTCACGATTAACCAATATTGCAGGAACTGGTATTAATGACGTTCTTCTTCTTGGAAATTCAGCTGTCTATGCCAATTATTTAGCCACTGTAGGAATCGCTTTTGTTGGTGGAACTGCCGTTCAAAATACACCGGGTAGCGTTACCGCTGACACTACTAATTTTTGGCAGAATATTGTAGATGCGTAATTAGAATATTGTAACTCATTACATAATGCGTGAGTTCTGAGAAATGATAATATATAAAATACTCTATTCTCTGGTAATAAGTATTGGTATAACGGAATCAATACATGGATCATGTACATCGCATACCGCACTATCAGTTGGTACATCTATATGGAAGCAAGCAGACGATCTTCTGAGTGCACATGGCGCTAATAGAGTAATTTTTTCATCAAATATTCCTTATACCATCTCAGGCCCTGGAGCGTATGCTGTTGGTGAAACACTAACTGCTACCAGCTCTTCTCCAGTAATTATTAATAATTTTCCTGATGTTACTATCGATTTAAAAGGACATAGCATTATAGGAGGTGCTGGTTCTACTGCAGGAATATCAGTGGGACCATCGGGAAGCACACATATTTGTAATGGAATCATTTCAGGATTTTCAGCACCATCATCTGCGATTTATTTGAATGCATCACAAGCTACCATCATAGAAGACATAACATTCATAAATGATGCTATGGCAATAACCGCAACAACAATATCACGCGGTTTAACTATAAGAAATTGTTCTTTTGTAGGAACGTTAACAGCAATATCGCTCAACACCGTAAGCAATGTATCAATACATGATTGTCAAGATACCGGAAGTCTATTTACCTTCGCGTCAAGCTCATCTGCTATAGCTATTGAGAATATCGATAAATCGCTTGGATCATCTCTTATTAGTTTTAATAACGTGAGCAGAAGTACTATTATCGATTGTAATCACATTGGCGCTACTACATCATTATCCTTTGTAAACTCTCGTAACAATATTATATCCTATTGCAGTTGGATGAATGCTACCGCTAACGTAATCTCTTTAACAGGAACATCTACCGGTAATGTTTTTGAAAATATCAAAATTCATGGCTCAACAGGAAATGCCATATCACTAGGAGTAGGTGTTTCAAAAACGCAATTTATATCATCTTCCATATTAGCAGCAAGCGCCGCCGCTCTTATTAGCAACAGTGGCACCAATACAGAATTATATAATTGTTTTTTACGCAATTCAGCTGGAGCTGCTTTAACAGGAAATGCTATTACCACTGGTTTTGTAGGCAAATTAAGTGTCGTTCTTAATACGTGCAATTATTGGCAAAATTTGTCTGTATAAATATTCAAGGAGATGAATAGTAGTGCTACAAAGATATCTCATATGGAAAACAATCATTATCATATGTATAACATCATCGTTAGTAGTATATGGTGCATGCACTCCGCATGCTTCTACAGTAGGAGAGTCAATATGGAAATTACTTGATCGAGCACTCTCTGTAAGTAGTGCCAATAAAGTAATTTATCAAACAGATGTACCATATACGATATCTTCATCGGGAGCGTATAGTGTGGGAGAAGACCTTACAAACACTGGAACTGCTAATGTTATAACAGTTACGAACTCTAGCGCACTACTCGATTTACAAGGACATGCTATAATTGCAAGTGCAAATGCCAATAATGCTATCGTTGCTTCGGGCGGATTGATACGCAATGGCTTTATTATGAATTTCCCCGTTGGATTTTATGTACAAGCAGATACACCAGTCATTGAAGCATTAGACTTTATTAGCTGCACAACCGGAATAGCAACCGGAATCAATAGAAATATTTTTGCTAAATATTGCACAAGTTCCAGTTGTGCCACATTTCATGCTCATACATCATCAATACCCATATTTACATCATCACTTATTATTCAAAATTGTGACATTTTTAATTGCAATGATTCAGCATTTAATTATAGAGGAGCTTCAGGCGCGATCATTGATCAATGTACCGTACAGCAATCGGCATCTATATTAACAGCAAATTTATCTCGTGGAGTTCTATTTTCTGGATGTTCATTTTCCAATATAACCAATAATGGAATGGTATTTTCTGATAGCTTACAAATCAATTTGATCTGGGGTTTGCACGTACGGTATTGTCAATTTGATGGAATTCAAGGTAGTGCGATTTCATTAGCCAGTGGTACTCAATGGGCAATTATACGAGATAGTATATTTTCTAACATTACTGGCACTGCTATTGCTATTGGATCATCAACTTCATACCATGCTATATTACGCTGCCGTTTTAATAATATTAATGGTATTGGAATAAGTGATATTTCAACAACCTCATCAGTCTATAGCAATTTTTTCTCTGGAGTAGGAACTCCTTTTGCAGGCGGCGTTCCTATTTCAAGAACACCAACTAACGTCAATAATAATACGGTTAATTTTTGGCAGAATATTGTAGATGTGTAAAAAAATCACTGATCACAAAATAAAAGTGAATATAATGAAAATTAATAGAATAGTATATGGTAGCATAAGTACTATCATATCATTAATATCAATAACGGTATCAGCACCCTGTGCCCCACATGCATCAACAGTAGGTTCAGCAATATGGAGACAGGCAGACAATATTTTAAGTGCGCATGGCGCAAATAAAGTTATCTTTCAGAGTGATATTCCCTACACAATTCCAAACTCAGGAATCTACGCTTTGGGAGAATCAATAACAAGCACAAGCCCTTCAATAATAACCAACAATTTTACCAATGTTACGATTGATCTTAAACAACATACTATTAACGGCGCATCCGGTGCTGCCGCTGGAATCACTATGGGCGCTAATAGTAGCGCTAAAATTTTGAATGGAACAATGATGCAATTTGCAAGCACTGCTACTGCAATCAAGCTAAATTCTTCTGGATCAATGATAATAGAAGATATGCGATTTATTAATAATAGAACGAGTATAAGTGCTACTGGATTGACACGCGGATTAGCGGTAGAAGATTGTTATTTTTTGTCGAGCACAAGCACAGCATCTTCTGTAGACGTAGCTCTAAGAATTACAAACTCAATAGATATCTCTATTAACAACTGCCAAAGTATAGGCGGTGGATTTGTATATGCGACTAATTCTTCTGGCATCTCTATAGAGAATGTTGAAAAATCATTAGGAGCATCGCTTGCAAACTTTAGCAGTGTCAATAATAGCTATGTAAATGATTGCAATCATATTGGTGTAACAAATGCAATTGTACTCGCAAATTCATCATATAACATTGTATCTAATTGCACATGGGTTAATACTGATACTACTACCATTTTAATAAGTGGATCATCGACAGGAAATGAATTTAATAATATATGTATCCATGCTCCGTATCAATCTATGGCATATAACAGCATATCAATTGGATCTGGTGTTACAGTAACGCGCATTCTATCTTCTATAGTACATTTAACATCACCATCCGCACTTTTTAATAATGCTGGTACTAATACGCAAGTATATAATTCTTATCTCCGAAATGTAAATAGCACTATAATAACGGGAAATCCATTTACTACTATTGGCGGTAACAACAATACTGTAGCAAATAATACCACTAATTATTGGAGAAACTTACAACTCGTAAATTAATACACCGGTAACTTTTTTAAGTTATGGTTTTTCCACCCACCAGAATCGTTGCTGGCCGGGATAGATATTGATAGTAAGGTTCTTTTTACCAAAAAAATCGCGAATTGCTTGTCCAGTTTCAACAAGATTATAATCGTCACCAGAGACTATGCCTCCCGAGCGAACTTTGGCGTAATAATTAGAACAATCTGCCAAGACTGCGTGATACGAATGGTCACCATCTATAAAGACAAAATCAAGACTGTCATCAGCAATCATCTTTGCTACCTGATCTGCTTGTAATCGAAGAATTTGTGCACGATCACCAAACCGAGAGAGTCTATTTACAACGTAGTGATACATAATATCCCAACATGCTTTCCAATAATGTTGTTCCAATCCTTCTGTAACATTAGAGAGTGCTTGCATCGGCGCATATGGATCAACACAATATAATGTTTGTAGATTGCTATGAGCTAACATATATTCTGCATGGCCACCGGTAAAAACACCAATTTCACATCCAACGGAATACCCACGTTCTTGTATAAAGGCTTGTGATAAAATAGGATAATATGATGCAGCAGAAGTGTTGATTCGATCTATATGAGCAATCTTTTCAATAATACGCGCTGATATATCTACTGGAATGTGTAACGCATGTGCCATAGCATGAGATGTAAATTCTGCATGCGATAACGTAAACAACGTCAATAACCATACACATTATAAAGACTTCATGCTATCATCCTTTTTATGAAAAATAAGAGAAAATAATTCATTACATTCATTCCCTCTGTATAGATCAGGATAGATCTACTGTCAAGGTATGATAATAGAATAAAAGAAGAGAGGCTTATCAAATAATGATAGGCCTCTCTTCTTTTAAAGACTATACAATATATTTTTATTTACTTGATAATTGAGCCATACCAGGCAATTGAACACTTCTGCTCGATGCCGGGTACAGAATACTATCGACTGCATCTTTCGTAAGTACTGTAATAGGTTGTCTATGCAAAGATCTTCTTGATGATCGTGTTCCTAATCGCTCTTGGAGTTCTTGTATATATGATGGCGCTTGTCCTTCATTACTTGGACTTGAACTAAGTTTTTTTCTATGATTTTTGATCAAAGAGATTAAATCTCTATATTTTTTATATTCCTTTGCTTGTACTACAGTAGCATATGGATTCCCATTATCTTGTACAATAATAGTATTTGGCTCTAAAGCATATTCAGGAATAGTTATTACATCAACAGATCCATCGCTTTTAAAGTTGATTACTGTTGCTTCAAATCTTTCTTCAACTTCTGCTATAGTTACATCACTTTCATCTAAAGGATAATCACCAACTCCTGCTCCATCATCCATTTCTTGTAAACCTTCTTCTTGCTGAGCTTCTTTACTAGTATCCAAATGCTCACTTATCGGTATCTCAGTAGGTTCCAATTCTGATACCGGTTGTTTATCTCTACTTTTTAATTTCAAATAATACTGAGTCGCTATAATTGCGGATGCTATAACAGCCGCGATGATTAACCTATTTCTGATAGTAGTATAGAGCTCATCTCCTATATCTTGCGCAGTCTCTTGAGCTATTTTTGTAACTATTGATTTTATAGACTGTAAATCCATAGTTTCCATTGTATAGACTGATGAGATACTTATCGATACTAATAACCATATCTTTGCCACCATTTTCTTCATACAATATCCTCTCAATACTCCAGATACTCTTATAGCATAATTTTACTAAATAGACCTGCACACCCACAAGACTATTATCGTTTATTTTTCAGCATTTCCAGGCTCTAAAGAGTATCAATTTCTGAAATAAGGGATATTAAAATTAAATTGTTTTTAATGGGATAATATCTTCTTCCCATCTTAATTTAAAACTAGGATAGATAAACTTGCCTACAGCTATTTAGGTAGCCATGTCATACGACCTGTCCATCGTAGCCTTGGAAAAGATGGAAGCCTTGGCAAAGTAGCTTTTTTATCAGCCGCGCCAGTCCATCCTTCGCATAAAGCTACACAGGACATACTTCGATTTGTTCTACCAATATTTTATTATTTCCTCAGAAGAAATGGCCATGCCATACGAAGCCTTGGCGAAGTATGGTGTGCCCGGCAGGAGTTGAACCTGCGACCTACGGATTAGAAGTCCGTCGCTCTATCCAACTGAGCTACGGGCACGAGAATTATATGTCAGTATTGCATAAAGATAAGAATATGAGTCTAAAATTCAGTAAAATCATATACAAAGTAGTATAATAATACCGTACAAAAATCACAAATTTAATTTTATTCTGTTTATCATTTACAGCTGATTAGACGGCACAACAAAGATCGCACTAAATTCTTGCGCAATTGTTTGCAACTCTGCAATCGTTGCATCACTCATATCCTGCGTTGTAAGAATGGTACGATAGAGATCGTTGTAAACCGATTTTACATAACTCACAAATTGTATTGCAAACGAATGTACTTGCTTAATATCGATAGCATCCAAGAATCCATTCTGCAGCACATAGAGCATTAACGTGCTATCAACAAATGAATAGGTTACATGTTGTGCTTGCTTAAGCAATTCTATTACACGTGATCCACGATCTAATCGCTGCTTAGATGCTTCATCAAGTTCGGTTCCAAATTGAGCAAAACTTATTAAATCATGATATTGTGCAAGCTCAAGACGAAGCGCACGAGTCACTTTCTTAATTGCTTTTGTTTGCGCAGAACCACCAACACGCGAAATCGACAGCTCAGCGTTTACCGCTGGTCGCACACCTTGATTAAACAACTGCGTATCTAAAAATATCTGACCGTCAGTTATCGATATTAAATTCGTTGGAATATATGCTGTGATATCATCACTCTGCGTCTCAACAATTGGTAGCGCAGTTAATGACCCACCCGATGCAAGCTTCCCCGCACGTTCAAGTAGTCGAGAGTGTAGATAAAATATATCACCAGGATATGCTTCACGACCAGGAGCACGCCGTAGCAAAAGTGACATTTCTCGAAAGGCTACCGCATGATTACTTAAATCATCGTAAATGATCAATGCGTCTTTACCTTGCGATCTAAAATATTCTCCGATCGTACAGCCAACATACGGCGCTACATACTGATTGAGTACAGCTTCACCCGCTTCAGCACATACGATAGTGGTATATGAGAGCGCACCATTCTCTTCTAATAATCGAGCCATTTTAGCAATATTTGCTTGTCGCTGACCAATTGCAACATAGATACATATCACATTTTTATCTTTTTGATGCAGAATAGTATCGATAACAATAGAAGATTTACCGCTACCACGATTACCAATAATTAATTCACGTTGACCTTTTCCTATTGGTACTAATGCATCAATAGCAAGGATCCCCGTTTCAAGTGATTCATTCACCGGAGAACGCTCAATAATACCGGGAACGTCTGCAAAGATAGATTCCATACGCATATTAGTAAGTGCACCAAGACCATCAATAGGTTCACCTGCTGCATTAATAATACGACCAAGCAATAGATCTCCAACCGGCGTTTGATATACCTTTTTTGTTCTGCGAGCAACTTCTAATTCATCAACCATAATAGTTGAATAGAGCAAAAATATTGATACTGAGTCTTCATTTAATTGTAGAACAATTCCTTTATTACCACCTTCAAATTCGATCAACTCATTATACATTGCATGCGTTAAACCATGTACTGTACAAATTCCATCTCCTACTCGAACAACTATTCCTATCTCATCAAGGTTTTCATGTGAGATCCCTTGTAACGATTGTTCAAATAACGATACAAGATCTGTACATTTAATATCCATGCGTATCCTTCATAGTTTATGGTATAACGCGCCTAATAAGTCGTAATTGCTTTTGTATGGAATGCTCCCACACAATTGTATCGCTTTCTACTCTCATTCCTGCTATCAACTGAGAATCACGCTCATATGAATAGAGAACAGTATAACCTGTTTTATGTTCTATCCAGCGAGCAATAACATTCGATTGTTCTTCTGATAAATCGGGCATACTCTTTAGTCGACATCTCATGATGCGATGATTCATGTAATATATTTTCTGTATAATTGCACAGACCAAAAAGAGAATATTGATGCGTCTTGAAATAACAAGCAACTCAACTATCGGCATAAACGTTAACGATACTTTTAATCGTTGCATAATTGTACGCAACACATTAATTTTGTCGTCATCAGATAATGATGGTAACGATAATATTGAAAATGATGAGCGACATCGTTTGCCATAGAGTATAAATGCATGTAACGTTTCGACATCTGCAAACGTAACTTGTTTATCATATACTCGCATAAAAGCTTGCGCATATCGCTTTGCAAGAAGTTCTATAGTCTCTTGTGATATCATCACACACCCTTCTCAAGCGATGTAATAATACGAGCTATATATGTTCTTCCTAATTCTGAATTCTTATATTTCTCTCGTAATTCTTTTTCAGTCATATTAACTGCTTTTGGCAGAACAATGCGCGCAAGATACTCTTTTTCTAGCAAGGCTTGTTGCTGCTCTGCTCGCTCTAGCATATATTCTTTCTGATTCTGAATATACTGATCACGATCACGAACATCTTGATCAATCGATTCGCGCCATGTAAGCACATTCTTTTTTAATAATGCCATGCGTAGCTCTTGTTGAGCAACAGCATGAAGCATCTGCTCTTTTTGGTAGGAAAGCGCCTGCATTTGTTCTTGTAAGCTTCCCTTATACGCTTGGTTATCGTGTTCAAAGCGCTCAAGCATTGGTTTAATAGTTCGATAAAAAAAATAACGCGCTAAAAATAGAAGAACTCCAAAGTTGATCAATCGAAATAGTATTGAAATAATATTTAACTTGATATATAAGAAGATATCAGCAATCGTCATCATATATGCTCTATTCGTTTTGATACTTCTACAGATATGTGCTGCGCACATGCATCAATCTCTTCTTCAGTCGATCTTTTTATCTCATATTTAGGGGCAATATCTTCAAGAATCGTGGGTTGAATTTGATCTTCTGATGGTTTGTGCTTATCGCAAAAATCATAGCACTCTTGCTTTAAAACGGATATCTCAATTTCGCGTGCATCTATAGATTTTTGCGCATTCATTATATCTTTTCGATACTTCTCAAGATTACTCTCTTCATGTGCAATAACATTCATAACTGGATCAAAGAGCAAGTATCGTAATACGACATATGCAAGTCCAATGTTACCAATTTGAATAAGAAGCGTAAGGTTGATATTCATGATATGGCATACCGCAATAGATTATTTAAGACCCATTCCAACCCATATAAGAAGTGCCGCTATGCCCGTGCAATATAAGAGCGCCGTTTCAATAATAGCCATTGATAAGAACATAGCTGAACGAATATCGGATGAACTTTCAGGATATTTTCCAATATTTTCGCAGCCCTTTGCTCCTACCATACCTTGACTGATTGCAGGCCCAATGCTGCCAATTCCTATTGCAAGGGCAGCTCCAAAAAATGCTGCTGCTTGAGCATAGAATACTGAATCCATAAAATATATCCTCCTGAAATTGCACTCGTTTACATGTTTAGTACTTAACACTCGGTATGATTGTATTCTAGCGCATATTTTCTATTTTTTACAAGGACAAATAAAAGATAGCACAATGCTCAACACATACATATTTTATACCTTCACAGTATCATTGCTCAATTTATTATATAATTGACCCGATTTATACCACTCCATAAAAATTTTTTTTGATTCTTCATCGACTGGAATTAGATTAAGCAAGCGAGCCTTATAATCGTTAGGATTCAAGGGAACTATGTATGAGTTAAAATTCGGTTTTACCTCGATTTGATTGGAAGCAACCTCTTCTATATGATATCGGAGAGTGCGATAATCATTCTGTAACATATAGCTATTGATAATAACAGTGCTTGGAAATGCAAAATTAATTCTACCATCTTCAACTATCGTGTAGACGACATTTTCTGCACTTTTATTTAACTCACCTGCATAGCAACTGAAGTTCATAGTCATACATACAATCATGAGGTAGAATATATTCATGAAAGACGATCCTTTAAATCTAAAAATTTCGCTCAATAGCCCCTTACGCTATTTCTCATTACTGCAGTAATTTGCTATTAAGCTCTGTTCTTACATTACAAGAAGCTTCGCATTCGACATTTAATTCAAAACAATCCCGCAAATCTATCGCGAGAAAGTTGCCTCTGATCCTAGTTGAACATTGCTTTTTCTTTTCTACTATTTCATCCATCAAACGATATGACCGTTCATCTTTCGGTATTATCTCTATTGCATGACTAAAATCTTTAGCCAATAGAGCAGGACGCGTATAGAATTTATTTCCAGAAACAATAAACTGAAGCGTTGCTCGCTTATTCCGTTCCATAAATGTATCCACATTACACCCTATGGGAAAGATAAGCTTAAATTTCTTAGTAGATTCTTGCATCTCATAGAGAGGACAGTCATTTTGAAGTTCAACACCATGCTCTATTTTAGATCCAATTAAAGCAAGATATCGTTTATAAAAATGCTCACGTGTTTCATCGTTTATAAATAACACAGGCATTCTTTCCAACTTACTATTACGTGGCATCAAGTAAGAAAATATCACTCCATCCTTAATTGTTGAATGGATCTCATTCGTGTAATCATCTATAAGCAACCCAGATCCTGGAGGGAAGTTCCATCGATAATCATCTGGTTCATTCTTGAGATAAACAAGTGCAAACATCTGATCTTTCAGATCAAAATCCCACTTTGTAGCAAGGCGCTTTATAGCTCTCCTTATTGATAAGACATCACTCGCAAAGCAATTTGATGATATAAGAGCCAGGTATATCATAGAGAAATACATGGATTTCATGATCTCTATTCCTTCTTTGATTCAGTATGCATAAAATGGAATATTACTTGATATGCAATATTATATGCTATACGCGTACCTGTTTCAATTCATGTTCTAATGCTATAGTTTTCCCCGTATGTTGCGTAACAAACGCAGCAACGCAATTCATATGATTCTGCTGAACTTCTTCATTCTTTACAAAATCACTATTACATGGAATCGTAAGTACGGGAATAGCGCGAAGATTTTCTGCAATACCTTCTTTATGTATTAGCCATTGTTCATGCTTAGCATGTAGCTGTTGTAAATAATCGATACTTACACCAACATCTTCAGACCGATTTCTAATATGGTTACGCGTATTGCATGTATTTGGATTTGCTTGAAGATAAATAATGCCGGCTGGCTTTGGTAAGTAATTACAGACAAGCCAATCGAACCATTCTTGATATAGTTTCCATTCAAGATCAGTCATAAATCCTTGTTCATACGCATTATATGCAAAACAATATCGATCTGAAAATACTGAGCGCTCAACAATATGTATCGCATTCGGATGTTTACGCGCATGCTCTGCTTGTTCAATAACTCGGCTCACAAACGCATACGTCTGGAAACTATATGCCCATCTATGTGTTTCAACATAAAATTTTTCAAGTAAATTATGTCCGCCTATATTTTGCCATTTATGTATCGGTTCAGGAACTACATGAACATCAAGATATTCTTTTAATACACGTAAAAATGTTGATTTTCCGGCTCCAATATTACCTTCCACAATAAAATAACGAGGCTCATGTACAAACATTATAAACCTTATAAACCTTTGAGATTTCACATGATATTAACAGCAGACAGTATCGATTTTGCAGAGCTTTTGTCAGGATATATAAAATCAAGTAGACTGAATACTCTGCACGAGAGTAGGATCTCATTTGTAATATTATCTTTAGAATATAATAAAAAAGCAAAATTAATATTAGTGAAAGCACACAAGTAGCTATGAATTGGAAAAAATATAGATATATTGCTCTATCAATTTGCATGCATTTCATACATACATATAGCGCATATACTTTAAGTGATTTTGACTTTCAGCTTCCCGACGTTACGCAATCTCATTCACCTGAAATAATCAATCTTGCAACTGTCGATCCTGATTATTTCAACATTCCTGTTCCTGATATTACTCACTCAAATCAGTATCGGTTTACACCAGAAGAAATTATTCTTGCATTGCAAGCAGTCGGTGCATTTAAAGTACTCGAATCACCATTTTATCAACGAACAAATGCACTTAATCAACGAAGCCTTCTTGATTTGCCATTTACAGAACCTCGACCATGCAAAGTAGAGAGAGATCGTATGTTTGTTGCTCATATATTTTATAACCATACACTTCGATCATATTTTACGGGTCATAGTTCTGATATCAAATCATATCTTGATCTTAAACAACAGACGCTTATCGGATTAATTGATAACATAACAACGCTACCTGGATTTGAAGAGTTTTTCTCAAGTGCTAATTTTGATTTTGATCTCGATCGTATATTGAATCTGTTTCGCAACACAACTGTAAATGATCGTCGTGCTGGTCTTATGTTACAGTTTCTTGGTCATTATCGTAATATCCATCTACGTATACTCTATCCATTCTATTATCATGAACGTAACTTCTATTTAACTGATAAAGAACAAAAAGCTATTGAGCATGAATTTGGTGCTACTACAAAAAAAGAACAAAAAGAATTTCAAGAGCGATATCTCATCAGTGATAAGCTTGGATTTGGGGATATGCGTATTGAGCTCGATTTTAAATTGTTTAAAAAAGTTCCTAGTTTGAGGCTTGGATTATTCACCACATTGCCGATTGCTTTTTCTCTTAAAAACGGAATGATGGGAACTATCTTCCCAAAACCGAGCTGCCAACCATTTATCGATTTTTCACGACTCTTTGATATTGTAATGGTCTATAACTCTTCTCCAGAACAACAAGAACAATTAGAACAAGAGGCTCGATGTATCATCGAATCATTTGCACTTGGCGCCCTTGACAGATTGTCAGCCAATCTTTTAGAACCCTCATTGGGTAATGGTGGTCACTTTGGCATTGGTGCATTTTTAAGAACAAAGACTCCATTAGCGATGTTTTTAAAATGGCCATGGGCTAACAAGGTATCATTTAATAATCGTATGTCTATCGAATACCAATTTTCTGCATTACGAAAACGATTTTTTATAAAAAATCCCGATCGCGTTGGATTTAGACAACGTGACTTTGATGATCCAGATCAAGCGGAAAGCAATCTCTTATTTCTTGAGCGAGAGCTTATTGATCGTGCATATCCAATAGCCCTTGACACACCAATACATAAAGGATTTATATTTAGAACAACATCACAATTTTGTTGGGCACATAATAATTGGGGACTTATAGTAGGAACTGATTGGTGGGTACAAAGTACAGAACATCTTGGAGTGCCACATGCAGGGCCAGAAACATTAACGCGCATCAATCGATACAAAGCGAAGATGCCATTTGCATATCAAAACAAAATAATGGGAAGTGTTGTCTATACTCATTACACTCCTGAACGAGATTGGCACTTTTCATTCATCGCTGACAAAACAATGATAAGCGCCGGAATTGGAAAAGATTATACGCTTGCAATAAGCATAGAAACTTCATTTTAGGAGTTAGGATACTTAAAAAAGGAGAATGATATGAAGCACATACCCATGTATGCAAAGCGTACATCTATTGCTTTATTCTGCTTTCACATGTTATCACTGTATGGGCTGCGTCTTGATAGTCACATTATAGCTATTGCCGATGGAAAACTAGTAAACGCAAATACGTTCGAACTTATGATCGATTTTTATCGAGACATTTTATACATTATGCAAGGTAATCCACAAGATAAAACAGCTCCCTACATCTTTGGAGAAAAATCATATGGCACACTTGCTCTTGCAGCTATTGAGAAAAAGATAACGACTGAGCAAGACTTGTATACATCTGAAGCATTTGAACAGATTAAAACTACACTCGAAGAATTACTCATACAAGCAAAAGATGATCTTGATCGTCATGCTGAGAAATTCAAAAGAATTCGCGGACCAAAGCATATGATGGCACTTTTGATAGAGAGCTCATGTAAATTACGCGGCATCTGCTCAGCCGATAGTATCTTTCTTCGTTGGGCACATGTAAAAGAAGAAGTTGAAGAAGAATACTTTGATCAAGAAATATCCTCATTTGAAGCATTCAATCATTTTTGTAAAGACCTTATCAATTTTCTTAATGATATGATGGAGAGCTGTCCTAAAGCTCGTGAACAATTAAGACAGCGCAAAGATAAATGGAGCAGAATAAAAATGTTCCTACAACCAATTATTGCCGCATCTCCTGAAGAATATGATTACATCTGGCAAAATAATTTTTTACGATATATAAAATTCAATATCATTGATGATATTAAAATACAAAATATTACTGCCAATGCAGTTGAAACAATGGTTGCACAATTTAATGCGTATCGATCACAAGAACCAACATCATCAAAAAATATGCTCTATGGAGAATATGATGAGATAATGGGCAATCATGAGGATATTCTGTATGATGTATAATGCTATATTTAATATGGTAATAGACTGAATCAAATGTGAGTTGGTCATTATTGAAGCCACTTGTTTTTACCGTGATAAAGAAGTATTCTTCTAAAGATACAAACTTATATACCTTCTCACTCTATTCATATCTTTAGCATGCAATATACTGATGAATTATGCGGAACTCTTGAGCGTTTTGTATATCAAAATATACAGAGTGGCTTTGCTGTGGGTATAATACAGACACAGTCACGTGAAACTATTACCGTCACAGGTCAACTTGCATCTTTGCATCCAGGAGAATCATTAACTCTCAAAGGTGCATGGATTTCGCATCCTAAATTTGGTAAACAATTTGAAGTAGCCTCATGCATCACTCATCTTCCAACAAGTAAGCAAGGTTTGCATCGATATCTCTCATCCGGCCTTATCAAGGGAATTGGTCCCACATATGCAGAAAAATTGATTGAAGCATTTGGCACTGCAGTTCTTGAAGTCATTGATAAAGAGCCGCATCGTCTTTTATCAATCAATGGTTTGGGGCCTAAACGAGTAGAGCGAATTTTAGAAGGATGGCAGTTGCAAAAAGAGATGTCGCACATTATGGTATTTTTACAAGAAAAAGGACTCTCAACAACATATGCATATAAGATCTACAAGCAATATGGTAATGATGCGGTTGCCGTTATTATGCAGAATCCCTATCGTCTTGCTCAAGATATTTGGGGTATTGGATTTAAGACAGCAGACACCATCGCACTCAATATGGAATTTACTAAAGAGACTCCCAAACGAATTGTTGCGGGAATTCTTCATTATCTCAACTCACGCGCACAAGATGGCCACCTCTATACACTTATCTCACAATTAAAAGAGGAAGTAGCAATATTATTAGAGCTTGAGCAAGCTGATGATCATTGTAAAACAGCATTACACCAATTATATGATGAACGAAAAATTGCATTAATTACACATAATAACTCTCATTATATTGGACTTGCATCCCATTATAATGCTGAATATTCTGTTGCTCACAAAATACGATTATTTCACTCAACAAAGAGAACATATTCGTATAACGTTGATACTATTTATGCATGGTTACGCAATCCTACAACATCACAATTACAACCACTTAACGAGCAGCAGCAAAGAGCTATTATCCATGCACTTACACATCCTGTATCAATTATTACTGGCGGTCCTGGCACAGGGAAAACAACGATCATAAAAAATTTGATCACCATTTTAAAACGGAATAAAATACGGTTTAAACTTGCAGCTCCAACTGGTCGTGCTGCAAAGCGTATGTCTGAAAGCACGCATCATGAAGCAGTTACTATTCATCGTTTACTTGAATTTGATGCAAGCGTTATGCGATTTACAAAGAATGAACAGAATGCTCTTCTTGCTGATTTTATTATTATTGATGAATCATCAATGATTGATATCTTTCTCGCTCATGCATTACTGAAAGCAATACCCAGCCATGCGCACCTTGTATTTATTGGCGACACTAATCAGCTTCCTGCTGTTGGTGCTGGAAACTTTTTACATGATATGATTACAAGTGAATATGTTAAGACAACACAATTGAGTGAAGTATTTCGTCAATCACATAATGGTATGATTATATCAAATGCACACCGTATCAATAATGGTGAATTCCCTGTATGTGATACCACCTTAGAGCGACCTGATTTTGTATTCATTAAAGAACAAGAAGCGACTGACGCTCTTCTTCATGTCAATCACATTATGCATAATGTGCTAAAACGATATCGTATTACACATGATAACACTATGCTTCTTACACCAATGAATCGTGGTCCAGTTGGCACCTTCATACTTAATCAACATCTTCAAAAAGAGTTAAACATTCTCGCATCGCCTACATATACACATGGACAAACAACATTTAAAGTTGGTGATCGTGTCATGCAAATAAAGAATAACTATGATAAGAATATA
Organism: uncultured Pseudomonadota bacterium; assembly: GCA_964575265.1. GTDB lineage: Bacteria > Babelota > Babeliae > Babelales > Vermiphilaceae > CAZNPD01. The sequence goes on along the minus strand of CAZNPD010000001.1, from coordinate 14,646 downwards.
TTTAATGGCGACATCGGATATATCAAACAAATTAATCAACACGATGCAACTATATGCGTAACATTTGCAGATAAAGACATAGAATACGAAACCAATGAACTTGATGAATTGGTACTTGCATACACCATTACTATTCACAAAAGCCAAGGTTCAGAATATGATGCAGTTATTATCTTTATGTTTATGCAACACTATACACTCTTACAAAGAAATTTGTTATATACAGCAATTACTCGTGCAAAAAAATTATGCATATTAATTGGCCAACCAAAAGCAATCGCAATGGCTATACGAAATAATAAGTCAATTGAGCGTGTTACATTTTTAAAAGAATTTCTAACAAGTGATCTTACATGTCGATAATATATAGACTATCCCTTTTCATTGTATTGTTATGTATTATTACATGTAATGCGCAAACAATTATAATGCTTGATCCAGTGGGTGATGCACAGCATATCGGAAGAACAATTAAAGATTCTTTTGAGCGAAGTATTATGTATCAACTGGCAAAAAGACTCAAGCAGACCATAGAAGAGAAGCGATCTGATATAACTGTCATGATAAGTAGATCACTGCATGATACACATACATTTCTTCAATCAGCCCAGAGCGCAAACAGACTTGGAGTTAATCTCTATTTCTCACTCGGTTGCTACTACACATCTGAACAACCATCAATAACACTCTTTTACACAAAAACAGGAACTGACTCGAGCCTCACTCCTGGAACATTAACATTCATTCCTTATAATCAAGCCCATCGCATCAATCTATCAATGTCATCATCTCTTGCACAAAAATTGCATTATGCTCTTGAACAATCTGAGTTATCATTTACCATTACTGGTCCATATGCCATACCATGCCGCCTATTAACGGGCGTCATTGCACCAAGCATATATATAGAATTTGGATTTACACAAAAAAATGATTGGGTATTATGTATTGATACATTAACCAATGCAATTGTGCAAATCGATATGTAGTAATCTTCATGAAAAAGAACAGAGCTATTCTATTCACATCAATTATAACATTCATATGTGGCCTACTCCTCTATGCATTACAACATGAAATAATCATTATACGCATGCCTCACATATATGAAAAATTGTGTGTCAAACCGACTGCTCAAACGATACGTAAGGAAATACCAGTATATACGTATGGTTCTTCTAACTGGAAAGTAGAACATCATACAATACTCTGGACAACAGATGATGAAATAAATGTACAACAGATTATTAATGCATGGTTATCTATAATTAATGATGATAGTAATCAAGTAAAACAGATAGCATGTCAGCTCTGTCGATTTTGTCCTTCAAAGAATAGACTCTATATATCATTTGATAGAAATCCTCTGCCTAAAGAATCATCAACATTCCACAAGTGGATGCTTCTTGAAGGATTATTAAAGACATTAAGAGAGACAATAGATGGTATACAAAATGTTCAATTTCTCGTGCGTCATCAGATGTTACTGGATACGCATATTGATTGTTCCTTCGCATGGCCTATAGAAGGGTTCTACTCAGTATAGCAATCTGTCATGTAAAGAGTTTGCAATATTATACAGCCACGCTACAGTTAACGTAGGTATATATATACAAAAAATATATAGATTTTAAAAAGGCGATCGATACCATATGAAGCATTCTTACAATGCATCTATGCTTTTCTTATTATTGCTATGCACAGCAAGTAATGCGCAGGAAATAGTTCCTCAACCTGCATGGTGGAATCAATACAATGTCTCTTTTTCAGGATTCATATCCAATCATAGTTTTTATGATTCTCGACAAGTGATTGTTGACGAAGAAACGCTTAGTGAGGTATTACCGCGACACCGCTTTTATGATGCTAATGGTAATGATATTAATAGTAAAGATAGGATAGGATCCTCATCTACTGAAACTCGAGTAGATATGAGTGTCAGAGCTCCTGACATAGGAAACTTTACACCCGAATTATTTGTATCATCAGATTTTATTGGTCTTTCATTCACGATTGACCATTTTAGATTACGACAAGCATATGTTCACTTATATAATGAGAACATATCTTTTTTAGCAGGACAAGCATGGCATCCAATGTTTAGCGAAAATTGTTATCCGCGAGTTCTTTCATATAATTGTGGTCGGCCAATGGAGCCTATTGCTCGTGCTCCTCAAATACGATGTACATATACCAATGGATCAATAACATGCATTGCTATGGCTGCAACGCAAATCGATTTTATAAGCACGGGCCCACAAGGTGATTCATCAATCTATATCCGTCGCGCAATACTGCCAAACTTACATGCGCAGGTGTTTTATAAAGATGATCTGAATACTACAGGTGTTGGAATAGACTTTGTACGTATCGTTCCTCGCGTAAAGACAGAAAAGAATATTAAAAACATAGAAAAATTATTTAGCGTTTCTGCAATTGCATACACATCATTTACATGGAATGATATCATTGCAAGCCTTAAATTCACCTATGGACAAAATGATAATGAATATAATATGCTTGGTGGATACGCTGTTCATTCGATTGATCACATAACTGATGCGCGCACGTATACAAATCTTCATAATGTTAGTCTATGGTTTGATTTCACATGGAACAAGAAATTTGAACCCGGAATATTCATTGGCGGAACAAAAAATCTTGGCGCATTAAAGAGCATTATTCCATCAAGAACTCGTGAAGATGGAACTACCGAGTCATTAATCTACGCGTTTCAACCTGACGTTGATACAGTATTTCGTATCGCACCACGTCTACGCATGCACTTCGATCCATTCGTTGCCGGTATTGAGCTTGAATATACTCGTGCAACATACGGCACCATAACAACAAGTGGTAAAGTCGTTAATGCTGATCCACTCTATAATCTTCGTATACTCTTTGTCTTTCATTACTATTTTTAAGATTACTGCTCCCCAAGCCTTCGTCTTTTTATTTGCGATTCTCTTTCATATTCACGCTCTTCATCTTCCGTCATCGGCTCTTTACCTTTGTCGGTATCACCCTCTTGATCACGCTCATGTTTTGATGCACTTGTAGATTGCACAGGAGGCACAAATGCTGGCTGTGTAATAGGAACAATTGACTGAATATAATTCCAAATCTGATATCCAATAGTAAGTGGATCGTTCGCAACCAATTCAAATTGTTTAATAAAAATATTCTTAAATAACGCTATCAATTTTTCTTTCTGTGCTTGCGTCCATTGCCGCTGATATATGCCTGCATGACCAATAATATAGGCAAAGATCCATTGAGAAAGTGTCTTTAATTCATAAAAATAATAATCCCGTTCATATATCACATCGTTATGATCAACATTGCCAAATAATAACCATCGAGTTGGATATTGTAATAGAGCTACTGGGTAATATACATTAGAAAAATTTGGATTAGATGGCTCATATACTTTAAAAAAATAAGGATTGTTTGAATTCATAACAAAGATTCCGACTATACCATCGGTATATAGTGTCAACAATACATTGTCTGCTATTTTAGTAATACTCTTAATAACGTTTGCTAAATCATCAGGATGACCAAATTGGAATAGTCGCGTAAGTCCTTTATTACCTTTTTCATATGAATAGATACGATATAGTGGACCACGTTGCACAAATATTCTTTGTTCATCAATTACAAAAAATGACGTAATATATTCTGTAATATTTACTTCACTTGCAGCTGGAGCTTTTCTACGTAATGTTACATCCCATAGCTTGAGTACTCTTCCATCCGCTGCCTTTGCTGCAATGGTCGTATCATTTACCCGTTTTACTTCTGGATGTTTAAAATTTGTATCAATAACATCATTACGTATGTTACCCGCTATATCACACAGAAGAATCTTTCCTTTTTTAAACGCAACTACAAATGACGTATCAGTCATAGGAAGAATCTGCTGTATCTCATCATTATATTTTGAAATATCTATAGTAGCTGATGGATGAGGAATAATCGTTACTCGTGTACTATCTACAGTAGGAACTTTCCATATAGATATAATATCATCACTCACCGTAAGGAAGGTTTGTGCATCTATTCTTTCTATCATATCAATATCGCTAATAACATCATACAAATGTTTCTTATTTTGAACATCCCATATACCAGCATTTTGCTCATGACTAATGCTATCTTCGTATACACAGATCACGCGACGTTCGGCCAACCCTAAGATATTTCTTAATAGCTTTCCCTCGGGCAATGGTATAAGGCTTGTAACAGCACTAGGATCTCTCGTAAAGTCAAATACTGTTACATCATTCTCTTGCTTTGTTGGAATCTCAAGCGGTGTTATCATATGAATAAGATTCATTACATGATCACCATACTTACCAATTACCAAGTATGATGACCGTGGCAATGCCGCAACACGTAGTGGTTCCATTTTACCCTGCTCATCAACCGATTCCTGGCTTGCGAAAACTTCTATATTTAAGACATTATAAAATAACTTATCTATCTGACTTGTATTATAGAGTAACAATGCATGCAAAAACGATTTATGATACTTTTCGTAGAGAGTATCCACTTGATTAGTTAAGAAATCAACATCACTTTCATTCAAAGGATCAAAGTTATGAATTAATGTTTCAATCTTTTTTGCAGCTGCTAACGTCGATAATTGAGGAAACGGAAGTCCTTCTTGAGCATGTGAATCACATAGTAATAATAGACAACTTATTATTGCAATAAAACGCATCTTCATACTAATAACCTTCCGTATATCTTATTCTTCATCGCTACTTGTGTACGAGGTATCTTGTTTTTGTCGCTTTTGTCTTTGGAGCTCTTGCTCATACGCATAATTCTCTTGCTCAGTCATTGGCTCTTTACCCTTTTCATCTTCTTGACGATAACGCTTCTTCTGCAATAGCGTCTCTTGTATCGATTTACTTGGCTCTACCTCTGATTTTTCAATTTCTGGAATAATGTGCTCAATATACCATTTAATTTGAGATCCAATACCAGATAACGCTGCATCACCTAAAAAGACTTTTTGGAATATCTGCAATAATGCATTCTTTTGCTCTACTGTCCACCTTCTATTGCTTGTCTGAGCATATGCAATCATATACAAGAATACCCATTGCTTAATGTGTGGGATCTGATCAAACTGCCAATTATAGCGATATAATGCTTGCATATTGTTTCCATCTTTTTTATAGGAACCATATTGATACCAATAAAAAGAATAGAGTAATAAGTTTGACATATCGCTGGTATTATCACCTATAATCGAAAGCTTCTGTTGAAACTGACTTTTTAAAAATGTAGTCTTATTTTCGTTTAATGACTGAAGATAGAGATCCCCAGCATATGTTGTAAATAACAATGTAGATGAATTCAATTGATAGATCGAGCCAATAAGATAAAGACTTCCTCGCCATTGAGCTTTTAGGGTTAACGTTGCTCTTTGACGTGCTAATTCCTTGTCTTCCTGATATGAATAGAGGTAATAGTTATGAAGCTTTTTTATAAATATACTCTCTTCATTCAAGACAAAAAATTGCGTAATATCACTACCAGAACTCGTAGCTGCAAGTTGATTTCTAGAATTAACATCCCATATTTTGAGCACTCTTCCTTTTTCTGCTACTACCGCAATAGCATGATCATTTACTCGTGCTACTCTCGGTCGATAAGAATGAGTATTTATTGGATTCAATAACGGTGTTCTATCGCTATAAATATTAGGAATTGTATAGATATATCCACTGCCACATACAAGCACAGCTTTAGAATCATTCATACAAACAATATTAGTAATAGGGGCTCTATCTTGTGGAACAGTAATTAATGAAAGTTGATTAATATCACTTATATGGGAGTCTTCTTCTAAGATTTCATTATTAGCACTTTCATCTTTAATTTTTTTATTATATGTGAGAGGGAATTCAAAAAAACGTGCATTAGCTGATTCTGATAACACTCCAACTACACGATCATTAATACGTACTATTTTTTCAACATCTTCATCGAGAGTGATTTCAGATGACTGAGTATTAGTAGTAACATCCCATGCAACCATTCTATCATGCTCAATAAGTTGCGGATTATTATATACATATACAACACGCCTATCGGTAAGCGCACACAAATCTGTTATGGCAATATTTTTAGGAAATTCTATTTTATTAACTTCTTTATTAGCAAGAGCATCCCATGCATATAAAGTATTGCTCGTTTGATTATAAAATATAAAATAGGGAGATTTAATAAGTGGTTTAACCATTAATGAATGCATACTCTCAACAGAATATACCAGCTCCATCTGTGGAATAAGAAATGTGTATAGTTGAGTTCCATAATATCGAAAAATTTCTTGCTTAAATAATTGATATAAATTTTCTGGTAAATTATCAAGCTCATCAAGCGTAGCAAGATCTTTTAGATTTGTTGGATCAAAGGATTTAATTAATGATAAATATATAGAATTTTTTACAAATTTTTTTGCAGCAAGTGATTGCAATGAGGGTACACGCCTTGCTTGTTGTTGCGAAGAAAGTATTGATGATGAAACAGATCCAATCATTAATAAAAAAATTCGTACCATATATAGAAATCGTCTCTTCACTCTCAACTCCATCTATAACCCTCCTAAAAGATGACTTTTACCCCACTCCATAAATTTACCAATTGTCTATTTATAAACACAATACCTTTATATAAAGAGTAATATTCAATACATTTTTATCGCACAGAGCTTGATTTTGAGCCCTTAGGATTGTTAGTATGAGAAAGAAGAAGGAGAGTAGTATTAAAGCTTAAAAAGGGAAAGTTATAACCATGAACGCTTTTCATCGTTTCATTAACGGATTGCCCGACAGTATCAAGGGCATTTTACTTATGGTATCAGGGCTATTGTTATTACTTCATACCGTTGGACTTATTGGCCGTGGAGTTACTATCATTTTAATCGTTATTTCAGCAGGTATGATAGCATACGGCACAGTACAATCAGGACTATATGGCTTCATTATGAAGCTCATAACAAAAAAATCTGGCCCCAGCGATAGCAATAATCAGTACCGACAATAATCACATTCTTGATCTTTTAGATTGAACAAACTACGCAGCATACAATGATTGAAGCATGCTCAATCATCAATGCTGCGTCTATTTCAAAATTAGAGGTCAATGATCTCTATTTGATCTTGATACTCTCTATTGAGCGCAAGCTCAATATATGGCGGATATTTTTTGATTGTCGTAAGTCCACGTTCTTTTAAGAACGATTTTAATACATTAATTCCTTTTTCAACTGATTTAACATTTGACTTGAGTTCTACCTCAATAAACTCACCGAGATTTTCTAATGCTGCCGGTTCATCAAAACTATCAAAGACCACTTCGATGGAATGCTTTTTGTAACCAACCGTATATCGCTTTCTATTTTTCTTCAATTCCACACTATCATCATATCCTAATGCAGAAAATATACCTTTCAATATTGAAATATCGGAGATATCAGCCTCTTGCTCAATCACTCCAGAATTAGTTCTTTTCTTTAAAGTAATATGATTACCCTCAGAATCTTTTCGTAATCGTAAATATTGGCCCATCTTTTTATAACCACTCTCAGTAATAATCGGCTGAATAGTATGACCAAAGAGATATGTCTCTTCCATTTGCAGATAGGTCCACTTTCCAAACTCAAATGATTTTTTAAATTCTTGGAATTGTTCTGCATTCTCAACTTTAAACTTAAGCTCTATTTCATTTTTCTCAAAGGTACTCAAAATAAATGATGTTTGCGCACATAATGCTAAAAATAGTAGATATTTCATATAAAAAACCTTCAATAATGATGTTTGCTATTTCTTCTTCAACTGCACTGATTATAATGACAGCAACTAATTAGTAAAGGAGTTGGTAGATGACTACAAAAAAAGAAAAATCAAAACAAATAACATTCTCACATCTTGAAAAGATCTACTATCCGCAGAGTAATATCACTAAAGAAGATGTTATTACTTACTATCTAAAAATAGCTCCTCATTTTCTTGCTCTTGCAGGAGAACATCTTTTTGTCATGCAACGATTTCCTGATGGCATTCATCATGAAGGTTTTTACCAAAAACAGATTCCTGATTATTTTCCACGATGGATCAAACGAAAAAAGATTATGCTCTACAAAGGAGACTCTCAATCGCTTGTTGTTATTGATAGCAAAGAGACACTTGCCTATCTTGCAAATCAAGGAGTTTTAGTATTTCATTCATGGCTCAGCTCAATTGCATCCGTTAAAAAACCAGATAAGATTGTCTTTGATTTAGATCCAAGTGGTGCTGATTTGAAAACGGTAAAACAGGCTGCACGTCTTATTAAAACAGCACTAGAAGAGCATAATCTTGTTCCATTTATTATGACTACCGGATCACAAGGTTATCATGTTGTTACACCAATCGTTCCACATCATTCATTTACAAAAGTGCATGCTTTTGCAAAGCGTATCGCACATGAAGTAGCTGTAGAATATGATAGGCTCTTTACCGTTGAAGTTTCAAAATCAAAACGAAAAAGACGTGTATTTATTGATTACTTACGTAACTCATATGGACAGACATCTGTTGCGTGTTATTCATTACGCGCTATTGAAGGAGCACCCATTGCTACACCACTTGCATGGTCTGAATTAGCACGGTCACGCCCACAGCAATATACCATCAAAAATATCTTCAAGCGATTACGCACAAAAAAAGATCCGTGGTACAATTTTCGTAAATCTGCAAAGATGTTAGACTTGTGAAAATTTGATGATATAAGCTATAGAATTAATTTATACGAAAGAGTTCCCAATGAAAAAATATAGATTATCGCTAACGTGCGCGTCTCTTCTATTACTCTCTTTCAACACTATCATTACTTCTGATTACACGCATGAACCAATACCATTAGTTGCTTACCAAAAAACTCCTAGTTATAAAGCATTATTCAGCGCTGCATCTTTTTTGGGCCTTGCAGGATTGAGCCTCTATTTTTCCCTAAATCCTGTGAACGATATACACTCAGAAGAGGACACATTATTAATGGCTCTTAGTACACTAGTACTTGGAACAATGGGAGTAGGTGTAACTGCCATAGAATATACAGCGTACTGTCACAAAGATGAGCCTATTCTGACTATCAATAAAGATGGTATTACCTATATCAAAGGAATAATTCTTAGAAATCCCATCTTTATACCATGGAATAGCATTAAATCTATAACTTGTTATGAGACACTTCAAGGTATTTTGATTAATAGTAGTCTACATGGAAATATATTGCTTGGAACAAGCAATCTCAATGTATCTCAAGAAGATATTTATCAAAAAATACAACATTTTATTATCGCTCATCAGAGAAATAATCAGAAATAGTTTTTTTCATAGTTTCATGATATAGAAATAGAGAAATATATAATCACTTCACAAAAAAGGTTTGTCTCGTGCTCTCATCGATATTCTCGTTCTTCAAAAGAAATGCTGTCAAAGTTACATCAACTGATAAAGGCTATCATGAAAATCATTGGTATACACTTTTTCCTGAAAAAACGGAACAGGCTGTAATCATAGATCGATTAAATAAGAGCTTAGAATCAGGCAGACAATATTTAATTAATCAAAAGATCTACCTCATTGATCATCCTCTTGCACGCACGCTAAGTTTGAATGGTCAAGTTCTTACTGGTTTTCCACATTGGAGAGGATCAGAATATGTATCAATAGAAACAATACGAATTTCTGAATGGTCACAAACAAAAGGATGGGAGGCAAGTATCTCAGCACGTCATGAGAGTGGTTGTTGTTTTTCTTTTTTTGCTGTTGACTATGTATACAGAAAACAGAAATACAAAGCAAACAAACATATTGAGATAAATCTTGTTGGGCTCATATATGTATTACATGATTGCGATATAACCACGCTTAACAATGATAAAGACCTCTTGAATAAAGGTATCTCGCTTGCATACGACTTTTGTGGCTATAATATTACAGAGGGTCTTGATGATATTGCATTTATTGGAATTATTGAAGCGTATCGCGAACATACCATAGATGATATAGATGGTTTTGTTATACGAATGAAGTTAACGCCAAGTTTATCTATCGAAGCATTTATTGCAAAGACACATCTCACTATTGAATTAGTAGTTGGCAAGCAAATAGGTGGAGTGCTCTGGTTAATTGGATCATTGAAGGAATAATAACACTATCTACGACTGCATAACTCTTTTAATATACGCACCAATATCATACACTTGTATCTTTGATGATCTATATGATTGCGCAAGAGAGTTTGTAACAACAACTGAGTCAATTGCGCTCTTTTCAATATTTGTGTATGACCCAGGAACGAAGATTCCATGCGTTGCTACTACTGCAACATGTAAAGCACCCCGTCTTTTTAATTCTTCTGCTGCCAGCATAATGGTACTTCCTGTTGCAATAATATCATCGATAATCAAGAGACGCTTTCCTACTACATCGCCTGATACCGCAGTAATAGATATGTGTCCATGGTTTAATCGAACTTTAGAAAGTCTAATTACTTCTTTTTGAGATTGTGCCGCAAGTACTGCAACAAGATCTTCCGCTCCTTTATCGGGAGCAACAAGAGCATCATACATTGCAGCCTGTTGTTGCAAAAAATCCATATCAATATGCACTATATGCGGCAATAGATTTTGCAAAAGATTGGTATGAGGATGCATAATATGCAAACTATTAAGATTAAACTGGCGCAACATTCCACTCACAGCTGATACATGACCTGCTTGTGATGTAGACAAAGACAATTGTCGTGCATATGAAAAGTAGGTTATAAAGAGATTGATACAAGCGCCTGCTTTATCAAGCGCATCGAGTAAAAAATAGAGTTCTAACAAGTTGTCAGCTGGTGATTGCATAGAAGCAATTACCCATACCGATTTACCACGAACATCATGATTGATCTCTATCAAAAACTCACCATCACTAAAGATAGTTTTGGTGTATGATCCACATTGCATTCCTGCAATGGAATGGAGTAAATGATGTGCAATGCTTGTAGCAAATAGTATCACGCGGAATTCCTTAAATCAATGCTAATGTCGGTATAGCACACATACCCAGAAATCCACTAACCATACTAATACCGATACCAACTTGATATACCTTCATATAATAAACTGCTCTGTCGTAGCATTTTTTATGCATTCGATAAGTATAATCAAAGCTGTTATCAGCATATTCTATATTTAAATCTTCAAATTTATCTGCCAGCTCTTTTGAACGTTCCCACCAGAATTGATTGGAATGCTCTTGATGAGAGTAATTCTCGGCAAGATATTTCCTACCCTTTTTCTCTAAAAAAAGACTAGAATATACGCGCAATAGCGCATAATAACTATATTTGTCTGCGTCATGCTCATGAATAGTCATCTGTTGAAATACATAATCACTATCTTTGCAGACTATAGCATAAACCGTTCCATCATTGGTCTTTTCTTGTCTAATTAATGGACGATACCTATTTCTAGCGTTTAAGCTTTCAATAAGACTTCTTAATCGTAATGATTCTTTCCTATAATCATCATATTTATCTGCTAAAATAGCTGGTACAAGAAGACCTAATCCTATACCAATGGATACACTGCAAACCCCAATACTAACTCTAGCTAATTCACTAAACTCAAATGCTTGATTATTAAAACAAATTAAACTCAAAATCATGCACAATAATATTTTATTTTTCATGAATGCATCCCCATTTAAATATTACCTTTAAGCCCCAAATTTATTAATAAATAAGGCTTCTTATACCAAAAGAAGCCTTATTATCTAAGTATAAATCAGATTGAGGATAAATAAAAATGCCCCCATAAAAAGCACTCACGCATTACTTTTGATTACTTATAATACGTCTTGTTCGATCGCATTCTAATGCTACTTGCATAAACTCTTTTAGCGCTTCACTATTTTTTCTATTGATTATTTCATTCTTTAATCGATTATGTCGCCAGCGAAGAGAATCGAAATGGCTTGCCACATATAATGAATGATTCCACCATTGCGAGTTACTCCTATTTTGTAAAAGAGAAACAATATGTGCACAGATAGGTGACTGGCTATATACAGATTTATTTCCATATAAATATTCATTAAATGTATCTATACGAGATGCTGTAATGTAATATATTCTTGCAAGATGGGCATAACTATTTTTATTTGCATTCTGCATTGTAATGATATGATCCCATTCATCACATACAAACCCAGTTGTTCTAATTCCCAAAATATATCCTTCTTCATTGACCAGACAACCGATTGAAGGTTGTTCCCAAAGATAGCTATCAATCCATGTAGGCTTACCTGATGCAAGCTGATTATACTTAATAGAGGATTCATGCTCTTTGTAAAATAACTGTTTCTTTAGATTGTCAGCAATGTGATATTCTTTATTTCTATCACATGTCAATGTTACATCTGGTTCTTTTATAGCAGATGCTTGGTTAGCAACTACCTGATTAGTGATACAAACAAAACTCGCTATGATGTGTAATAGTAATGCTCTATTATTGTTCATACAATTATTATTCCTCTTATGCTTAAAAATGTAAAAATGCTGTATATATCATACATTATTTGCAATACAAGTAAAAAAACACCAACATAATTCAACTGAAAGTCTACCAATTGGAATAACAAGGCATTCCTGAAAATAATAATTGATCCTCTTTACTCAATTGTGGTAGACATAGCAAAGAGTGTATAAAAAAATTAAGCACTTCTATTAAAAAGGCATTTTATGAAAAAATTATGTATTGCAATAATGCTATCTTTCTGCATACCAACTCTTTCGTACACAGAATCATTCCTATCACACGCATATTCATCAATCCTTGGAAATGAAGATGTTTCTCCTGACTTTCGCGAAATACTTGAGACTATATTACAAGAAATGGGAGTAACTCATACAAAAGATATTCTTATCAAAAGGATTAATAAAAAGAGACCCTTCTTTTCAAAGCTCTCATCATTTACTGCACATGGCATCTGGATCGATGAAGAATATTTAAATACTTGTTCATATGAAGAGATGACTATGCATCTGTACCACGAAGCAGCACATTATGCCAAAAAGCATCATCAAAAACAATTTCTTTGGGGAGCTGGATTATGCGCAGGAGTTATTGGAAGTATAGTTGGCATTCATAAAACATTCAATTCCTCTTCTGTTGATACCATAACAACATTACTCGCACTTGCAGTAGCCGGCAAAGGTATAACCTGCGTTGTAAAAAGCCATGAAAAAGAGGCCGATCTGCATGCCGCAACCGCTATTCTTGTTAACAAAAAAGATGGGCGCCAACTTTTAGAATCCTATGTTTCAATACTTGAAGCATCTGCATGCTATGATACTCCACTTATTTGGTGGCCTACTATTGTGCAACAGATTTCATATCTGAAAGCATTATTAACAATAACTGCATAATAACATCTCATATCATCTGAGTAGATAAATGGGAATAAAAAAGAGAGCTGTTAGCCGAAAAGCCATTTCTGCATATACTGGTAGTAAAAAGAGTAAACAACCATCGTTTGAAAGACCGATGCTTGCAACATTAACAAAAAAGTATTTTTCAAGCAGCGAATGGATCTTTGAAGAAAAGTATGACGGTGAACGATGCCTTGCTATTAAAAAGAATGGAATCGTTCATCTCATGTCTCGAAACCGACGAAATAAAAATAGACAATATCCTGAAATTGTCAGTGCGCTCGAAAAACAGACTGCTGATAATTTCATCATCGATGGAGAGCTCATTGCACTTAATAAAAAAAAGATCTCCGATTTTCAAGCGCTTCAAGCTCGTATGAACATACAAGACAATAAAGCAATCGCCACACTTCAGAAGACAACTCCCGTCTATTACTGCATATTTGATATACTCTATACTGATGGGTACAACGTAAAACATGTACCATTACTCCAACGAAAAACTATTCTTAAGAAGTTATTGCGATTTAATAGAATACTCAAATATACCAAGCACCGGTCTCCCGATGGTATTGCATATCTCAAAGAAGCATGCAAAGCGCATTGGGAAGGAATCATTGCTAAGAAAAAAGATAGCCCATATCTCAATAAGCGATCTTCTGATTGGCTTAAATTTAAATGTGTAAAAGGTCAAGAGCTTGTCATTGGCGGATATACTAAACCAAAAGGATCACGAACCGATTTTGGCGCACTCCTTGTTGGATATTATGATGGAACAAAATTAAAATATGCAGGAAAAGTGGGAACTGGATTTGATCAAAAAACACTAAAGATGCTTGGCAAAAGACTACGTGCATTAGCAACAGAGAAATGTCCATTTACTGATTATGACGCATCAGAAAATAACATACATTGGGTACGCCCTACACTTGTTGGCGAATTTAAGTTTGCAGAATGGACACGAACTGGTCGATTGCGTGTTGGTCGCTATGAAGGATTACGTGATGATAAAAAAGCAAAAGATGTGATTCGAGAACGATAGTTATAATAGATACAAAAAATTACACTCGTAATTCATACTATTGCAATACATAATTCTAAACTTTGACAATCGCTTTTGATATTGATAGTATTCAAAGCAATTTTTATAAAACATCA